>JAHBWQ010000007.1 GCA_019636915.1 Nitrospira sp. | reverse complement strand
TGCTGACACTCCTGGCCGTGATTATCGCATTATTCGTCCTCGGAGCCTCTCCGCTCTTCGTTGTGGACGTCATCCAGACCGCAATTGTCGTCCAACTCGGGAAACCCGTTCGAAACATCACCGAACCGGGGCTCTACATGAAGGTCCCCTTCGTCCAAGAGGTCACCTACTTCGACAAACGGCTGTTGGATTATGACTCAAACGCCCAGGACGTTATTACTTCGGACAAGAAGACCTTGCTCCTCGATAACTTCGCAAAGTGGCGGATCACGGATCCCCTGAAAGTCTATCAAGCATTCCAAAGCCAGCGCGGTGCCCTGCAACGGTTGCACGACATCATCTATTCTGAGTTGCGCGTCGAGGTCGGCCGGCACGAACTGCTGGAGATTGTGTCGAGTACACGAGCCGATATCATGAAAGTCGTCACCGAACGCGCAAAAGAAAAGGCCGCAGGGTACGGCATCGACATTCAGGATGTGCGGATCAAGCGAGCCGATTTGCCGGAACAGAACGAGAAGGCCGTGTTTGCACGGATGCAGGCGGAACGCGAGCGCCAAGCGAAACAATATCGAGCGGAAGGCGCAGAAGAAGCGCAGAAGATTCGATCGGAAGCGGAAAAAGACCGGGAGATCATTCTCGCCCAGGCCTACAAAGAGTCGGAGGAGCTTCGGGGAGGCGGCGACGCCAAGGCGTTTCGCATCTACGCCGACGCCTACCGCCAGGACCTGAAGTTCTTCGAGTTTACCCGTTCAATGGAAGCCTACAAGAGCGCGTTCAAGGACGGTTCCACGCTGGTCATGAGCCCGGATTCAGAATTCTTTCGATATCTGAAACAGCGCTGACTTGCAACAGACATAAACGCCTGCAGGATGTTCAAAAAGGCCGTCCAGCAAGGCCGGAGCGAGCGAAGTGGTGAGGCGGACGCTTCGGTACGTTGAGCCGCTGAGCGGTGCCGAGAACAAAGCTGGGGACCTTTTTCAATATCCTGTTATGAAAGCCCTACAATTTTTCCACTGGTCTCATCAAGGCTGATGCGCTCACCCGCCGGTTTCTTCGGTAACCCTGGCATCAACTGAATTCCCGAGCAAACCGCGGTTACAAATCCAGCCCCAGCTAGGATTCGGAGTTCTTTGATCGGGACGATGAACCCTGTTGGTCTCCCCTTGAGAATCGAGTCGTGGGAGAGTGAGAGCGGGGTCTTGGCCATACACACCGGCATGTTGCCATACCCTAATACTTCTGCCGTATCTATTTGGCGTTCAGCCTCTGGCTCGAATTGAACTCCTGCTGCTCCGTACATGTTCATGGCGATTGCTTCGATCTTTTTCTTGATCGGCCAAGACACGTCATAGAGATGTTTGAACTGACCGGGGGTTTGGACTGCTTTGGCTACAGCAGCTGCCAGCCGTTCCGCTCCCTTGCCTCCATCCGCCCAATGGGTTGAGACCGCGGCATCTACCGCTCCCATCTCCATCGACTGCTCACGCACCCAGTCCAGTTCGGACTGCGGATCGTCCTTGAACGCATTCACTGCAACAACCACCGGCACCCCATGTGCCCGTACATTGGCCACGTGTTGTTGCAGATTGGCGATTCCCTTTGAGAGAGCTTCCTGATTCGGCCCCGTCAGGCTTGTGGGCAACGGCGCACCTGCTTTTGCCACACCTCCCCCACCATGCAGCTTCAACGCCCGCAGCGTAGCAACGACCACAGCCACGGCCGGTGTATCCCCTGAAACCCGGCACTTGATGTTAAAAAACTTTTCCGCCCCGAGATCACTCCCGAAGCCCGCCTCCGTAACGACGAAATCAGCACACCTCAACGCAATCGCGTCGGAGATGATCGAACAGTTACCATGGGCAATATTCCCGAAGGGGCCTGTGTGCACGAAAGCCGGGGTTCCTTCCAAGGTTTGGACTAAATTCGGCTTCAATGCGTCCTTCAGAAGAACCTCCATGGCCCCCACGCATCCCAGCTCTTCAGCCCTGACCGGCTTTCCGGACGTCGTCAGCCCAACGACGATACGACGGAGACGCTCCCGGAGATCCCGCTGATCCTTTGCCAACGCCAAGACCGCCATGATCTCCGATGCCTCGGTAATGACGAATTGGCCGTGGCGTCCGCTCGTTCCCTCTCCCAGGACAATTTCCCGAAGGGCCCGATCATTGACATTCAACGTTCGGGGCCAGGTGGTCTTTTGTGGATCAATCGAAAGCCGGTTTCCATGAAACAGATGATTATCCACGAACGCCGAGAGCAGATTATGACTGGCGGCCACCGCATGAGCATCCCCGGTCAGGTGAAGATTGATCTCTTCCATCGGAATGACTTGGGCATGCCCGCCACCGGTGCCACCTCCCTTCACGCCAAATACTGGACCGAGCGAGGGTTGCCGCAACGTAAGAGCAGCGCGATGCCCGAGCCGAGCAAGCCCCATGGCGAGACCGATCGATGTCGTCGTTTTCCCCTCACCTAAAGGCGTAGGATTAATCGCCGTGACGAGGACGTAGTGTCCTTTGGATGCGGTGTTGAGACGGGTCAAAATCTCCGGCGAGACTTTGGCCTTATCCCGTCCATAGCAGGTCAGTTCTTCGGCACGGATCCCCAATTGGGCTCCGATGTCGAGAATGGAGCGAGGGGTCACAGATTGCGCGATTTCCAGGTCGGTCAAGAGGTGCTCATCCTGGCTAGACTCAATCACACGGGGGCGGAGTATACCACTGTTCGTTGAATTATGAAGGGTAGGGGCAAACCAATATGACTTGGGTTAAACCGATGAGACACAGGTAGCCAACACAGGGATAGGAGAGGTTCTCTTAGCTCTAAACCCACCGTTATTCTAAGATGTATTTGGTTGGGTCAAGCGCCTGGCCATTCAGTTTGACCATATAGTGCAGGTGAGGACCCGTCGACAGCCCTGAACTGCCGACCAACGCGATAACATCGCCGCGATCGACTCGCTGACCTTCTTTCACCAAGGCCTTGGCCAAATGCCCATAGAGCGTTTCAACCCCGGACCCATGATCAAGGCGGACCATGTTCCCAAGCTTCGGGTCATACCCTACTGAAGTCACCCTCCCCTGTGCCGGTGCGCGAACCGGAGTATTAGGAGCCGCCCCGATATCCAGCCCATCATGCCAGGCCGGCTTCTCCGTGAAAGGAGAAACCCGAGGGCCAAAACCCGATGTCACCCACCCCTTCACCGGCCAGATAGAAGGGGTCGAGGCCCATCGTGAGGACCGTTGCTCCGCAGCCTCCGATAGCTCTGACAAGATGCGTTCCTGGGCCGTGGTTGCCTTTGAGAGCCATTCCAGGCCATCCTTCACTGCAGCAACCGCTTCAAGATGGTTTTTGGATTCATCAACATTTGCAGCGGAATGTTGGTTCGATCCCTCTCCTCCATCCTTTGAACTTCCCGAACTTGCTGGCCCCACATTTACATTCCCGCTAAGGCTTGGCATGGCCCCTCCTTCAAGAAGGGGAACGTCCTCACCACCTCGGCCATTCACCATATCGCCTGACTTTGGAACCTCGATCCCCAGCATGACCCGAAGTCGTTGATTGACCTCATTCATGGCCCCAATTCGCTTCTTGAGATCATCAATGGCTGCCGTGAACGCTGCAGTCTGCTCCCGCGCACTCATGGCTTCAGAGCGGAATGCCGAGAGTTCCCATACCTCTCCCGTTCTCACGACATAGTGGGAAACGACGAGCAGATCGGCAACAACAAGAATACCAACACAGGTCAGCAGCGTCCGGAGAAGCTTCTTGGAAAAACTGAAGCGCAGCGGCTTTGCCGTGGACCCTCGAAAGACTACGACCGTATAGGTCCCACCGTCTTGATTCGTTGCCTGAGCCATAATGATCGCCCCCCTGCCAATTGATCCCAGTAGGTTTACCCGGTGGAGATCGTCACGTTACCGATTTCTCTTTCTCCCGGTCAACCCCCCTAAGAGCTGGTGTCCCTTTGAGGCTCTCTCAACCACCATGAGCTAAGACACTTCGCTCCGAACCCAGTCAAGATATGGCTGAAATCCCTGTTCAACCGAAATCGCTATAATTTCAGGAACCTTATACGAGTGAACCGTTCGAATCGCCTCTTGAAGAGGTATGACTTTATCGGAGGTTGTTTTCATTATGATAAGCGCTTCTTGGTCGTTCACGATCTTTCCTTCCCACCAGTAGGTTGACCGGACTGTGGGAATGGCTGATGCACAAGCCGCCAGCCGAGACCGGACCGCCAGATCGGCAATTTTTTCCGCTTCCTCTTGGTTCGCCGCACTCACCATGACGACAACAATAGTATGAGCTGATTCACTACCCATAGGCTGGTCAGGATACCCAACCAGTCCTTATACAATCAACCATACTCCATACTGACCGCTTTCACTAAGTCAGCAACTTCTATGCCCGCTCACAGGAGAGGATTTTCTTGCCTCGCTCTCACTTTCAACAAGTTAGACGACCAAAATTATGAAAACCGAGAAATTGAAGCCCACCATTGCAGCAGAAACGACACAGCCAACCAATTTTTGTGAAACCGTGTTCAAAACTGATCCTTATGGGTACCACCAGCAGCCTACGCAATTAGAGCTACATCTTAACTTTACCTCTTTCCCATTCGTGCTAACTCTTCAAAATAGCAAGCAAATGCCCTCATTCCACCAGAAGCTTGTTCCCAATCGAAATATTCATTGGGAGCGTGATAGCCATGCTCCGGTAAGCTTAACCCCATGAACAGGATTGGAACCTTCCACATATTCTGCATCGTGACGACCGCCCCGATTGATCCTCCCTCTCGCACGAAGGCCGGCGCCTTTCCAAATCCCGCCTGCATGGCTCGCTTCACACAATCCACATAGGGGCCGGCAAAGTTCCCCTTAAATGGATGGAGCATCCCCTCTCGTTCCACCCTGACGGTCGAATTGATCTTGGCGACGTGTTTTTTTAAGAGGGTAAAGACACGTTCCGGCACCTGGTTGGGAACCAGCCGCATGCTGACTTTCAGCTCGGCATGGCCAGGCACGACGGTCTTGACACCCTGTCCATGGTAGCCACCGCTCAAGCCATGAATTTCGAACGTCGGCGAGGCCCAAATCCGACGCAGGACATCGGCAGGATCCTGGACTCGTAGCGACCGGAACCCATAGGCTTCTTTGAAACCCTTGACTCGAAACCCCGACTTCAGGAAACTCTTGATCTCCGCCTTCGTAGGTTCAACCACGTCATCATAGAAGCCCGGAATCTTCACCCTCCCGGTTTTTGCCTCAACACAAGCCTGTGCGACCTCAATCAACTCAGCCAGTGGGTTCCGAGCCGCTCCTCCAGTGACACCGGAATGCGCATCTCTCTCCCCAGTGCGTAAGACCAGACGTGCCCCGAGCAGACCACGTAGACCATAGGGAACCGCAGGCCGCCCTTTGGCGATCCAAATCGTATCAGACACAATGACTGAATCCGGCCTTGGAACCGCGGTACGATCCTTGAGACCCGCCCGGAAGTTGGGGCTGCCAATCTCTTCCTCAAGCTCCCACAAGAAACGGATATTGATCGGCACCCCTTGTTCGATCGCATACCTGGCACCGAACAACGCCGTAAGGGCCGGCCCTTTGTCATCCGTAGCCCCCCGTC
Organism: Nitrospira sp.; assembly: GCA_019636915.1. Classification (GTDB taxonomy): domain Bacteria; phylum Nitrospirota; class Nitrospiria; order Nitrospirales; family Nitrospiraceae; genus Nitrospira_D. The sequence goes on along the minus strand of JAHBWQ010000007.1, from coordinate 41,156 downwards.
CATGATAGATCCCATGATCGTTCCGAAATGCAAATGGCGCTTGTCTCCATTCGGGCTCTTGCGCAGGCTGTACATCCAAGTGATTGTAGATCGTGACGGTGGGATACTCAGCCCCTACCGTCCAGCCACCTGAAACAATGGGATATCCACCGGTCTCGACGATGTGTGGATTGGCCCCCAAACTGTCCAGATACTGCTTCGCAAGCTCGGCCATGCGCCGCATGTCGCCCGTACGAGATGAATCCATACTGATCGACGGCACTTCCACCATCTGTCCTAAAAGATTCTCAAACTTCGGCCGCGTCTCTGCGATAAAGGTCCGCAGTCGTTGCTCATGTCCCATACTCGTCGCCCTCCTTGGCTCAATGAGCCTGGGATTATAACGAGGCGAGCATCTAAGAGAAAGCTGCTGCGGGTTCCACATCAAGAACATGATAGAATGGCACTCAATCCAATCAGTCTCTACTCATGATTCGTCGTGCAACGCACCACCTTTTCTGCCTCATACTCTCCACCTCGATCATGTCCTCAACCTTAGTCTGGGCCGAGGAACCCACTAGCATCCAACAGATTCTGGAAGAGCCGAAAACCTACCATCTTCGACATGTGACCATGCGAGGCATTGTACGAGACGTGCAGTCACTAGCCCCATATACCCTAACGAATGGGGATCTCTGTTATGGCGCGTACCTTTTCCGTCTGGAAGAGGACGAGGCAACCCTGTCTGTGGCCGTCTTGGGAATCTGCGGCAAACCAGTCGTCCGAGACCCAGAGGTCGAAGACGGTGATCGAGTCGAGGTCAGTGCCACGATTCAGGCACCCAGTCACGGAGGAACGATTCTGAGTTTCAAGGGTCCGAAAACGGCGACCGATGAAGAGACGGTCGTACAGGCAGTGGCGGACCGCATTCTCCCCATCGTCGAATAATGTCGCCCATACGTATATGAAGCGATATCAACCCATTGAATGTTGGCATTGCACGGAATGTCCTGTCCCTCTGAAAAGATGCTTGCAGCCAGAAGAAAACGCGAGAGCCCACTGATGCAGACTACCAACATCATCGTGTCGCTGATCATTCTCATCTCAACCGGGTGCACGAGCAGCCAGGGATTCAATCGGGCAGCTATGGACGCACGACTTCATGTCGCCCCTACCTCAACGCCAGAAAACCGACCGCTCTCGCATCAGAGTGCTTCTCCGTCCTCACCGTTCCGCCTCGGGGTCTTTTTTGCTAAACACGATGTTCCCGACATACCGCCCATCAGGAAGATCGAGTGGCTGAGTGCAGATCGAGATCAGCTTCTCCGAGAGTTGGCCCCACTACGAGATACACGACTCCTCGCGGAGACGTTCATGCTAATGGATGTCACATTGCGACGGGACGATATCATGGGGATCCGACAGGCAGGGGCTCGGTTTGGAGCCGATATGGTCTTGATCGTCGATGGCGTCGCGGCCGTCGATCGGTACAACAACCGCCTTGCCTGGTTGTACCCCACCCTCCTCGGGGCCTATCTCATTCCTGGCACCGAAAGCGACGCGCTCGTGATGGCCACGGGAAGCCTGTGGGCTGTACGCTCCGACTGGCACGCTCCTATCCCGACAGTGGAAGCACGATCGAAGGCGGTGGGGGCAGCAGCCTTCGTCGAGGATGCCACGGCACTCCAAGAAGCGAAGCAGCAAGTCATCCAAGCACTCGGCAAACGCATCACTGATCAGTTGCAGAGCCTCAAATAAGCCCAAGCCGTAGGTAGCGATACTGTCATCACTCGCTCAAACATACCGTTCGTGCTTAGTACTTGATGATAATGTCAGTGAGAAATGCAAACTGATCTTTGCTGGTACCGTTATCGTAAGGCGTTGCTGAACTCCACCCATGGTCATAACGTATTTCCGGTCTCACAATGAGTTCATTGGATAGCCAATGAGACCAGCCTACCGTATGACTTGAATAGACCGTCTTGAAACCGCTCCGTTGCCCCTTCAGATCAGCGAGCACATCGTTACGAACCGTCAAATAATCCTTGGAGGAAACTTTAATCTGGAAATAGTTCACGGCACCGATGGAGTCAGAGAGACCGGGGATCGTTGGGCCGCAGCCTCCACCTGGCGCGAACGACTTCGTGGGGCCAAAGATGCACGTCCCTCCCTTAGCGGCATCAAATTGGTAGGCATAATACGCTTCCGACATCATATGGAACGTGTCATTGAAGCGATGCGACCATACGCCGACCATGTGTTGCAGATTGTCGTGTCCATTCGTGTACTTCCCTCTTCCCACTGAATTCGCGCCAAGCCAGATGGTGTCCTTGTTATCCTGGGAAAGCCACTTGACCATAAAATGGCCGTTCGGTTGGGCCGAGTTGGACCACACGGCCATATCGTTTCCTCCGTGGACACCAACATCAACCGTCCACTGAGAATTGAGCCTGATCGTTGCCAGAATACCCATGAAGGTAAATGGATCATAGGTGAACATGACCGAATGGGTAACAAGGTAGTTGTTCGGTGCTAACTGAGCTTCGATGTCGGCCGGCGACATAAACCGACCGATTTTCACAACTATTCCCTCTGCAACTCCGGGGAAGTATGCTTGTCCATAAAACTCCATCGGATCATAGGCGTAAAGCTGATTGCGGTCGAGCAACTGATGTCCGAGCACACCTTTGGCCGCGGTATAGCGATAATCCGTTCCGTATAAATGGGTGACGCGAAATCCCCAATCGACATGGCTCGTTTGCGACGTGTCAAGACCGCGCTCAACGATAAACACCGCTTGGGAGAGTTGAGCACTATTTGGAACAATCGGGTAGGTTAACGGGATGTTTGTATTGCGAGAAGTGCTGACATTGAACGATGGGACAATCCATCCATAGATATTCACCCTCGACCCTCTGAGTACCTGTCCGATATCCGTATCTGATAATGCGTTCATCAGCGGCAAATTGTTGGGAGTCGAGTCTGGAATACCAATTGCTGGGCCGACATGTTCGGACATAGGAAACGGTGGGGAGGCAAACGGTGCAGGCGGCAGCCGGCGCATCGGTTCGGGGCCAACTGACTGTGATGCACCTGTCCCATTGAGCCCTTCGAGATAGGCTCTCCCAAATCGTCCTAGAAAACTCTTGGACGATTTCTCACGGTCGGCAAGCACTTTCGACTGATCCTCAGATACTTGCGATCGATGATCTGAGTCGTACCCGGTTTGTGCGAAAGCCAAAGCCGGAAGGCACCCGATGAGGATGCCTGCAAATACACTCCATCGCCTCACTCTGTCACCTTACTTCTCTCTGTTGAACAAATATCTCATGGCACGAGAATCATTGGGGATGCATCACGCAGAATCTCTCGGAAAAGTTTTAAATCTGGTTACCCTACCGTATGGATCGGTGTTTTGGAAGTGTGAAGTACCTAGTGGACTGTAACACCTATTTATAGACTATACTCGTGTTCATGAACAACACGATTGTCCTGACGAAACGGGAACGAATGGAACTCACCCGACAAGCGAGAAGCCGGACTGGGCGAGCCGAAACCGCTCGGCGCGCCCGCGTCATTCTGCTCCTGGCAAAGGGAGCGACATGGGAGACCGTGTGCCAGGCCGTGGGGTGTAGCCGCGGCTTTGTCGCGAACTGGCGCCAGCGGTTTACCGCGGAACGATTGGCGGGGTTGTACAGTCGGCATCGCGGGCAAGCCCCCCTGCCACACACCCCTCAGACGGAAGCCCGCATCCTAAAGGCCACACGACGGGCGCCAGCCGACGGCTCGACACACTGGAGCACCCGCAAGCTGGCGACCCAGCTGGGGGTGAGCCATATGAGGGTCGCGCGAGTCTGGGCCAAGCATGGGATCAAACCCCATCGGCTGGAGCGCTATATGGCGTCCAATGACCCGGAGTTCGAGCGCAAGGCTGCGGACATCATCGGCCTCTATCTGAACCCCCCGCAGCATGCGGCCGTGTTTTGCGTGGATGAGAAAACTGCCATCCAAGCCCTCGACCGCAAGGATCCGGTGTTGCCATTGTCGCCGGGACGGGCGGAACGGCATGGCTTCGAATATGACCGGCACGGCACCCTCTCGCTGTACGCCGCGTTGAATACCCAGACCGGCGAGGTGCTGGGCAAGACGGCCGCACGACATACCTCTGAGCAATTCGTCGCGTTCCTGACCGACCTCATGGCCAACCAGCCCACGGGCAAAGCGATTCATGTGATTGCGGACAACCTCTCGGCACACAAGACCAAACGGGTCACTGAGTTTCTGCAGACCCACTCCCAGGTGCATCTGCATTTCACGCCCACGTACTCGTCATGGCTGAACCAGGTCGAGCTCTGGTTCGCCAAGATTGAGCGCGATGTTATCGCGCGAGGCGTCTTCACGTCAGTGAACGATCTCGACAAGAAGCTCATGCGGTACATCCGTCACTACAATAAGGCCCCGAAGATCGTGAAGTGGAAATACTGTGATCCGTCTCGGCGCATCAGTACACAATTGCCTGTTACAAGCCACTAGGTTTATTGTTTGCGACTCTGCTGAGCGCTTGTGCGGGAAGAGGGGGTCGTTATTCCCAAAGTCGGCGATAGTGGCGCAGCACGAGAGCGCCTCCCCAAAGAAAAGAGGCGAGCATCATGACGATGCCGATATTGTACGTGAGGTGGGCCAACCGATGATCCCATTCCAACAAGCCCAGCATCGTCAGGATGTTGTTCCAGTCATGTCCGTCGGTTTCTTTGCCCGTCACACCGCCGATGAGCATGAGATCAAGTACTCTGGCATCGTTGATGTAGGGCGCGATGTCCATCAGACTCTCTGCCGTCCACCACAGAGCCACCGCAGCCCCGAAAGGGTCACGAGTTTTTACCAAGAATGTCACGAGACAGATCATCGGCATGAGAATCTGACCAAGGGTTCCGCCGAGAATCGTCATGAAGCGACCAAAGGGAATGAAGATCACGTGTCCGGCTTCATGAAATGGCAGATTGATCAAGTGAAGAAACGACTCGACAGTATAATTGGTTTCGAGTGGAGTCGTGATGAACGTGCATCCCCACCAAATCATCGCTACAAACACCACAGCGCGACCGCAGAGCGTCATCGAATCCGTCGTGGTGTCCGATTCAATCAGCCGTTGTTTGACCGTCAGCAGCCACGGAGAGGGCGCAAACAGCGATGAAGAGGACGCGCGAGATGCCCTCGACAGCCTCGGTCGATATTTGGCAAAGATGATTCCACATTGGACACATTCCTTTGCGCTATCAACCCTTTCTGCCTGGCATTTAGGACAGTGTGTTGCCGGTGGACCCGCCCCAATCATTTCTCCACTTTAGGGTCGGATATAAAATCGGACAAGGAAATCCGAAGAGTGCTGCAGACATACAAAGAAGGATGTATCAAACTGGTTGGTGAAAGGAGAATGGCACCGGCACAAAGGTGACGACAAACACTACTAAGGCAATCCAACCGACAAGCATCCGGTTGCGACCTAGTGGCACCTGAGGGTCTAGAACTGGAGGATGGCCGAGGCCCCACAATCCCGCCATAAAGGCCCACAGGAACCACCCAGGCCAGCCAAAAAATCCCAACGCCAACAGGACCGGGAGAAAGGCGAGCGCCATGGTCCGTTGTCGTCTCCCCCACAGCGCATACGCCACATGACCGCCGTCGAGCTGACCGATCGGAAGGAGATTAAGAGAAGTCACAAAGAGCCCGAACCAGGCGGCAAAACCGATTGGATGGAGCACCACATCGGCTTCCGGCGGAAGAGGCCCAATCACCACCCATGAGAGAAACTGCAGCAGCAGGGGCTCGCCCAACTGCAATCCCAACGTGGTGGTTCGATCTACCACGGTCGATAGGTTCAGCCCGACGATCAGGGCAACGACGGCCACCACAAACCCTGCCAGGGGACCTGCGACACCGATGTCGAACAAGGCACGACGACTCAGGATCGGTCCCCGCATGCGAATAATGGCGCCGAAGGTCCCAATAAAATGAGGAAGGCCCGGGATGAACAACGGTAAGGACGCAGGGACGCGATGAATTTTCGATAGAACGTAGTGCCCCAATTCATGGGTCGTGAGAATAAAAAGCAACGAACCAGCAAATGGGATCCCCTGCCAGAGTGTCTCCGGCGAGGCCAGGAGGAAATTCAACGGGCCGCGCGCTGGGCCATTGTAGGTTTGGTAGGCTCCGGCCCAGAGCGTCGTAAACACCGTCAGCAGAAAGAGGATGATCGGCAACGTCCATTTCGAGAAAAACGACGGCTCGATCTCATCGGTATCTGCAACCTCGATGACCGGCGAAGTCGTTTCTTCCCTGATATCAAGGGCATTCCTGTCCGCGAGATCTCGATGTTCCTCTCGCCCCAAACCATCCATATCAGCTCGCCTTATGGAAGCGCAGCAAACGGATTGTGATCGAGCTCTTCCTCAACGGTGGTGGCAGGTCCATGTCCCGGGAGAAGACGATAGTCCGGCGAGAGCGTCAGCACTCGATCGCGCACGGAATGGAGGTGGGGCGAGTACAGGTCTTTGGGATTGGATCGACCGATCGATCCAGCAAAGAGGGTATCTCCCACAAAACAGACCGGCACCTGTACATCATCCGCACAGTAACAGATACCTCCAGGCGTATGTCCAGGCGTCGTCATACATCGGAGCGTGCGACGGCCGAACCTGATCATGAGATCGTTATCTGGGACCACCAGCAACTCCCGCCGTGGTCGCCAACTGAGGAGTTCCACATCTTCCGGTCCAAGATACACAGGAACTTCGTGAGGGCGGAGGATCTGCTCAATCCCATCCGCATGATCCGTATGGCCATGGGTCAAACAAATACCGAGGAGCCGCAACCCACGACGGCGAAGCTGATCCAACATCGCCGGGGCGTTATACGCCGTATCCACCAGCAGCGCTTCTCCCTCATCGTGCAAGATGTATCCTTGCACACCATACCCGTTGATGGAACCCTGTACCATCTCCACCCAGGGCGGCATCCGTTGGGCCACCGGCTCCCACTTGTCGATCGCAATCTGTTCCAGCGGCTTCGCACGCAGTCCCAGCCCCCTAGCCAGGGCCTGTACTTCTGCACGATCACGTGGCTGATCACCTCGTTCCAACGCCGTAATATCGCCGCCCGGCAACCCAGTCATTCGAGCCACGTCACCAACGGACAACCCTTGTCCGATCCGTGCTTTCTTAAGAATGTCGCAAAATTCGTCTTCGAGCGGCATGAATCAACCCTGAGCAGTATGTTCTATTCTCTTCATCCTATGTACCGTAGCGAGGCGCTCCACCCCTTCATCCTTCCGGGTTGAGTGCAATTTCTTTGACCTCTCCAAACGTCGCCAAGGCTTTCGGTAAGGCCTCACCAGACCCAACTGCGATAATCTTCAAACGTTCCGGATGCAAATGTCTTTTGGCCGCAGCCTGGACCTCTTCCTTGGTCAGTGCCACGACCTTGGCACGAAGCTGCTGCAGAAAGTCCTTCGGCAATCCGTCATACTCCAACTCGATCAACCGACTGACAATCGCCGAAGGGCTGGCAAAGGAAAACACGAACGAGTTCACATAAGCTTCCTTGGCTTCAGCCAGTTCAGTATCGGTCACCGGCTCTGCACGCATCCGTTCGATATTCGCCACAAAGCGCTCGATCACTTCCTTCGTGGAGGTCAGCTTCGTTTCCGCTCGCATCAGCCAGACCCCTTGGTCATGCGTACCGGTATTGAGTCGACTCCCGACGGAGTAGGCCAACCCCCGCTTGGTTCGCACATCGTTGAACAGTCGACTGCGAAACGAACTGCCTCCCAAAATGTCGTTGGCGATCGCCAAGGGAACATAATCGGGATCCTGCTCTTTAATCGACAGATGGCCAACCCGAAGATGCGTCTGCGAGGTATCCTTATTCACAAACCGCACAACCGGTTGAGCGCTATCAACTTCCGCGACATCGGGAATGCGTAACTCCGGAACGCTTCCTTGTTGCCAATCGCCGAACACCCGGCGAAGCGCCGCCAGCAGGTCATCCCGCTTGAAGTCACCCGTCACTCCGATGAACATGCCATTGGGGTGGACCGTCTCACGATGGAACTTGATGAGATCCTCCCGTGTAATCCGTGTGATCGATTCCATCGAACTTTCTCGCGCACTGGGATGATCAGCCCCATAGAGCGCTTTGGCAAATTCTCGACCGACGATGGACCCCGGATTATCCTGCCTTCGGCGAATCCCCTCGATAGCTTGTAGTTTGGCCAGCTCAACACGAGCCGGCTCGAACGTTGGTCTTCGCACGAGGGCGGCGAAGATCTCCAACCCGCGATTGAGATCCTTGCTCAACACATCCAACGACGCCGACCCTGATTGCCGACCGATTCCGATGCTCACATCCCCTGCGAATTGCTCCAACTCCGCATCGACTTGCTCGGCCGACAGCCCCCCACCACCGCCCGTACGCATAACCGCACCGGTCATGGATGCCAAGCCGACCTTGCCGATCGGATCCAACCAGCTCCCTGTTCGCATCATGGCCGTCACTGATACAAGCGGCAGCTCATGATCTGCTAGAAGATAGACAACCATGCCATTCTCAAGCACCACTCGTTCTGGTTCCGGCGGCGAAAACTCCACTGGCTTGAACGTCATGGTTCTGGGATCACCCAGTGCTGCCCCCCCCGCACACGCCGCCATAGCTGAGGCCAGCAGGATGGCCAGGCCTAACAGGCCAGCAATTCCATATCCCTTCATACTTCGCCCCTCACTCCTCACCATCCTCATGGCTGCACCTCATTGATCGACATGGCCGTCACACTTTTACCGGAGCTTTTCTTGACCAACACGGCGACGGTCCGATTCGACCTGGTAAAGTATTGTGCCGCTACCCGCTGGACATCAGCAGCCGTCACCTTGGCCACCTTGTCCCGTGACGTCAGGATATATCGCCAATGACCGGCGAGCGCCTGGTACAAAGCCAGTTGAGAAGCCAACCCGCTGTTTGACCGGAGGCCCCGCACGAGATCGGCATCCAAGTTATTGAGCACCTTGTCCAGCTCCTGAGCCGAAACCGGCTCCTGCTTCAGCCGTTCAACCTCCTCATAAATCGCCGCTTCGACTTCCGCGGTCGTATGGGGAGCCAACGGTGTCGCCGTGATGACGAACAGGTTCGGCGCACGAACTCCTGGATGACTGGCATCGGACCCGACTGAGACGGCCAGTCGTTTCTCCCGAACCAATTTCTGATGCAAACGAGACGTGAGACCATCACTGAGCACCGCATCAATGACGTCACACACATCGTCATCCGGATGGCCCAAGGTCGGCTTGTGATAGCCGATCACGATCGCCGGCTCGGCATCAAACTCCACTTCGACCCGACGTTCACCTCGTTGTTCCGGCTCCACCGTCACCAGAGGTGGCGTCGGCGGCGCGGCAGGAATCTTCCCGAACGTCTGCTCGATCAAGGTGATGACTTCTTTCGGATTGATATCCCCTACCAACGCGATCGTGGCGCGATTCGGGCCATAATAGGTCTTGAAGAACGCTTCCGTGGCAGCCGGTGTCAAGGACAGGATATCAGACCCCCATCCGATGGTCGGAATCCCGTACCCATGGGCACGGAAGGCAGCCGACGTGAAGGTTTCGAACAAGAGACCGTTCGGACTGTCGTCGTTGCGCAGATGCCGCTCTTCCATGACAACGCCGCGTTCTTTATAAAACTCACGTAAGACAGGATTGGCCATCCGGTCCGATTCGATCGCCGCCCACAAGGGCAGTCGGTTGGAGGGCAAGCTGATCATGTACCGCGTCAGGTCTTTCCCTGTTGATGCATTGAGTCCGACACCACCGTGACGCTGGTACATCAACGCCATCTCATTGCCGACCACGTACTGAGCGGCTTGCGTCTGTAACGCCAAGAACCGCTTCTGGAGCGATTCAACCGCGGCTCGTTCGTCCGCTGTTGCCGTTGCCCCTTTCGCCGCCATCTCTCGTTCCTGCAGATCGAGCTCTGTCCCAACGATGGCCAGCTCATCGAGGATGGGCTTTTCTTTCTCGTAGTCGGTCGTCCCCACGATCCGTGTCCCTTTGAAAGCCATGTGTTCGTAGAGATGAGCGATGCCTGTCTGCCCCACCTGCTCATTGATGCCGCCCACGGCAAAGGTGATGTTGATCGAGACAACCGGCGTCTGATGCCGCTCGACCATAAGTATGGTCAACCCATTGCCGAGCCGATGCTCGATCACCCGATCGGCAAAACTCGGTGACGGTGACGCCGCCGACAGCACGTTGACGTCGAAGCCGAGACCAAGGGCCATAAGAACAGCACAGATCGTAAATCGTGAAATGTGACGTGCAGTAAGGACGAGGGATTGATTTCCCATGCAGGAAACGGAATGAGCCACAATAACCCTCCCTTGCGTTAGGAGCGTTAGGAGAGAAGCTTTACGAGAGACGAGCCACGTTCGAGTAGTCATACAAAAATCTCCATGAGTTGTTCCGGCTTCTCGATAAACCAATCAGGCTGACAGGCTTCCATCTTTTGCCGATTGCCCATGCCATACCCCACGGCACAGACCCGAATGCCTGCGTTATGCCCCCCATTGATATCGTTCGTACTGTCCCCGACAAGGACCGTCCGATCTTTCGGCACACCCATTTTGTTGATGATGTGGAGGAGCATCCCTGGCTCCGGCTTCAGTCCGAAACCATTGTCTCCGCCTACCATATACATAAAATGTTGTGGTCCTAACCCATTCAGGATCACGCGCGTGTATTCAATCGACTTGTTGGTGGCGATCACTTTCTGCTTGTGAGCAAAATGCTCGAGCATGGGCTCGATTCCTGGGTAGAAGGTCGTCCGGTCCAAGCAGTGTTCGAGATAATAGCCTCGGAACACGCTCAACGCCTCTTCAAATTTCTCCTGATTCCCTTCTCCGACCGCCAGACGCAGCAGCCGCTTCACCCCATCCCCGACAAACCCGAAGATCTCTTCAATGGGACGCTCCGGCAATCCCAGCGCATTCAGCGTGAAATTGACGGCATGGGCGATGTCCCATTTCGATTCGATCAACGTACCGTCAAGGTCAAAGATCAGGAGGTCCACAGGCATCCGTGCCATTAGTTTGCCTTTCGTAAAGATTCGATGAGGGTGGCCAGCACCGTACGATGCGCGTCGTCCGGCTCGTGGAGAGCTGCATCTCGAGCGAAACTCACCATCCGCTTCAGCCCGACATGGGGAGGGATGACCGGTGACAGGATACGCCAATAATTGCCCACCACCTTCACACGAAAGCGAACCTCTTCAGTCCGGTCTTCAGGGACAAAACTGGCCGTCTCGAGAGACACCACCCCCAATACCTGAAAGGTCACCGGAATGATGACTTCCAAATTGTTCACGATTTCCCATTGCCGGTAATCCTCGGGCACGGTCGGTTTTTGCACGATCACGATACGCTCCCAGGCCGGCTCTGCTTTCCAGCCGATATAGGGCGTGATCGTATCGAATGAGGCGGCATCCAAACGCGCCCCTTTTTGATCCAAGAGAACATACCGCTTGACGACTTCTGCCGGCGAGCGCCGCATTGACCCACTCGGGCTCAACTGTGCATGTGACGGCACCGCCAACGCGAGAAGTATTACAACGAGCAGAGAGGAGAGACCGGCCCGTAACACACGCACCAAGCCGCTCAGACCGATCGTAGACACAGTAGGCTGATTTTGCACGGTGATCAATGAAGAAACGAAGGTGATTCAGGCTCGCTCACGGCACACACCTCATCCCCCTCATTCTAACAAACAGGCGGGGAGACATCCAGGCAAGTACGTGAATCCTTGTGGAGGGTGTTTGACCTTCGTGAAATGAGAATGCTACGGTCTCCCCGTCCACACCACATTTCAGGCATGAGGGGACTTGTGCCACCCCATCAACGGCAACAGCTCCAGCTCTTCAGCTTGCTCCTCACCCTGTGCTGCACGATCGTCTGCACTCCATCGATCGGTATTGCGCGTCCCGATCTCGGCCAGAACACTCGGACCACGAGTCTCTCGACTCTCCTGCCTCCACAGACTGAGGATCCCTCGTGGTTTGCAGCACCACCTCAAAAAGCCTATGATCTATTGACACAGCTTGAAAAGCGAGGGGGTCTGCCGCTTCCAGGGTATGTGGGGGGACGTGACTTCCAGAACCGAGAACGACGCCTTCCACCAGGTCGCTACCGAGAGTATGATGTCAATCCGAAGATCCGAGGCCGCGGGCGTGATGCCGAACGGATTGTGATCGAACAGCGGACCGGGAAAGCCTACTATACCGGAGACCACTACCGAACGTTTGTTCCTCTTAATTGACAGAAACGTCATCAAGCGAACACCCTATGTCGGCAAAACTGACCTTCCATACTCATCTCAGCGAACCATCACCTCCATGGTCGGGTCTACTCATCTTGCCGCGCGGAAGTTCGGCCACAGCGATAGTCAAAGCTCCAGCTGGGTTTCTGATGCGCACGATCGAGGGCAAGAAATGTCGAACGTCGTCGAGTCTTTTCGATGAATTCTCTCAGGTCCTGTCCTTCCCTGACTACTTCGGACACAATTGGGACGCTCTAGAAGAATGTCTCGCCGACTTGGAGTGGCTGCCAGCTAAGGGATATATCCTCCTCATTACGGATGCCCATGCGGTGCTCCCGGATGATGAAAAAGAGTATGAGACGTTGCTGGAAATCCTCAATGACGCCGGAGAAGCATGGAGCAAGGGACAAACCGCGGATGGTCGCAGCGCCCCATTTCATGCAGTGTTTGCCGTAACTGAACAGAACAAGGCAACACGACCTCGTTGGGAGTTGGAGGAGTTCCACTCTGCGGAGCAGGAGAGGTCCCAAAGAAACCCGCCCCTAAAACGCTCGGCGATTTCTAAGCGGAAACCTACCAAGAAATAGGATCCTACCGAAGCGGTTCAGAAGCTGGTGTATCAGGCAGAGCTAGCCCGCACTATGCATGCCGGTTCGTCACGGGGTCACTTCAATCCCACCCCTCGCGAAGCATATCTCTTCCGGATTACGACGCATCACGTTCCATAAACGATGAGCGACGGAAGCGGGTTCCTCGTTTCATGTTCAAAGTTTCACGTTGTGCAGAAATCAAAAACCTGAAATATGAAACTGAAAACCTGAAACTGCCTTAGAAGAAGCGCCCCATTGAAGAGACCGGCCATTTGAGACTCTCCGCCCCAAGCGGTAGGATCAAGGCCACCACCCATCCGGCACGCTAGACAAAACTCCGGATACGCCTTGCAGGAAACGAAAAAACTCCCGTCTGCTGTCGACGTGCTTCCCAGCGAGCCCGGACCGATTGCTCATGCGCGAGGCAAATACTATGCGTCTCTCGTGGATCATCGAACGGCGCTTTTTCCCCAACGACACCGTCCTGACCTTCGCCTCGGCACCAAGAACACACAACCTTCATGGCGATCTCACTTTCCTACTTTCTCTTGAGTACAGCAAGAATCATGCTGCCAACAATACCCGTCGACAGAGTAGGCTATTACAAGGAAATTTGACCGTAGAATCGAAAGGCCGTGCCTTCTGCTGTATCCAAATTGATAAAGAAGTGGATCCTGTCGACATTTTTTGGTCCCTGAGTAATCGGTACCCGATGTCCCAACCGGCGGTTTCTTGACCGACTCTCATCCTCCATGATAGGGTGCGCCCCCGGTTATGAAAACATCTCGTTCGGCGAAACTTTTCACCGAAGCCCAGCAACTGATCCCCGGCGGCGTCAACAGCCCCGTTCGCGCATTCCGCTCAGTTGGAGGGCAGCCTCGCTTCATCGCGCGTGCAAAAGGGTCACGCCTCTACGATGTGGATAAGAATGCCTACATCGATTACGTGCTGTCCTGGGGACCCATGATCCTGGGGCATGCCCATTCGGCAGTCATCACCTCAATCAAAAGGGCGGCTGCACAAGGCACGAGTTACGGCGCACCGACGGAACTTGAGGTCTCGCTGGCAAAAGAAATTCGCCACGCATTCCCCTCGATGGAAAAACTCAGGCTAGTCAGCTCCGGAACAGAAGCGGTCATGAGCGCCATTCGTGTCGCTCGGGGGTTCACGAAACGCACCGGGATCATCAAGTTTGAAGGGTGCTACCACGGACACAGCGATTACCTATTGGCAAAAGCCGGCTCAGGCCTGGCGACATTAGGAATTCCAGACTCACCGGGTGTGCCTGAGGATTTTGCGAAACACACCTTGACCGCGCCTTATAATGATATTCGGACGCTTCAACAGCTCATCAAATCCCATCGCAAGCAACTTGCCTGCGTCATTATCGAGCCAATTGCCGGTAACATGGGCGTCGTGCCGCCCGCACCGGACTTTCTGCCCGCACTTCGCCGATTGACGGCGGAACACGGGATTCTATTAATTTTTGACGAAGTCATTTCCGGATTTCGTGTGAATTATGGCGGAGCACAAGCACTGTATGGCATCAAGCCAGACCTAACAGTGCTCGGGAAAATCATCGGGGGGGGATTGCCGGTTGGCGCCTACGGTGGACGAAAAGACATTATGGATCTCATCGCACCGGTTGGACCGGTCTATCAGGCAGGAACCCTCTCAGGCAATCCGCTGGCCGTCTCAGCTGGATTGGCGACGCTGAAGCAATTACGGGGGAAGGGAGTCTATAAACAACTCGAGCAACGATCCCTTACCCTTGCCAACGGTATTGGTGAAGCCGCAAAACGGGCCGGAGTTCCCGTGACGCAAACCCGCATTGGATCCATGCTAACGACTTTCTTTACCCCAGGTCCGGTGGTCGACTGGAATACAGCAAAGCAGTCCGACACAAAGCGGTACGGCCAATTCTTTCACCACATGTTGGAGCAGGGCATCTATCTTGCGCCATCTCAGTTCGAGGCAGCCTTCCTTTCCACTGCCCACAGCAGTCAGGACGTTGAGAAAACCATCCGTGCTGCTCAGGTTGCATTCAAGAAGCTATAGATTCCCCCGCCTTTACAGGGGGGACCTCCCACTGGATTAGAAGTCTCGTTTTAAGACAGGCAGCTGAATCTAAATGGATACAGGGCGTATCCATTTAGATTCAAACACGTTCCACTAAAAAGCCCATCCCTTCACCTACCGGACAGGCTCTCAATCCCTCTATTCATCATCCTCGTCTTCTGCCTCTAGGGCCTCCTGTCGCTTCTGCTCTTCCATGGCATTGTGAAGTAGCATGCGGATAAACATTGAATACAACGACCCTTTTTCTAGCGTCCCGCCTGGCGGAATGGCAATTTTCCCTTCCTTGATCATGCGATCCATCCAGACTTTCTGATCAGGGGCGATCAACACGGGAATTTCAATCAACCCCACCCGTCCCATCATATCCATGACATTAACCTCCGTGAATCATGAAGCGTCGTTCGTATCTTGCAAGAATACCGATGTATCCCAATGAGATACGAATGCATTGCAGCACGCCGTTTTGACCCGTGTCAATTGGCCTAAATCTGGCACAACACATGCTTTACGAAACATATCATGAAGCAATGTGTAATCGTGACAATCTGGGCGCTCATCGGCTGGTGGTATTTCACGGTACCATCCGAGGCCTCTGCAGCACGGCTTGAGCAGTCCGATCTTGGCTCAACCCTGAACCAGCAATGTGATCTGTGTTGGTCCCCATCGCCGGATGAAGAGCGTTCTGATCGCCTTCCCACATACAAACAGCCACGACACAAACGCCCACCAGACAGCCGCCCACAACGCTATCCCAAAGGACGTTACAAGCTGGGGGCCAGCCACAAGCCTATTCGGCTTTCCACTCTGCGAACTCGGGCAAGGTACGAAATGAGACTGCTGAGCACGCTCCAGGTACGGGCAGTCGACGGGGATACCATTCGTGCGGGAGGCGAGCGTATCAGACTGCGCGGCATCGATACGCCCGAAATGAGTGACCAAGCGGGGCCTGCCGCCAAACAACGGCTGGAAGAGCTCTTGCGCAGCGGCTCCATTCACATCGTACCCCACGGGCGCGATGTCTACCATCGCCTCGTTGCCGATGTGTTTGTGAATGGAGAGAACGTCGCCGATATTCTTCGACGCGAAGGTCTGTCAAAGGCAGGATAGCTGATACTCACACGACCTACTACCAGGTTCGTGAAGACCGATCGAGCTTTTTTAGCAGGAGCAGTCATGATGAAACGTCTCCTCCAAGACAATTCCCTTTTGAGAGTGGATGTAACCCATATCTCTACACACGGTATCTGGCTGTTGACCACCACCAGCGAGCTCTTTGTTTCATTCATTGATTTCCCCAAATTTCGAACTGCCTCCTCATCAAGCCTCAGGCATGTGGCACGGCTCCGTCCTGACATCCTGTATTGGCCAGATCTGGATATTGAGATCCCCATCAAACATGTGCGGGGCTTCCCGCTCGTAGCTCCAAAACTGCACCCCATAAAACGCTCAGGTCTACAAACCAAGACGAAATCCGTCGCCGTCTAAGGGTCAGAAGATGATGGGAATGACAGAGACCATCAGACTAATCAGTTATGCCCAGTAGTTGAATCCAACCGACGTCCGATCCTTGCCATTTTTTCAAAACTCTTCAGGCCCTCAGAGCCACAGACACTTCACCATGAGGGACACAACACCCTCTCACGCAGCGACCTACCCCCTCACCAAACGCACACTCCATGAATCCTTTTTGATCCATTGGATCGAAAAAGATACGCATACAAGATCTACTACGTATATCGGTATCCTGATAACTCCTTGAAATCGAGGCATGCCCCGCAAGTTAAACGCGGCATGCGCCTTGCCTGTCATAAGCTCACTACTGACTCGCGTTTATAGAGTCCTGTTAAGGCGGGTTCGAAGAGCCTGACCAGGATGATTCCTTCTGGAACATCCTGTGAGCGTCGGTTCCAGACCTTCACGAGACCTCAGGATGGAGCATGTTGTCACCCCATGGATCGGAGAGTCCTATGATCATAGTCAAAAGCCAGTTCGCCCAGCAGATGTTGGCAGGAATCACCCTGGCACTCGTCCTTGGTGCCCTCTCAATAGTCTGGCCTGCGATCATTGCCGTATTTCTCGGTATCCTTCTGCTGCTTCAGTCTTTGAACGTCGAGCCAGAAATTGCGAGACTGTCTTGGGCCGAGGTGGAGAACGCCTCAGTTGTTGTTGACGTGTTTCGATGACCAGGTCTCCCGGTGATTCTCTCCTGACTAATCTGTGGAGAGCGTCCCATCTTGAGGACATTCAACACACGGGCTGAACCGTGGTGGGAACCGGACCCGCTAGAGAACTGCAACAGCGGCAACTTGGAAGAAGGAGACCTAGGATGAATGTGAAGGGATTCATTCTTGAAGACGACCGGGGCAGGGAATTCGTGATGGGGTGTGAACGCTCCTATGCCCAAGTTGGGCGGACATTCATACTCCGAGGATGGCAGCGGCGGCGACTGATTCCTCTGCAATACTCCGAACGAGAAGCTCGTCACGTCGTGGGAGAAGCATTAATAGCACTGCATGATTTGTTCAGCGCGCTTCTCCAGCGGTGCCACGGCCAGACCATGACTGCCCAGCCAGAAGAAAGCTGCCAGGAGATCCGACACCTTCCCATGAAGGCAGCTCGCCGGAGCAAGGCATGAGCCGCCATTTCTTTCTCGGCTTCATGCTCCATACACAGTTGCGTTGTCGAGGCAGTAAGATCGCATGGAATGCCGCGATCGGCTCGACAATTTGTACATCGGCAACCAACTACCTGCCGAAACAGATGCTCTCAAACGGCCGAGTTCGAATCGCATTGGATAGAATACCTTTGGCAACTACCGTCTCCGATACCCTCTGTATCTTTTCTGATCCACACCAGAATCATTTTGGATATAAACAGGCCTGTCGCACTTTGAAACATATCGTCGAATCCGGTGGAATGCATGCACTTCACACTAAATGAAACTGAGGCACAAGAAATGCCTGGAGATCGCTTCAAGAACACTGAGTTGAACCTTCTAAATCAAGGCTCATCGTGACACAACAATAATTGTAAAGACTGTTACGAGTCCCACGCTTGTACGTAGTGTCACACTTGGCAAAGACGAATCGGAAGGAATTAATTGAGCACAATCCATCGGTAAACGCGAGCACAGTAACTTCGAGCTAATAAGGAGGGCCCCATGACTGAGACTCGCTTTATGTACAAGGGTGTTGAGGTGATTATTCAAGATGATCACCCCAATGGGACAGTCATCGTCGGAAAGCGAAAATACAAGGTTTCTCATCACCATGCCGAATCCGGTCTCTCGATGTGGGCGTGTGACGAAGCCTACTTCATGTCGCCGGAGCTTAAGGAACTGGCCAAGCATTTCGTCGATTACGGCTACATGTTTGATGCACCGGGCCGCATTATCATGCCTGGCGGGCATGACAGTCCGGGGCATGGTCACACAAATCACGGTCGTAAACGCGTGACCACAACCAAGGCTAAAAAGACTGGTCGCCGCAAAGCGACCCAGGGAGGGTGACATGGGATGCCGTAAAAACCTTACTCGCTTAACAGCAGCAGAACGGCTGGCATTCACGAACGCGATCAATCAATTACGCGCGGACGGTGGCTACGACACCTTTGTACAACAGCATCAGGGTGCCTTAGGGCATGGTCATGGAGGGCCGGCGTTTTTCCCATGGCATCGAGAGTATATCGTACGTCTCGAACGAGCACTGCAGTCCATAGACCCTTCTGTGAATCTTCCATACTGGGATTGGACAGCCGAGAATCTTAATCCTGCAGGAACAGAAAGTCTGATTTGGCGGGATGACTTCATGGGAGGTCCTGGCCAAGCAGGTACTGGCAATCTTACGACCGGTCCATTTTCGAGCTGGGGGTTGCGTCGGAACAGCTTCAATATCTTTTCCTCCCCAGGAACGGGCGGCACAATTGCAGCAAACATGGCAAGCTCCAGTTATTCCACCTTTCGCCAAATTGAATCACCTCATGGTGCTGCCCATGTGTGGGTTGGTGGAGATGTTGGCAATGCCTCCATTGCCCCTCGAGACCCTGTCTTCTGGTTAATCCACTGCAATGTGGATAGGCTCTGGGCGGAATGGATCAACCAGCACCAGGGAGAGGTGGGGTTCCAGGCATTTCTTCCGCTATCTGGAGGACCGACAGGCCACAACCTGAACGACACCATGTGGCCCTGGAACGGTACATCCATCCCCTTCGGTGTGACGCCTTGGACGGTGACACCTGAAAACGTTAGGCCGGCTGATCTCCTAGACCATCGAGCCTTGGGATATACCTATGATACGGTAGACCCCGAATGCAGACCTAAGGTTCTCTTCAAGGAGTTGAAGGACCGGCAGCCAAAGGAACTCAAAGAAAGACTCCCCAAGGAATTCAAGGAACTACAGCCGAAAGAGCTAAAGGAGCGTGTATCTAAGGAATTGAAGGAGCGCCTGCCCAAGGAACTCAAGGAGGGCTTACCGAAAGAATTGAAGGAGGGACAACCAAAAGAACTGCTTCCCAAAGAGCTTAAGGAAGGCGGTCCGAAAGAGGTGAAAGAGATCCGGGAAGTACCGTTCGGTGAACCATTTATCCGACCTGAGTTGAGACCGGATTTATCCCAAGCTGCCTTTGGGATTAACCCGGGTTCGTCACCGGATGTGACGGGTCTGCAGGAAGACTTGCTCAATCGGAGAAATGATATTCTCGGCGGGCATAGTCACAATCCATAGGCACATAGGCTGAGAGAATGATTTGTATATTGTGTTCTCCGGAAGATACCCATGCCCTCTGGCTTGCAAGACAACTGCAAACCAGGGGGCGTCAGGTCGAACTCGTCCTCCCGGAAGAAGTCCTGATCAAATCCGACCTTCGCTTGTCTATTGGCACGAACTCCACCCATGCCAGCCTTTGCCTTTCCCGTGGTCTGACCTTGGATAATCGACTTGCAGGCTTGATCAATCGCCTTCATGAACTACCTCCCGTGGTTTCCACAACAGGACGTGCCGCCGACTCACTCTTTCTTGCAGAGGAATGGCGGGCGGCCGTTGCTGCGTTTTTGGAAATGCTTACTTGCCCAGTTTTGAACCGCCCAACCGGTGCCAATCTCTACGGCCAGTGCTTTAGTGATGGGCACTGGCGCTCGTTGGCGGCACAGGTCGGATTTGCGGTTGCTCCATGGTCATCTGAGGAGACCGACCAGACGTCGTTGGCAAGGGCAGGGACGAATCACGCCTTCGCATTCGTCGTTGGAAGTCGAGTCGTTGATCCATTTAGCATTCTCGCAGATCGAGACAACGATCGCCTGTGCGCTCTGGCGCGCTTGGCAAATATCCAACTCTGCCGGGCCGATTTTTATCTTTCATCGGGTCGACCAGTCTTCACACGGTTGACTCCACTCCCTCCGTTTGCGACAGGTGGGGATGCGCTTGTGGCAGCAATCGATGAGACTTTGGTTGAGTCAAGATGAACAGAGTCCTACTACTGGGTGTCCCCACTGAATCACCCATGACCTTAACTGCGAATGCGCTGGCTCGTCTGGGAATGGATTTCTTCTTCTGGGACCAACAACAGGTATCCAAATCAACATGCTTCGTTCAAAGCAATGAAATGGGTTTATCTGGCTACCTCGAAGGACCGGATGGCAGAGTTGCGCTTGAAGAAGTAGTGGGTGCCTACACCCGGCTGGCAAGTTGGGCTGCGCTCCCCGAGCTTCAGCAGCGTCACGCTGATGATCCGAGAGTAATCCACGCCTGCAAGACCCACTGTGCGCTGGAAGAATGGCTGGAATTAACCCCAGCTCGAGTCGTCAATCGGACTTACGCAAATGCCTCCAATAATTCCAAACCTTATCAAGCGCTCCTGATCCGTCGACGCTTTTACATCCCCGAGACCCTTGTCTCAAGTGATTCGGAGACGATCTTAGCTTTCTGTGAGCAACACCCTCGCACCATCGTCAAATCGATCAGCGGCGAACGATCCATCGTCACGGAGTTTACAAGGCGCGATCGAGACCGCCTGAGTCTCCTCAAACATTGTCCTATCCAAGTTCAAGAGTGGGTTGACGGATTTGATGTAAGGGTCCATGTCGCCGGCCGACACGTATTTGCAACCAGAGTGCATAGCGCCGCCATCGACTATCGATACGATCGGTCGCCTCAAGGTGCGCAGTTTAACTCATTTGAATTACCCGACGATGTGGAAGACGCATGTGTGCGCCTGACGGAGGAGATGGACCTTGGCCTAGCCGGCCTTGATTTGAGATTTTCCCCTGACGGCAGAGTGTATTGTTTTGAAGTTAATCCCAGCCCAGCGTACAGCGTGTTTGAGAGTGCGACCGGTCAGCAGATCTCACACGCGATTGCGCTGCATCTTGCAGGACTGTAGGACGGGTCCAACCTGCACAGAACAGTTTGCTGTTCCGGCTTGAGGAGTTCGCTGTCGGCTAATTCCCGCTCACACACCCATTCAGAACAAACTTATGCCCCCTTTGAATATGTGGAATATGGTCCGGTCCTATAGCCACTGGATCAAATACGATGCTATTCGTATCGATCTTGATACATCCCTCAGCGAAAGAAGACTCTACTGAACTGTTGAAACCATTGAAGGGACGCATGATTCATAAAAACCGTGCGCATTGCACGATGATTGCATCGCAAACGATATGACGCACCTGGGACTGTCGAACTGGTCATCGAGGCACAGAAAACAAAAGCCTTATCGTCACAAGGATGAATCAAGGCGGTCTCTTTATCTACCTTATTGTACGGAGGAAATGACCATGGACGGCTTTACGAATGCGAACCTATTCGAACTCAGTGGTGGGACCATTCACGTCACCTACTCCACGACGAGTATTTTGGGCGGACCGATTTTCAGTTATCGTGACAATCTTCTGAGCCTCTCCTTCAGCGGTGCGGAGATCCATATCGAGGAGACAGCTCTCGGTCAGGTCGTCACGGTCACACTCGAAGCGATTCCTGATCTACGAACCGTGTCATTTTCACTGGTCGTGCCTGCAGTCACCGTGATGCCTCAGTCCAGCGGGACAAGGATTAAAGTACTGGGAGTCAGGACAACGGCTCCAACCACAATTGCTGGGCCACCTCCAGGTCCGCAGCTCCTCTATTCGGCCGTGTATTTGAGAGGAACGGCGCAGTTTATTGTCTCCTGAGCGAGACCAGGAGGTTGCATCGAAACAAGACCGTCAACCTGAGCCGAGCACCTTGACCAATCCTTCAATCAGGGTCACCCTGGCCTCTGCTCATGGATGGTGAATCGAACCTGGTTGCTGATCATGAGATTCGAGAGATCGGCGAACTCGGAACAGCACGCTTAGTGCATTTAGACACACCGTCGTGTGATTTGATGCACAGAAAATGAGCCAAGCCATGGAGGAACCTCATGCGAACAACGGCCTCAGGACTGGTCAACGTCAGGGCGATCAGCGGAACCCATGTCATTTTCCTTGCATTCGACATGAAAGAGTCGGACGCAAAGGGGCTCCTGGGATTTGCCATCCAGCGTACTGACCTCATCGAAGACGAAACCATATGGTTGAGGGGGAACAAGACCTTTCCCAGCATCCGCCCCTCTACCGGATTGAATGATGTCAGCAGTCATGAGCATCCTTTCCAGGCGTTCCAGTGGGCCGACTACACAGCCAAACCAGGATACAGATATCGCTACCGGGTCATTCCTATGTACAAGCGACCTGGTGCACTCGCAGAAAAATCCGCGACCACCATCACGATCAGTACGGAACCTCTGGCCGATGACAAACACGAAGTGCACTTCAATCGAGGCGCCATCGCATCGCAAGCCTTTGTCAAACGCTTCCCAGGTCAGACGCTCGACGAAGCCGGCGAGCCGGCCTATGCATGGTTGGGACGCGACCTCGTTCCGGCATTGCTGGAATTCATCGCGAAGGCAACGGACAAGACCTATAGTTTGCGCGCCGCCTTCTATGAGCTGCACCGACCTGAACAACAGCCATGGACAGACGTATTGACGGCATTCAAAACGGCCAAGCAGGCCGGGGCAGATGTCGCAATCATTTATCACGGGTTGGACGACGATACCGGCAAGACCAACGCGCAGGCAATCGCTGACGCACAGATCAAGAGCATTTGCTTTCCGCGCGTCAATGCGAAACTGATGCACAACAAATTCATCGTACTCAGTAAGAACGGCAGGCCCACTTCGGTCTGGACCGGCTCAACCAATATCAGCCGCAATGCACTGTATGGGCAACTCAACGTCGGGCACGTGATTCACGATGGCCCGTTGGCCAAGCAGTTTCTTGCCTATTGGGACCAACTCAAAAATGACCCGCCTGCCGAAAACCTCAAGGATTGGGCGGAGACCGACAATGCCTTGCCTCCTAGAGACGAGTCCGATGCGCTGACACCCATCTTTTCTCCACATCATGGCCGCGGAGTGTTTGACTGGTGGATCGAGCTGGCCAATTCCCCCAAACCGTTATTCATGACCTTCCCATTCGGCATCGTTAAGGACTTTCGCCCGGTATTTGACAAGAACGATGGCGTGTTGCGATTCGCGATGTTGGACAAATACGTCAATGGAGGCAATGCAGCGTCACGTGCGGCAGCTATTGCTGAGATCGAACGCATCCGCCGTTTGCCAAATGTTGGCATGGCATTAGGCAACAACATATTTGTGGACTGGATCGATGGGTGGCATCAGGAAGGCAATGGTATCGGTGTCAATGTGAACTGGATCCACACGAAGTTCATGCTCATAGACCCATTAGGCAATGCCCCCCTCACGTTGACAGGGTCCGCAAATTTCAGCGAAGCCAGCGTAAGTACCAACGACGAAAACATGGTGGTGATCCGAGGTAATCAACGCGTGGCAGATATCTACTTCGGTGAATTCATGCGCTTGTTTGCCCACCATCGATTTCGTGAGTCAGTCAAGCGTCACATTGAGCAATTCGGGTCAGCGGCAATCAATACTTGGAAACCACAAGATCTGTACGAGGACTGGAGCAAGTGGGTGCCAATCCATTACAAGAAGGGTTCAGAACATGACATCAAACGACGCTATTTCGTTGGGAACCATGAAGCGAACTAGCACGACGATGTCGTTTCATATCCCGACCAAGAGATAGACCGGCAGGGAGGTTCGTTCACGCTCGACCGTGACTGCCGCCCTGGATCGAGACTGAGGGCAGTAGTCGGCAGAGAAGATGAGGCAACGCTCAAGGAGGGAACCCATGGCAATCCACTGGATCGGCAGTCCAAACAAAGACAAGGGGCGGGAGGGGTACAGACCGGAAGCAGTCGTT
This sequence comes from Nitrospira sp., assembly GCA_019636915.1. Lineage (GTDB taxonomy): Bacteria > Nitrospirota > Nitrospiria > Nitrospirales > Nitrospiraceae > Nitrospira_D. The sequence continues at coordinate 16,851 of JAHBWQ010000007.1, read as the reverse complement.
ATTCATATCATGGAGGGCACCCTCAAGGGGACGGACGCGTGGTTCACGAATGAGGAATCGGGTGTATCCGCTCATTATGGAATTGGAAAGACAGGGGAGATTCATCAATATGTGGGGGAAAGTGATCGAGCCTGGCATGCAGGCCGCATCGTCTCTCCCACCTGGCGATTATTGAAGGCCGATGTGAGCCCTAATTGGTATACGATCGGAATTGAGCACGAGGGATCAGAGGATACGCCTTGGTCGGACGCGCTATATCAGGCCAGCGCCGGCTTGGTCGAGGAGATTTGCCGACGGTGGACGATCCCCTGCGATCGTGATCATATCATCGGCCATCGTGAGATCCGTGGCGATAAGACCTGCCCCGGGCTCGAAGTCGACCTCGACAAGCTCGTCGACATGGCCAATGACATCCATCAGAGTCCGGCTACGTTTAATTTTGTGAAGAAACCGGGTATCGTGCAGACTCGCGTCGACGTGAACATTCGAGAAATGGCTCCGACCTCCGCCGCTCCCCTTGTCCGCACGGTCAAGGGCGGCAAAAAGCTCTCGTATCAAGGCTGGACAAGCAATGGACTCAGCGTCAACGGCAATGCCCATTGGTATAAAGACGCCGATGGAAACTACTTCTGGGCTGGTGCGACAACACGGCCCATCCCCGGACTCTGAGCAACGTACTCTTGCAAAGCTCGGTTGTCCCTACAGGTGGCCTTCAGTGAACATCTTCGTGTACACGGGATGCTTGTTGGCTTGCAGCACGGTGACTCCCGTCACCTTCCCACCTGTGAATCTTTCCCCGGATCAGCAAACCCTTGTAATCAGCCCTGCTGATCCGGCAGCGCCTCGTCGGCTCACGCTAGAAAGCCTACCGCCTGAATCGACGATTGCACCTGGCCTGTATTTCCGTCCAAAGCGATTCGGTCTTGTGCAGGTATCGCCGAATGGGCGATATGCGGCATTTTCCACGGTAGACCACCACACGCTCGTGGGTCTCCTCGATCTTTCCACGATGGTGGTACAGGAAATCGATGTGATCACGGAGGGGGAAGTCCTAAATTTTCATTGGGCACCCGACAGTCATCTATTCCTATACGACTACCGGCCGGCAAGCGGCTATCAACGTGTACGGGGCTATGATCTCCAATCTGGCGAAGGATTGGTGGTATCCCGGACTCACTACCGTTCCACCACTCATCTCGCATTTGAGGAATGGGGATTTGAGCCTCGCGAGGTCATCCTCAGTATGAGAGAGAGGCCCACCGACGAGCCCAGGACCACCAGGGTCATGCTGATCTCCAGAAACCACCCGGACTCATCCCCCAAGCCGAGGCCGTAACACCCACAAGCATATGTAGTCCAATCACCGGGGAAATCCATAGGAAGGGTAGATCTTGGGCCGTTGCCTACGACACACCTTCCTAAATCGAGCAGGCTCAGAGTCCGGCTCATGCACGGAGCTACGCATATAGACGGCCATTGATCGAGCAGCATCGAGAGGCTACAATCCCACATATGATTCGTCCCGTGCCACGACTGGTGGCCGCCGTTCAGCCCAACCACATCCGGTAACGTTTTCATGGGAACACACAATATGAGGCTGCGACAGTTCATTGTCATGTGTGGGTTGCTGATCGCATCCCAGAGCCATGCAGAGAGCCCCATGGCAGCTCAAGTCTGTAGCCTGCTCTCAGCCCCAAAGTTGGTTGCGGTCCAGTCTCGAATGGGGACAGGTGAAGGGTGTGCATGGCAATGGCCCAATGGTCAAGCGCTGTCGGTCTATGTGCACCGTGATCTGCAGAATGAAACCATGGCAGGGACCAAGGAAATGATGGCCCCCTACTTGCAGAATCCGGCCTTCAAACGAACGGCCTTCCCGATTTGTACGGAGGGTGACATGGTTGTCGGTGATTTTCGAAACGGCAAGGGTCCTGGTGGAACCGGCTATACCCAATGTACTGGTTTTGTCCTAACGTTCAGCTTTCAAGGGGCGGACGCCCAAAGCCATTTACCCGGCATCGCCAAGAAGCTCGCCGGCACGGCGTTAGCCCACTAACCCGAGGATTCTGCAGACCACATACGCAAAGGTCTCTCCTTGCCCTAACTAGCAAAACGACAAGACCAGACAGCCCGCTGCTGTCGAATTCCCCAGAACGGGGGAAAACAGACCTTATGCGTGCTATGAAAGGATCAGATCATGAAGAACGTCGAGATGAGCGTCGAAGGCACTGTCTTAACCATCAAGGTGGATCTTTCGAAAGAATTTGGCCCATCCTCAACGGGTAAAACCATCATTGTCGCGTCAACGGAAGGCAACGTGACCATCCCAAATCGGCAAGAGAAAATCGGGCTCAATGTGTATCGGAAAAAGTAGGACTGGTTCAGTCATCCGGCCCTATCTCCTTGACCTAGCAGAGGCCGTTTCTCTTTCGACAGGCTCTTGACAGATGGGAACTTGGCACTGGGTATATACAAGAGACATATACCCCCTAAATCCAGCTATCCTGTGGATAGCCTCATGAATGGTTGTATTCGCTTGTCTCACATAAAAACAGCCTTGCATCATCCATCTCCACATCTAGGAATGCGTGAAATTCGCCACGAGTACGACCAGAACCACAATTAGTTGTGGTGACTTCCATCTGATGCGGATGCCCAACAAATAGGCAAAATGATAAATCAACTTGCCTCAGGCGTAATCTTTCCCAAAAATCATAGGGTATCCACAATCTTATCCACAGAAGGTGGGGACTGTATTTTGAAACATGCTTGGCTTGTACGAAGAGTGTTGAACGAGGAACCCGCTCCCCTGCACGCCGCAAAGGTCTTTCTTTGCTTGACTCCCTCCTGATCTTTCTCTGAGAATCCATAGGGGGTCTCTGAAGATGGGCGTCAGACCTCGCATACGCGAACCCAGGCAAGGCCAAACCGGGAACCGACGTTCCGCACGGTTCGCTCGAATCATTAGGCACAGGACACATTGAAATTCAGTTGAGGTCTCTATGAGTCCAGCGGTCAGAGTGTTGGGCATGCTCGCTTCGATGTTTCTCTCGTCCTGTGCCTCACAGGCAGATCAGGTCTCAGGAAGTGCAGGACAACTCGGCAAAATCACTGCGAATGGCTACACGAAAGAAGGGTGCTTACTGAATCTGAAGCTGGCGGCACGAGAGCAACGCGTTCGTTTGAACCCGGACGATGTCACGCTGAACTCCAACACGTTCCTGCTGATTTTTCCATTTCTGAATCAAGAAGCCTATCAGTGCACTGGAGTGGTCGTTGAGCGGCGGAAACGTCCAACGATGCGAGACAATCTGTACCCGATTGATTGATCATGTTTGCATCGGAGCTGAACGCGCCAATACCTTCCGGCTTCACACAAACCATTCCTGCCCGTCACGACTCACCAAATCATGTTCTGCTGTTCACACTCAACCTGAAGCCGCTGACAGAGGTCACCCCTAAAGCCACAGCGTGAGGGTTCCTGAGTTGCAAAGCCAATCAGGAAGGCGATAGGATCGCCTAGCATCTGTCTGTTTTCGCGTATGCCCGACACCGCTTTCCCGTTCGTGTCAGGTACGATGACTGGTGATGCCCTCTGGTCTCTTGCAAGACACATCCTGTGGCATGACACGTTCTCCAGCAGGATCTGACTTCATTTACCGTCACCGCACCGTTGGGGGTGAGACATGATCAGCACGATATTCGGTTTTATTCTTGGATCCATGGTCCTGCTCGAGGGGAATCCTCTGTTTGCGGTTGCTGCCACTCCCTCCATCGCGATCCAGGCCTCACCGGAGTCACGATCGGATCGCGCGCACAAGACTCCGATAACTCATGTCGTTTCGTTCCCAGCTCCAGCAGCCGGGACTCCTCTCGATCTCAATGAACAGCCCGTGCCTCGAACAGTGAGCCGCTTACCGCTGGACGAACCGACCTCTCCCATCCAGGTCGTCGTGGGGGGAGCAGCCCCGAAGCAGGCACCGGACCGGCCTCACCAACTCCTCGCTCAGCTACCTCAGCAGCGAGAACACGATGGCACCTCCCGAGGACATTCAGAAAGAGCGTTGTCACAGGAGCTGACTACCACACAAAATAATCTCCAGCAAGCGAGACAACGCATCGATGAGCTAGAGCGACAACTTGCCGAAGGCAATCTGGAAAATGCCAAACGCCGAATCGGCGAACTGGTGATCCAGCTCCATGCCAAGGAGAGTGAGATCGCAGCCCTGCGAGCCACCGCCCACGAGAGTTCCAAGAAATTTCGAGACGATCTTGCCGCACAAACTGAGGAACTCGCCCAGGCGAAGCGCCGGGTTTCTGAAGTCGAACAGCAAATGGCGACCGCAGGAAAAGGACAGGACTTGGCGCAAGCGAAGCGCCGGGTCACCGACCTTGAACAACTGCTGACAAAAAGAGAACAAGACCTGAGCCAAGCCAAACGCCGGGCCACCGAAGCGGAACAGCAGATCAGTGGAAAGGAGCAAGATCTGGCCCAAGTCAAACGTCGCGTCGTTGAACTCGACCAGCAGATCGTCGGGAAAGAGTACGAATCGACACAGGCCAAGCGCCGCGCTACCGAGTTCGAGCAGCAACTGGTCGGGAAAGAGCAGGACCTGACCCAGGCGAAGCGTCGGACCTCCGAAGCGGAACAGCAGACCGCCGGAAAAGAACAGGAGCTGGTGCAGGCCAAACGTCGGATTGCCGACCTCGAGCAACAGATGGTCGCGAAAGAACAGGAATCGGCCCAAGCCAAGCGCCGGGCTATTGAATTGGAACAGCAGACGGCAGGGAAGCTGCCGGACCCAACTCAAGCCAAGCGGCGTCTCGCCGACCTCGAGCAACAGATGGCCGCGAAAGAACAGGAATCGGCCCAAGCCAAGCGCCGGGCTACTGAATTGGAACAGCAGACGACCGTAAAGGAACAAGAGCTGGCCCAAACCAAACGCCGCATCGCGGAGCTTGAACAACAGATGGCTGGGAAGGAGCAGGACCCTGCACAAATCAAACGCCGTGTCACTGAACTCGAACAGCAGATGGTGGGAAAAGAACAAGAGTTGGTGCAGATCAGGGACAATCTCAAACAAGTGACACAAAAGTATGCGGATCTCGGTCCGATGTTGATGGATCGAGACGCCGAGATTGCCCGTACGAAACGGGTACTGGAAGACCTCGAACGGAGCTTGCCGAAACCGGAAGAAGCCCTCCCCTCCCTGGAAGTGAGTCCTGTGGCCAAGAACCCGCTCAGCGAGCTTCCCCCCGACACGAATTTATCGGTGACCGACCTCCCTATTCCTAATGCGTCTTCTGGGGACGGGACGGACACGGGAGGCATCGATCTGACCAAGATCGGCGAAGCTCTTTCCGGCACACTCGGAGATGAAATGAAGCGAGGCACCGTGGCCTTGCGACAGGAACGAACCGCGCTGACGCTCGCATTGGTCAGCAGTGAACTGTTCCCTCCAGGGGAAGCCACCATCACCCCAGGCGGTAACACATTAATCGGACAGATTGGAACAGTCTTGCAGAAATTTCGTTATCGAAATATCGAAGTGACCACCCATACCGACACCAAGCCGATCCGCAACGACTCACGAAAGCTGTTTCGGGACAATCTTGAGCTCTCACGCGCCCGCGTCGAACATGCCAGCCAAGCCCTGATTAATAGTGGGGTGGATGCCGACCGTGTCAAAGCTGTCGTGTATACGACCACAAAGCCAATGGACACGGATGAAAGCCGGAACAAGAACCGACGGATTGAAATCGTCGTGAGCTCATCCGCAACAGTGGGGACTTCCACTCACGGAAGGTTGCAACCGGGCAAGAAGCCTCCTCAGTCCATTTCACTGAGTTCACCTCGTCGGCCATAACGCGTTAAAGAGGCAGCCGTCGGCGTAGTTCGCTCTACCAGGTCCCCTGAAGGCGGACAACCAGCTTGCTTCCCCAACGTTTCCACCGTCGTCATTGGTCTCAGCAGCCCATCGCAACCCTTCCGCAACCGTTGGGCTGCCCTCTCTTACTATGCACTGGTGAGCCCGACGGTTGAATCAGGCTTGACAGAAACAACCCCCGTCAGGATAGTACGACCATTTTCTAAAGGAGAGTCGCCCTCGCTGTTGCAACCAGGGCCTGTGGCTCTGTCTTTTGTCTCGGGGTGGCACAACCATTTATCATTCGTCCGCATAGACGCACTATGGACTATCACGCTGAAATTCCAACCGCACCTGAAACACAAGACCATTCACGCACCAGGCTGCTCGCCGCTCTATTGGATACCCATCACGTCACGTTTTACACCGTGATCAGCGTGATTCAGGCCACCTGCTTTGGATTCTTAGTTCTGGTGTGCTTTGAGGAAGGGAAGCACTTTGCTCCCTCCCAATGGCTGCTGGCTGCAAACACCTTGATCATCCTCGTCCTGGTCTGGAACGGATTTATTCGAGGATTCGTCATTCTGTTGTATGTCCCGAAACTCGCAGACGGCATGATGCCCTTTGCCCTTGGTGCAGCCCAGTGTTTTGCCGCCTATTTTGTCGCCCATGGTGCTCGTGGGTGGTATTGGAGTATGGCAGCCCTCTGCGTCATCGGTTTTCTGGGTTACATCAACGCTGAGGTAAACGCCAAACTGAATCCAACGGAAAACGCGCACATCATGATGTTCTACGGCAAGCATCTTCGCCTGCTCCAGATCTCATCGCTCTTCTTGGCCGTCCTTTGTGCGGTCATCGCCTACGCCTCAAGCTGGTCGGATGAGACCTTGGGCTGGCTGTCACTTCCGCTGATGATCGGATATGCCGTCGGCGAAGAAGTGATGTGGATACGGCTGGAACGATACGCACGGGGACGCGACGCATAAAGATCCGAAACGAGCTGTATGTCAGATCATCAAGACAGTGCGAAGAGTGCCCACAGACCTCCCGGCTATCGCCTTTCGGCACAAGGCCGTCAACAAGTCGAAGATGAGCGACTCAACCTTCTTGAAGCGATCTTCGACCCGCTTTCCCATCAACGGCGAGACTTGGTCCGGCCAGGATGGCGGTGCCTTGAAGTGGGGGCAGGCCGCGGATCCATGGCTAGGTGGCTTGCCCAGCAAGTTGGCGAGAAAGGACGAGTGATCGCTACCGATGTGGACACGTCCTACCTTGAACGCTTCACTATCCCAAACCTCGAAATACGGCGACACGACATTCTGAGCGATCCACTGGACGAGCTTGGTCCCGGCTCATTTGATCTTGTCTGCGCACGCCTCCTACTCTTTTGGCTCACGGGCAAACAAGAACGCGCCATCCGTCGCATGGTGGACTGTTTGCGGCCAGGTGGCTGGCTTCTTGACGAGGATGGTGATTGGGGCATGGTCGCCCCTGTAGATCCTTCTCACTCTCACTATGATCTGTATCACCGGGCCTGGAAGAACGGCGAATGGTGGGCAGTACGTGGGTACGATCCCGCATTTGGACGAAAGCTGCCGTTCCTGTTTGAACGTTGTGGCCTAGCCAACATCCGTCATGAGACGAGTGCCTCTGTCGTTCGAGGAGGAAGCCCCTGGGGGCAGTGGTGGCGGCAAAGCTTAGAAGGGATACGTGCCTCTGAACAGAAGGATGGAACCCTCACCGAAGAACGAGCCGAGGAATATCAGACCCTCATCCCCTCGTTCTCCGACTCCTCCTTCTGGTTTCACACGGCACTGATCCATGGCTGTCGAGGCCAACGCATCACTTCATAAACAAGATGGTCCCTCCAAGTACCTCGAACAATACCGGTGACCGGACTACCCCCTCACTCACTCCCCATCACAACTGTCTCAATAAATCTTCGATGAGATGCCTCCCCCACGTGTTGAATACAACGTGGAGGAGACACAGGAGATTGTATTAGCCAATCTTGATCGTCTTCGCTACGGAGGGGACGCCGGCGCTATTCATACCAAAGAGCATGTAATAGCCAGGAATCGCGACGCCGCGGTCACTCGGAATACTCAACGAATAGACATTGGTCCCCGCAGCCTCAAAACTCAGCGGAATCCGACGCTGATCATTATTGACGCTATGAGTTGCCGAGGACAATCGAACCAATGCAAATCGAGTGATCGGTGAATCAGTACTCACCGTCATGGCCGTTCCATATCCGGCACTGGCAGGGGCAGAGGCAATCGTCGGCCTGGCTGCCGCACTACCGTCCGCATTGAGTAGATAAGGAGGCGTAAAGATTTCGGCATTGGCATGATTGGTCTCACAGGCCCCGCAGAGCCCACTTCCACCGACAAACACTCGACCGTCCGGCATAAGAAGCGCCACACTATGGTAGTTTCGCGGAATACCCGTCGCTACCAGGGTGGTGAACGTTTTGGTCACGGGATTCCACAATTCCGGGGCAAACACTGACTGCACATCGTCAAAGTTCAACGCATAGGATTGCCCACCGAAGACAAGGACTTCGCCATTCGGTAATACCACGCTATTGGCAAAGCTGCGGGCATAGGCGATGGAGGCAACTTTATTCACCGTCACCCCATTGTTCAGATCAATGACATATGCGCGGGTGGTCGCGAAATTAGCTTTATAATCCGGAGCACCACCGAGCTTGAGAATTTTCCCGACATCGTACATCACCGCATTGCCGTTCATACTGTGGTCATCATCTCCGCGAAACCCGGCGAACAGACTGGAACCAGTGCCGCTGGTGTTGAACCAATTCATCTGCTTGCTGGGTCCGGCATGAAACACTTTGCCCTCGCCGACCGTAAAGAGCCAGGGATGATTATCGGAACGATTAATCCCAAACGAATCATTGGTCAGAATCGCATCTGCGAGGATCCCAGGAGTCCGTCTCCATCCATTAGTCACATTCCATACTTCTCCATCCTTCCCACCCTCGCCTCCGCTCCATGAACCGCCGATCGTGAACACCTCGCCGTTCGGCAGGACAGTATCGCCCTCATAGCCACGCCCGGTGTTCATCTTTTGTCCGACGCTCCAACCATCCGTCACCGAGCTATACATGCTGGTGAACGTGCTATCTATGCCGCCATTGACAAGGATACGTCCGTCGGCAAGATTTGCGGTTCCTGGGCAAAACATGTTATGGCCCGTTTGGGACACCAGCCGTTCCGAGGCACTCTTCGTAGCCGGGTCAAAAATGGACGTGTAGGTGTGGCCGCCGAGGTTTTGGTCGAAATCCAAGCGGCTATCGGATGACCAGAGCAAGATTTTGCCGTTCGGCAAATTCGCGGCTGCCGACGGCACCAATGATAGGGGAATCGCCGCACTCCATTTCCCTCCGGTCGTCGAAGCCGTATCAATTTGCCACAGCTGATGATCCCCACCTCCGCATGTGGACTGAATGAGCCCCGCACCGGCTGTCTGAGCCCCGTTCTGGACTGTCAGACACCTACCGCTATGCTTAGCTACTAACGCATACTGTCGACCATTCGCCCGCGGGTACCAGAGTTCGTTATTCGTACCGCCACAGGATTGCTGGACAACTTGAGCGCCATCGGTAGCCGATGCACCGGAGACAGCCATGCATTTTCTTGACCCTTTCACGACGATCCGATAGGCATCATGATACGGCATCAAGGTCCATTGCTGATACGTCCCACCATGACAGGTCCATTGCGTAATCCGTGCTCCATCGGTCGATGATCCTCCGTTCACATCAAGGCATAGGCGGCTATGCTTCGCAAGGATCGGCGTATGCGGAAACGCGGCAATGGCAAACCTTTGACGGTCCACCCCCAAACAAGCCCATTGCGTCAGACGCGCCCCATTCTTCTTTGTTCCCGTATCGACATTGAGACATTTCCCGCTGTGCTTCGCAACTAATTGGAAGTGATCCGTGCGTATCTGTGCATACCAGAGTTGGTTATCGCCGCCGAGACAACTCCCCTGAACAACCTGTGCACCATCGGCGGTTGATGAGCCGGAGACACCCAGACATTTGCCGGAATGCTTCGCAATAATCTGATAGGCATCCTGAGAAGGCACGACACTAAACTGTTGAGGATTACTATCATCGCACATCGATTGGATGACCTGCGCACCATCCCCGGTAGCTCCACCGCTGACGGTTAGGCATTTCCCGCTATGCTTCGCATTGATGACGTTGGGACCATTCACAATGGCCGCCTGTGACACTGCCGGACCACACAGCACCCCTCCACACACAACGAACAACCACAAACCGATGGTCCTTCTCATTTTGATACCTCTTGAGTGAAGAATACCTATGAACGGCTCAAAGGCCTCTCCTTTATGTACTTCTGCAACCTCAGGCCAATCGTATTCCAACAGTCATGATTTTGAAAGTGGTGGCAAGGAGACTACTCCTGAGCAGATCTCCATGTGACAAGACCTATGACCGGACAGATTCAGGAGGGTGAAGCACGGACTGAAGTTTAGCGACCATCCCACGATCAAGGCGCCTGACTTTCCCACGGCCATCCGTCGCAGCCAAGCGAGCAGAGCCTTTGACCACGACACGCCCACTCATCTTCTCACGAATGACATGTGAAAAGGTCAATGCTGCTCGAGTCACATCGCCGACCTCCGTTTCGATGACCAGCGTGTCTCCATACCGACCAGGTGAGCAATAGTCCACTTCGGCCCGCACTACAACAAAGATGACTCCTTGCTCCATTAATGCAGCCACCGAATGCCCACGCAGTTCGAGGTATTCGGTTCGAGCCCGCTCAAAATATTTCAGATAATTCGCGTAGTAGACGACCCCGCCGCAGTCGGTGTCTTCATAGTAGATACGAACTTCCATGACGATGAATTAGCGGTGCATGGACCACGGGAAGAGCCGCATCGGGCATTCCATTTCATTTAGAGACTCAGAACAGGAAACTTTGGCAATGACGATTCTGCAACACCAGTCAGCCGAAGCACCACCTCATACAACTGCTGCACTCGCTCGGACTTGATCGGCTCGAAGCCATGCCCTAATACCGCATGGTTCGCTGCGTCCAGTAATGGCTTCATCTTGGGCCACTCTCTCAAGAAAGCTTGGCCCAATTGATCTCCCAACCCGGCCAAAGTACGAAACTGCGCCTGGAGCGGCAATTTGTACTTGCCGTCGATATCTTCGAGATAACAGGTCTGACAGACTTCTTGAAGAGCAGCCGGCAGCTGTGTTGGCTGCGCATCCCAACTCTTGATCTTGTGCGATTTATACAGACGAACTTGAGCGCATGCCTCCAGCGCCCGGACGAGCGCCGTCATGGCTGTTTCGGGATCGTGGCGAGCATGCAGTCGCCTACCGGTACAGGCCAACAAATCCAGGGTGAGCGACTCCTTGACTTCTGCCGGATCGAGCACAAGTTTTTCGAGAAAACTCGCATTGGTTTTAATCGGAGCGATGATGGCTTTTAATCCAGGCGGCCCACCCCAGAGTGACGCCATCTCCAGAGCCTTTGCGGAGGTCTTCAACTTCTCCCACGCTTGACGATAATGAAACCGCTCCCACAAATCATACCCTTCAGCCAAATCTGCAAACGCCCGATACAGCGGTTTCTGCCCGCCACTGACACGTAACTCCACCTCTCGGAACAGTTTCACCGCAGCATGAAAGAGTCCCCGGTTGAACAACTCGCACCCTTCACGACGCGCCACTGCCGCTTGTTCATCCCACGGATTACTTTGCTTCCAGATAAAGGACTTCTCGTTCAGTTCAACGCGGTCATCCTCTTGACCCTCCCGAGCGGGAATCAACGAGACCACCCGAGACGTCCACGGCACGGCCACCAATGTGAGCGCACCCGCCATCGCCGGTGTTGCACTGCTGATATCCACGACCAACTCACCGTACTGCACATCCCAGGTCCGTAACAGATCAGGAAGAGACCGGGCCAGTACCTGATAGCAGGCAGAGAACTCACACAGCTCTTCCGTCACAATCCAATCCCACCGCTTCGGCATTTGGTCGATGTTCGGCTGGACTGCTGACTCAACCAACGCTTTGCTACCTTCCGGCAAGACAAAGCATAAAGCCTCCGGCTTAAGCCGGTTGATCGAGTACACAGCTGCCGCTGCATCATCGACGAATGCCACCACGAGTACCTTGATGGGTTGATCTTGCGCCATTGCGAGACGACTATACCACCGCCCTCATCCCGGTTCAATTTCACCCCGCAGAACAGACGGATGCCTCCAACCTTGACACCCTAAGCCCTCTTCCCTAGAATCGCGCCCATGCAAACAGTTGTGTTGGCGGCATTTGCAGACAGTGCCAAGGTAAAACAGCAATTTGCACGCGAGCACGCCGATCGTATCGTGCACGTCGCAGGGCTCATCGCGAACGCGTTCAACAACGGCAACAAAGTTCTGCTCTTCGGCAACGGCGGAAGCTCAACCGATGCCGCGCACATCGCCGCAGAATTTGTCGGACGATACAGGCGCGACCGAGTGCCGCTCCCCGCAATCGCCCTCGCGACGGACATCGCCGCTATTACGTGCATCGCCAATGACTATGGGTATGAAGAACTCTTCGCTCGACAGGTTCTGGCTCATGGTCGAAAAGGCGATATTGCCATCGGCATCAGTACGAGCGGAAACTCTCCCAATGTCCTCAAAGGCATCGCGGCGGCGCGTGAATGCGGGCTGATCACCGTTGCCTGGACCGGCGGATCGGGAGGCACGCTGGCCGGACTTGTTGAATACCCGTTTATCGTGCCGTCCACCCTGACATCTCGGATCCAGGAAAGTCATATCACGCTCGGTCATGTCCTATGTGAGCTGATAGAGGATCATCTCCTTGGGAACGCGTCCTGATCGGACATCTCAAACCGGCCGTCCTGCCTTGGTTGCTCCGATCAATGTATCGGATCTCAAGACCTATCCATTGAAGAAACGGTACAGCAAGGTTCGAGTCTCCGACTTTGCCACACCGTGGAAACGTGGGGGTTCTTTCAAGACGTTCTGCGATGGATTGCCTGACATCCTCGCAGTCAAGTCATTGCGGGCCATCACCCGAGCCATTGTAAAAGCCCATCGGAAGCACCGTCCCGTCATCGTCGGAATCGGCGCTCATGTCATCAAGGTAGGGCTCGCCCCGATCATCACGGACTTGATGGAACGAGGGATCGTGACGGCGGTCGCCATGAACGGAGCAGGGATTATCCACGATTTCGAGTTGGCCCTCATGGGGCATACCTCAGAGGAAGTCGATGCAGAGATTGACGAAGGTCGATTCGGTATGGCGGAGGAGACGGGACGGATCTTGAACGATGCCATCACCCGCGGTGCAACCGCAGGCCAAGGATTGGGGGAGGCTATTGGAAACTACATGACCCACGCGGCCCGCCAGTTCCCGAATCGCAAGACCAGCATTCTCGCCACTGGTGTTCGACTGGGTATACCGGTGACCGTCCATGTCGCAGTCGGAACCGACATTATCCACATGCACCCCTCAGCGGACGGGGCCGCTATCGGAGCCACGTCGTTGCTCGACTTTCGGCGTCTGACGGCCGTGGTTGCCAAGATGGAAGGCGGGGTGTACGTCAATATCGGGTCCGCCGTGATTCTTCCGGAAGTCTTTCTCAAAACACTGTCGCTCGGAAGAAACCTCGGCCATCCGATCTCAAACATTACGACCGCCAACATGGATTTCTTCATCCATTACCGCCCTCAGACCAACGTCGTGCGACGTCCTACACAAAAAGGCGGCCAAGGCTATTCATTGACCGGTCACCATGAAATCATGTTGCCGCTCCTCGCCGCGGCTGTGCTGGAGGAACTGGGGTGACGCCGACCTCACACATTTCAACAGCGCTTTCACCTGAAATGCTCGAGGCTCGGTGGCACCAGTTGAACGTACGATACTTCGACAGTGCTCTCCCGCCGATTCCGATTCGCTGGAGTACGCGCCTGACCTCCTCTGTCGGGATGTTTACCTGCCGTGGTGGACCAAGAACGTCCTACGCCGCTCCCACGAGTCCGAGTCGTCGAGAGATTCGCCTCTCACGTCCACTCTTTGAGCAACTGGCCGCGCGCACGCCGCAGCTGGAGCAGGAACTGATCAACACTCTGGCACATGAAATGATCCACCAATGGCAATTCGATATCCTAAGACGGCGACCCAATCATGGCCTCGCATTTCTGCGGAAAATGACGCAGATCAATCGTTCGGGAGAAGTGGCTGTCACGACGTATCACTCGCTGGAGAAGGAAGTGATCGCCTTGTCGAGATTCATCTGGCAATGCATCAACTGCGGACGTCTCTACCGGCGACAACGGAAAACGATCCAGCCCCAGCGACATCACTGCGGAGCCTGTCGAGGAACCTTGCAGGAGCTCGCCACAGAACCAGAGCTGCGCACAGATCAGCACAGCCCGTTCATCTATCAGACTTCTGACACACTCTCCCCACTGGAACCACTGAACAATCTCACAGGATCGCCGGAGCAATTGACGCTTGAACTGCCGTGAGACGAACGAGTCGACAGAGACGACAGTCCGCGTCAGGCAGCTTCCTGGCTTTTCCCTGGCCGATACGACTCCCGTGCTTTCTTCAGGCGCTCAAGAACAGTAGCCAAGGCCTCGACTGAAATAGGCTTAGAAAGATAGTCATCCATCCCCGCGGCCAGGCATTGCTCACGATCTCCCTGCATGGCATTCGCGGTCAAGGCGACAATCGGCACACGACGGAAAGTTACGGGTTTCTGGTTACGTGTTTCTGCAATTGCTCCCGAAACTCGAACCTCGCCACTCGAACCTATTTCAGCTGCTTCTCGTTCCCGAACAAGGCGTGTCGCTTCGAAACCATCCATCTCCGGCATTTGACAGTCCATAAAGATGACATCGTAACGGATCCTGGACAACGCCTCGACCACCTCTCGCCCGTTCGCCACCACGTCAATGCGATATCCCAATCGCTGGAAGAGACGAACCGCCACCTTCTGATTGATGACGTTATCTTCGGCCAAGAGTATGCGAAGGTCCGCTTCAGCCTTCGTTTCAGCAAGAGTATGACGAGTAATCAGGGGAACCACTTGATTCGTCGCAGCCACGCCTACCGTCGCAGCGCGTTGCGTCATGACCGCCACGAGACAATCGTGTAATTGCCGCTCACGAATTGGTTTCGTCAGATACGCGGAGACCCCTGCAGCCTTGGCGGTTTTCGCATCTCCCCGTCGCCCAAACGAGGTCAGCAACACGAGTTGACTCTCAGCCCCTTCCGTTCGTCTCCGTATCGTGCGCGCCAATTCAATTCCATCCGTTGGCCCCATATCTACGTCCAATAGCACAAGATCAAATGGCGGTTGCCTGTGTACCTGACTTATGGCTGCCAACGCTTCGGATCCGCTCGTGACGAGTGTCGGTTGCATCCCCCATTTTTTCGTCATCAGCTCAAGGATCTTCCGGTTGATGGCCTTATCATCCACAATGAGGATGTGGAGACCGGCCAGCATGACGGCATCGGTATCGACTACGCGAACACCACCCACCTGCTTGTGCAAATTCACGGTAAACCAAAAACAGCTCCCGGCCCCCACCTGGCTCGTCACACCGATTGTTCCACCCATCAACTCCACAAGGCGTTTGCATATCGCGAGACCGAGACCCGTCCCGCCATACTTTCTTGTCGTGGATCCATCGGCCTGGCTGAACGACTGGAACAACCGGTCACGGGCCTCATCGGGAATACCGATCCCCGTATCCGTCACCGCCACACGAATCGTGGTCGCCTGCTCCGACTCAGCTTCAACCGTCACCTCCACCACCACATCCCCCCGGTCAGTAAACTTGATGGCATTCGTGGTCAGGTTCATGACGATCTGACGGAGACGCCCCGGATCACCCAGCAAATGTCTCGGCACATCCGCATGGAACAGACAGGCCAGATTCAGTCCTTTTGAGGCAGCTCGCTCCGCCACGAGATCCAGCGATTCGTCGATGGCAAGGCGAAGGTCAAAAGCAATCGTTTCCAAATCCAGCTTCCCGGCCTCGATCTTTGAGAAATCAAGGACATCATTGATGATCGTCAGCAGGTGGTCTCCGCACATCCGAACCGTTTCAGCATATTCACGCTGTTCCTCCGTGAGTTGGGTGTCCAACAGAAGTCCCGCCATCCCGATCACCCCGTTCATCGGCGTCCGAATTTCGTGACTCATGCTGGCAAGAAACAACGACTTGGCCTCGGTCGCGGCTTTCGCTTCTCGCAACGCGCCATCCAGTTGGTAATTGATCTGCTCCAATTGCTGCGCGTAGATCTTCAACGCCTGTTCCGCTTCTTTACGTCCGGTAATGTCCCGGATGAACGCACTGAAAATAGTGGTTCCCTCGATGGTCAATGGGGTCATGGCGATTTCCATGGGGAATTCGCGGCCGTCTCGTCGAACCCCGATCATCTCTACCAAACGATTTGAGGTGGGCATACCCCTAGGCTCACGAAGGCGCCGGACATACTCCCGATAGTTCTGGCGATGGGATGGGGGACAGAGCGTGTCGGCTGCATCTCGCCCGATGGCCTCAAGCATAGACCATCCAAAGACCTCTTCCGCTTGGGCATTCCATTCCGTAATTTCGCCGCTTGCATCCATGGTCATGACCGCATCGAGGGCTGTGTCAATGATCAAGCTGGTGCGGGCTTCGTTCTGGTGCAATGCTGCTTCTACTTCAGCACGCTCAACGAAGAGACCTATCTGGCTTCCGGTCGTCCCTAAGGCTCGTAACAGGTCCCAATCCTCTGCCTGAACCTCTTGGCTGAGGAACTCCATCACGCCGTAGACATTGGCTCGAAGCCAAATCGGAAAGGCACAGGCTCCATGTAGCCCTCCCGGTGTCGCAATGGACTCACGGGTAAAGAGAGGAGCTCCTACAACATCCTCAATCCACAAGGGCTCACCCCGTTCCCAGCAAC
>JAHBWQ010000069.1 GCA_019636915.1 Nitrospira sp. | reverse complement strand
TCTGATACAGGCTGGCATGTTGGGGGTGGCGTACCTGTTACGCTGGCAGTCCGACACACTCATCGTTCCGCTCTATCTGACACTCGTGTTCTTGGTCTTAATGCTGTTTATTGCGGCGGGGCGAGGACTCCTTCCCTCTCCAACTTCAGGCGCAGGGTATGTTCTTTCAAATGCCACCATCGCCAGATTCGTCAATGGTCCTTGGCTGACGGATCTCCCGATCCAGTTCTTGGCTGTGACTGTTCCGTTGTTCCTGATCGCATTGGTCTTTCTTCCATCGACGGTTCCCAACGACGTGGGGTATGTCTCGATTGGGCTATTCGCGGTGGTGTTGATCGGACTCTCTTACTCTTCGCAGGTTGCTCCGTACTTTGTGCGAGGAGGGCTGTATGTTGGGACCACATTTTTGCTCTATGTCTGTGAGGGTTCTCGAGTGGGTACTGTTTCTGCTGTCGCAATGGCGCACAACGTGTTCTTTATCATTGCCGCTATTATGGTGCTATTAAGTCTTCGATTCAATCAGGAGAGCCGCTTTCAGACGACACCGCTTGACTATTTAATGGTATTTATGGCTGTGACATTGCCATTGCTTCCTGAAGTCAGCGCGGATGCCTCGCATTTGGGTGTCTTTGCGGCCAAGTTGGTGGTGCTCTTCTTTTCCTTCGAGTTGCTCCTTCATGCATTTTCGACGCGTGTCAGACAATTAGGACTCGTGTCGCTCTGGATTCTCTTTGGGTTGGGAATTCGGATTTTGTTGTAGCGAACCGCATTACGTAATAACGTACAAGTATGAATTGTGAACACTTACAGAAGAGCTGTGGGCAGGGTGTCAATAAACGCGGAAGTGTCGGCATTCTTCTCCTCGCGGTGATGGCCTTGACCGCGTGTGGTGGTCCTGAAGAGAGAAAAGCAAAGTACTTTGCTCGAGCCACTGAGTATATGGAGGCTGCGAATTATCCCAAGGCAAGGGTGGCACTGAGAAATGTGTTGAAAATTGATCCCAAAGATGCGGATGCCTACGTCTTGTTTGCTCGAGTTGAGGAGAAGGAAAAGAATTGGCGCAATGCGGTACAGCTCTATCAGGAAGCCATACGACTGAGTCCTGATCATACCGCGGCGTTGATTGCCTTGGGCAAATACTATCTGGAAGCGCGATTAACCGATCGTGTGGTGGAAGTGGCAGAGACAGTGCTCAAGGGGTATCCCGGCCATGCTCAGGCGCAGGCGCTAAAGATCGCTTCACAGGTGGTCTCGGACGCAGCCGTTCTTCCAGCGATTCCCAAGGCCGAAGCACTGGCCAGGGAATTTCCAACAGAGCCGGATGTCGCGATTCTCCTCGCGACGTTGT
Organism: Nitrospira sp.; assembly: GCA_019636915.1. Classification (GTDB taxonomy): domain Bacteria; phylum Nitrospirota; class Nitrospiria; order Nitrospirales; family Nitrospiraceae; genus Nitrospira_D. The sequence goes on along the minus strand of JAHBWQ010000069.1, from coordinate 17,905 downwards.
ATGGCCAGCGTCAGCGATATCGTGATGCCGAGCACACGCTGCGACGCGCCTTGGACGCGTATCCCCAGGATCTGGACCTGCTGAATAGTTTGAATGCGGTATTGACCAGAGCCAATGATTCCGCCGGTGCGGAGAGGGTGATTCGTCGGATGATCGACGTCGAACCGGAATCACTTGATCACCGGCTGAGACTGGCTCAGTTCTATGTCAAGGAAAGCGCCTATGGTCAGGCGGAAACCGTGCTTCGTGATGCGGTGGCGCGTGACCCAAACAGTGAGCAGCGCAGACTTGTGTTGGCGGAGTTCTTTGTCAATAGGAACGATCTCTCGTCCGCTGAACGCGTACTCTTGGAGGCCACGTCACAGTTACCGTATGCAAGTCAACTTCAATTCGGAGTTGCTGCGCTCTATGTGAGGATGGGCCAGGAAGCCAAGGCGCGCGATCGGTATACTGCCTTGATTCGTGAATACAACGAGAAGCCGGCTGGACTGGAAGCCAAGGTGAAATTGGCGGAGATGGATTTCCGGTCCGGCAAACAGATCGACGCGGAACGTCAAGTGCAGGAGGTCTTGAAAGAGAACCCTCGATCAACGGAAGGGTTGATCCTCACGGGGCGGATGGCGTTGACCAGAAGGAACGGGAAGGACGCGATCCAGGCGTTTCGCACCGTTCTGCATGATCGGCCAGAGTTAGCTACGGTGCATTACCTGCTTGGCCAGGCTTATCAACTCGCCGGCGATATTAATCTCGCAAAGGACAGTTTGGAACGAGCAGTGGCACTGTACCCGGACCAGGTGGATGCCAAGCGATCTCTGGCATTGCTGGAGAGCCGAAGCGGGCGACACCAGCAGGCCCGTGCGCGACTCGAGGATCTCTTGAAGCAACGTCCTCATGATATTACCGCGCTCGACATGCTGATGACGTTGGATGTGGTGACGAAGAATTGGCAGGAAGGGGAGAGAACATTAACACGACTTCGCCAGGTGTCGGGTGGCAATCAGTCTATTGCGCTGATGGCTGAAGGGCGGTTCTATGAAGCGCAGCGCCGCCTGCGTGAAGCAAGTCAGGCCTATGAGCGAGCAACGGCAGTCGCTCCAAATGCACCGGAGCCGTTACTGTCGCTAGTGAAGGTGGAAGTGGCGTTAGGGCAGGTTGCTCGCTCTAAGACCAGGCTGGAGTCTATCTTGGCTACCAATAAGGACCATCTTTTCGCGCACGGACTCCTGGGGGAGGTTTTGTCACGCGCACAGCTGCACGAAGAGGCCGCATTCCACTACGGGGAAGCTGTTCGAGTCAATCCGAAGTGGGTGACCCCATGGCTCAATTGGGCCACGGCGTCATTGTCTCAGAGGAAGCCTGAGGTGGCGTTGCAGATCGTACAAGAGGCACTTGCAGCGAACCCCGAGAGCGAGGAGTTGCATATGCTATTGGCCTCAGTGCAGTCCGAGCGAGGACAGTTCGATCTGGCCATGGGCGCGTATGAGGCCACCTTGCGAGTCAATCCGCACAACGTCTTGGCGGCGAACAACTTGGCAGTGCTGCTTGTCGATCACAAAGGAGATCCGGCAAGTTTGCAGAAAGCCTTCGGTCTCAGCAGAGAGTTTGAGAAGGAGGCACCGCATCCGTTGTTCATCGATACACTCGGGTGGGTTCGATTCAAGATGGGTCAACAGGAGGAAGCGATCCGTCTCATGAAAGATGCGGTCGCGAAATCTCCAGAAATGTCTATCCTTAATTATCACCTTGGGATTGCATTCTTGCGGTCCGGTCAACGAGCTGAGGCTCGCACCTACCTCTCCAGAGCACTGAAAAGTCCAGATCTATTTGAAGGGCGACGAGAGGCCGAGCAGGCCCTCGCACAGCTAAGGGGGTAAAGAAGAAGCCATGGGTCGTTTAGTTCGATCAATGCTGAGTGGGGGACTGATCATAGGTGTCGTGCTAGCGGTGATGCCCGTTCATGCCGAAGATGCGATGCCTGCGTCGCTGGTCTCGCAATTTGAGCCGGGATATCGACTCGGTGCAGAAGATGTCCTGTTGGTATCGGTGTGGAAAGATGAGCAGTTGACACGCGAGGTCGTGGTTCGTCCGGACGGCATGTTTTCGTTCCCCCTCGTCGGAGACATCCAAGCGGAGAATCAAACAGTTGAAGATATTCGTGGAGAACTGGTCAAGCGCCTCACGAAGTATATACCGAATCCCAATGTTTCCGTGGCTGTGACGAAAGTGGCTAGTTACAAGGTGTATGTCGTTGGGCGAGTCAATAAACCGGGTGAATACGTGATCGGCCATTACACTGATGTCTTACAGGCGCTCAGTCTTGCCGGAGGGCTCACTCCGTTCGCTGGAGAAAACGATATTAAAGTGATGCGGCGAGTGAGGGGGGGGCAGCAGGCCATTCCCTTCCGCTATGGAGATATTCGAAAAGGGAGAGACTTGGAGCAGAATATTCTTCTCCAACGCGGCGACGTCGTCATGGTGCCGTAATCGATGCATGAAAGGGATGGGGCTCGAGGTCGTAACCACTATCGATATGTGCGAGGCGTCGGGCGGCTCTTGGTGCTGCTCTGGCTCTTGGAATGCACTACGGCAGGCCAAAGCGAGGCAGCAGAGTGGTCCTTGGCTCCATCGATTGGGGCGAAGGGAGTCTACAACAGTAATCTATTGTTGACACCGCTTCCCCATCACGACACCTATGGGTATTGGGTCACCCCGGCGACGGAATTTGCCGGTAAGACCGAGCGCCTGGACGTCAGCAGTAGGCTCGCCGCAGACATTGTCGGATATTTCGGTGGTGAGGACCGGCAGTTTACGAACGTCTTTGCTCCCTTGTCGGTGCGTTATAGAACCGACAAGGATCTCTTCGGCTTCAACGGAGGATTCACCCGGGACAATACGTTGCTCAGTGAATTGCAGGCGACCGGGGTTGTTCTGCAGTTCGCCCAACGCAATCAGTGGACCTTTAATCCAACGTGGACAAGAACAGTGACGGAAAAGTTGTCAGTTCAGTCAAGCGTACAGTTGTCCGACACGACGTATGAAACTGCCAGGTTGGCTGACCATCGGGTGGTGGGTGGGTCCGGTGGACTGCAGTATCAGTTGACAGAGCGCGACCAGATTCTACTATTAGGATCCTACACGGATTTCCGTACAACGGATTCACCATTCCCATTTCGAGCCAATTTCCCAGGAATCAATATGAGTCTTACCCATGCCCTTGATGAATCGTTGACGGGAACAGTCTATGGCGGACCCAGGTTTTTGTCCTCCACGACGCAGACACCCGTCGGCTCCTTTGATGCCAATGAGACCGTGTGGTTGGCCGGGGCCAGTATGACGAAAAAGTTTGAACGAGCTATGGTCCAAGTTACGTTTGCTCGAGATCTGAGCCCTAGTGGATTCGGACTCTTAATTCAGACGAATCGAGGCGAAGTCTCCGGCACCTATGACGTTTCGGAGACTCTGGCCTTGGGGCTGAATCTGGTTGGAATGATCACGACCGGAAAGGCGGGCACGGCTATCGGAGCAACCTTTCCGGAAAGCCGGTATGTCAGTGTGGCACCGAAGTTGACGTGGCAGCTTCTCGAGTGGTGGTGGGCAGAAGTGTCATACATGTATCGATGGCGCGATACTGACATTGCGATTAGCTCGGCCGAATCTCATGGGACCACGTTTATGGTGACCTATTCTCCGGCACACCTCTCGTTCTCTCATTAATGCTATGGGACAAACACAAGGATCTGGACAGCATTCCGAGCGAGCCATGGGCGTGAAGGACTACATCACGGCGTTTCATCGACGTCGCAAGCTCGTCCTCCTCACCAGCCTCGGTCTTTTGATGGCGTCGTTGCTCTTGGCGTTCCTCTGGCCGCCGACGTATAAGTCCACGGCCACGATCCTGATCGAGGAACAGGAAATTCCATCAGATCTTGTTCGATCGACCATTACGAGTTATGCCGACCAACGGATTGAGACGATCAAACAACAAGTGATGAGTCGAACAACGCTCTGGAAAGTGGTCGAGCAATTTAATTTGTACCAGGACCTTCGCAAAAACACACCGGCAGAAGAGATTGTGAAGAGATTCATCAAGGATATTGAAGTTGAAGTGATCAGCGCGGATGTCGTGGATAAGCGTACGCAACATGCCACTAAGGCAACCATTGCCTTTACCGTGTCTTATCAAAACCGAACTCCCGAATTGGCTCAGAAGGTGGCGAATGAGCTGACAAGCTTATTCTTGGGAGAGAACTTGAAGAGCCGTGAACGACAAGCGCAGGAGGCCACGTCGTTCCTTCAGCAGGAAGCGGAAAACCTGGCACGTCATATCAAGGAAATCGATGAACGTATCGCATCGTTCAAACACCGCGCGAAGGGAGCGCTCCCGGAATTGATGCCGTTGAATCAGCAACTGCTGAATCAAGCCGAACGTGAATCGATGGATGTCGATCAGCAGATTCGGAGCCTGGAAGAACGCAAGACCTATCTTGAAGGGGAATTGGCCACAGTGAAGCCGAATACTCCCATCCTATCCGTGACGGGGGAACGTATTCTCGATTCGACGGAACGGTTGCGCGCTCTGCGTGCTGAATATGCTGGCGCCACCGCGAATCTATCTCCTGAGCATCCTGACATCGTGAAGATGAAACAGGAAATCGAAGCGTTGGAGAAGGAGGCAGGGGAGACATCCGATGCCGATGAAGCTTCGAAGCGGCTTACGGAGGCACGTACAGGGCTGGCAGCGGATTCAGAACGATTGGGACCCGAGCATCCCGACGTGCTCCAGGCTCGTAGAAAAATCGCAAGACTTGAACAGGAAGTGTCTCGACTTGGAAGCGTGCCACGGAAGGTTGTCAATCAACGGCCCGAGAATCCGGCCTATATCAATCTGCAGGCCCAGTTGAACTCCGTGACGTCTTCGTTGGAGGCACTCCGAAATACCCGCACCGATATCAAACGACGGTTACAAGGGTATGCGACCAGGCTGGAGCGCGGGCCTGAGATTGAGCCGGAGTATTTGGTACTGATGCGAGACCGAGATACCTCCGGACAAAAGTATCAAGAAATTCGCTCCAGATTGCTCGAAGCAAAGGTGTCTGAGGGATTGGAGGTTCAGCGGAAAGGCGAACGCTTCTCGCTCATTGACCCACCCAGTCTTCCCGAGAAACCTTATAAACCTAATCGATTCGCAATCGTTCTTCTTGGGTTCCTTCTCGCAGTGGGCGGGGGAATCGGCGTGGGCGCGGCTGCGGAAGCACTTGACCATTCCATCCGGACCCCCGAACAGCTTGTCGCCCTGACGCAACAGTTTCCTCTTGCGGTGATCCCATTCATGCCGAATGAAGAAGACTTGTCCCACGTCAAGCTCAGGCGAAGGGTCGTGCAAACTGCGGGAGTCGGCATGGTCGCGACGGCTATTGTGTTGGTACACGTCTTTGTGACCCCATTGGATGTCCTGTGGTTTTCTGCATTGAGACGGTTTGGGGTGGAGTAACCCGGAAGGCTATTTATGGATCGTATCCGTGCCGCACTAGATCTGTATAAGGACTGCAGGGGTTCCTCTATTCGTAGTGAGACCTCGGGGCGAGCGGCCACCCAGTCGGTACCGCCTCCGATTACGTATACCAAGACCAGATCGCTGAGCATTTCACACACCGTTTTACGGGAGCATCGAGTGATGGCCGCGCACAAGAAGGGGCCGTTTGTCGATGCGTATAAAATTCTTCGAACCCAGGTGACACAGCGGCTTCGGGAAAACGGATGGAATGTCGTCGGTGTGACAAGTCCCGGGTATGGAGAAGGGAAAACATTGACCGCCGTCAATTTGGCGGTCAGTCTTGCCATGGAAACAACGCAGACCGTGTTGCTGGTGGATTCGGATCTTCAGGATCCTACAGTACACCAGGTCTTTGGCTTGAAAGACTGTCTTGGTCTGGCCGATTACCTGCTTGATGATCACCCCGTTGAGGATTTGTTATTGCACCCTGGGATCGGGCGGTTTGTCTTGTTGCCGGGAGGGCGCGCAATCTCGAACTCTACGGAAATCCTGACCGCCCCGAAGATGGTTGCACTGGTGGAGGAGTTGAAGCATCGCTATCCCTCTCGAGTCGTGATTTTTGATCTCCCTCCATTGCTCCATACGGCTGATGTCTTGGCGTTCTCTCCGTACACGGATGCGCTTCTGATGGTCGTTGAGGAGGGAAAGACCACCGGCGAGGAATTACAGCGTGCTCTCTCATTGGTCAAGCACTCACGGCCAGTCCTAGGAACGGTCCTCAACAAGGCTGGCCGATCGTCCTTGACCCTTGCGGACATGAAAGCCATGTTGGCTACCTAGCCTGCACCGTCGTCTCTAGCAGGATGCTGAAAACGTCCGCCAGCGGCGTTCCCCGCCTTGCCGAAACGGCTTCGCGAGGCAGGTCGTATCGCTCAGAGGCTCAACGTACCGGAGCGTACGCCTCACCCCTTCGCTTGCTGCGGCCTTGCTGGACGGTCTTTTTGAGCATCCTGAAGTTGTTGAGAGGCGTTCCCGTAAGCAACATTCCAGGGACTTGTTTTGAAATAACCGAGTTTTTCAGTTGACTGCCAGAACGGCTGGCCTCTATGTACGAATCCTTCTATCAGCTCAAGGCTAAACCATTCGCCCTTCTACCGGACAGCAGTTTCCTCTATCAGGGCACAGAACATCAGGCGGCTTATAGTCTATTGGAATATGGCATTCTGAGTGAGGCCCCGTTTATGGTGCTGACGGGTGATCCCGGTGTCGGGAAGACCTCCCTCCTCCAGAAACTCATCGCTGAGCATGGTGCCCGGCACAAAATTGGGTTGGTGACCAATGCGCGGTACGATATCGAGCAGCTCTTGCCATGGATTCTGTTGTCCCTCGGATTAAGCACCAAACGGCTGGATCCTATCGAAGCCTACCACCTGTTTTCTGAGTTTCTGTCACAAGAGTCGAAACGGTCTCGACGGGTCATTCTCGTCATAGATGAAGCTCAAAGTTTGGGTGCCGAGTTGCTTGAAGAGCTACGATTGTTGTCGAATATGAACGATGGGAGGACATTAAGACTGCAGATCCTCCTCTCGGGTCAGCCCGATCTCTATACGCTGCTTCAACGGATCGATATGACGCAATTCGCACAACGGATTGTCGTCGACTATCATCTCAAGCCATTGTCGGAAACCGATACGGCAAATTGTATTCGCCATCGACTTCATGTCGCGGGTGGGCGTCCGACGATTTTTACCGATCAGGCCTGTGCGCTTGTGCATCGATTGAGCCAAGGGAATCCACGACTGATTAATCAAGTCGCAGATATTGCCTTGACCTATGGATACGCTGAACAAGCACGAACCATTACCGCAAAGTTGGTCGCTCAGGCCGCCATTGACCGGATCAAAGGGCGAATTCTTCCGTTCGCTGCCACGGAAGAATTAGTTGACCTTGCATCTGCTCCGGACGAGCCCTTAGAACACCAAGGTTCCAACCGGACATCCTCGGTTGCCGATGAACCGTCTGAAGCCAATTCGAGTCGTTCTCCGGAAGAGGACTATGAACGAGGGATGGTCTTAAAAGAACAAGGGCAGATGAAAGAGGCCGTCGAACTCTTTCACGCCGTCGCCAGGGACAAGTCCCTGTGGTTCAAGGCGTATGCCCAGGTCGGTTTTTGTTATGTCACGATGCGGGAACCTCAGGCGGCGATTCAAGCGTTTTGCACGGCTCTGGATGATCCCACGGCGCCTCTGGAAGAGATGATGGATGTCCTCTACTGTTTGGGGCGCAGTCTTGAATCCGTTGGAAAGGCTGATCAGGCGAGAGAAGTGTATGAGCGAATCAATCAGTCCACCCCATCCTTTAGAGATGTCTCCAATCGATTGCAACAACTGGCTAAATCTCCGAAGCCGTCGCGGAAAGGCGATGAACAACTCACAAGAACACATTCTTGGTTCGGTGGAATCATTGACAATGTTCAACGATTTCTCATCGGCAGCCACAAGTGACTCGGTTTCACGAGTGATCGCGAGCCATGAAGGCCCGCATGTCTGATTCGGCCGGGCAGATGTCCGATCCAGCCGTCAGCCCTGTGGAGCGCTATGAGCGAGGACTTGCGCTTAAACAGGCAGGATTGCATAAAGCTGCGATCGACCAGTTTGAAATGGCTGCCGTCGAGACGTCATTGGCCCTGAAAGCCTATGCACAGATCGGGCTTTGCTATAAATTGTCCGGTTGCTATGAAGAAGCGGTCCCGGCTTTTCGGAAGGCACTGAATGTGACCACGGCCTCTTCAAAGGAAACCGTTCAAATTCTCTATGTCCTCGGTCGCACGCTGGAGTCATTGGGACGTGTTGCGGAAACACTCGAAGCCTATCGCTGGATTAGGCGAGAAGATCCGGACTATCAGGATGTCACGGAGAGGATCGAGCGGCTCAGCTCCCGTCGCCCGACAGTCGCCGTAAAAAAGAGCTAGGCAGAGGACGTGTTTCTGGACAATATGGCACTTTCGTAGACCCGTTTGGATGCACCCCGTACAGAGCGCATCTCCGTGCCATCTAACAAATTCCTACGGCCGAGACTTTCAACGTTGCGTAACCTGATCAATTTCTTCTGTGGTGGCTGTCGAATGTCTTGCCGCTCATACTGAGGTCTCTGACACGGAGAGGAGTGACGATGGAGTGCATTCTGTTTCGCCATGGCATCGCGATAGAACCAGATGAGTGGAAGGGGACTGAGGAGGATCGTCCGCTTACGGAGCAGGGGAAGAGGCGCACCAGACAGGCAGCTCAAGGGATAGTTTTGCTGGGTTGCCAGCCGACGTATCTGTTCACGAGTCCCTTCGTGCGGGCATATGATACGGCAAGGATTGTGCGTATGGCGGTCTGTCCAACCCTCAAGTTGGAGACCAGGAATGAGTTGACGGTGGGTACAAAACCAGATCAACTCATGGCGCTTCTTCGCACACTTCCCTCAGACGCAGTTGTGCTGTGCGTTGGGCATGAACCTCTGTTGGGTGAAGTCGCGAGCCTGTTACTCTGCGGGAAAGTGCTTCCTAATTTTTCACTTAAGAAGGCTGGAGCTGCCAGTCTCGAACTAACAAATGGTGTCGAACCTGGACAGGCTCGGCTGCGCTGGTGGCTGAGGCCTGGACAGTTACGGGCGATTGGGAAGCGTCCGTCCAGCAGGCAGGCAAAGTGAAGATGCTCAGTCTGGTATGGGCTCGGCACTGACCGAAGGTGTCGGGTTTTGCATCACCGGAAGGATAGACCCTCTCGACTTGTCCTGGATGTTTTCTGGTGATTTCCTGGCATCGACGACGTTGGAACTGACCTCCATTGCCAGCTTGTTGAATTCTTCAATGCCTTCGACAAAGATCCGTTTCCCGGGATAGGGATGAGCTGCTGGCTTGATCAGATCTGACTCGGTCATGGCTGGTCAGTTTTCAGCGGTACGCCGGAGAACTGCACCGGTCGGCGGAAGACCTGTTCGAAGAGATCTGCTCGGTTTTTCGCAGCCCATAGTTCCATCTCTGCGTCGCCCGTGAGGTGCACGTCGATGGTGATCTGCTTCCCAAACTTGATCTGCACACGTTGAATCAGGGAGAAATGGGTCCGGTCGAGTCCATCCGCAATTCGCAACAGTGAGGCAAGGATCTTAACGGCGCGTTGGAGGCGGGGCGGCAGGCTGTTGAATTCCTCGTGTTTGACTGTCGGCAAGGCCCGTCGGTGATAGCGGGCGATACTGGCCACCACATCAATATCCTCAGCCGTCAACCCGCCAAGATCGCTATGTTTAATGAGATAATACGTATGTTTATGATGTTGCCTGGGATTGATGTGATACCCCACGTCGTGCAGGATGGCGGCATATTCCAGCCATGTGCGTTCCCGGTCTCCGAGGTGATGCTCGCGCTTGGTCTGGTCAAACAGCTGCAAGGCCAAACCGGCTACATGGAGTGAATGACCCTCCGGGGCATGGCAGCGCCGAGCCAGACCGATCACGTTGCGACGGCGGACGTCAGGAAAATCCTGCTCGGCCTTCAACCCTTCACGATGGCGGGCGATAAAGTCGTAGATGATTCCTTCTCGAATGGCCTTGTCACAGAGCGTGATTTCCTGAAGGTCGGACAGTTCGAGCAGGCATCGCAGCACGACGGTCGTGGGCAGCAGAGTATCGACGCGTTTAGGATCCAGACCCGGAATGGCCAAGCGGTCCTTCACCGATGAACGAGCCAACTCAGCTTCCAAGCTTCGGATATGCTTCAATGAAACGGTTGCCAGATTGTGTTGTGGCAGCGGGCGACCCATTTGACGGAGATGCACGACCTCTCCCACGTTGCCGGCCATGCCCGAGGTAGCGACCAGGGAGTGAAACTTCTTCATTTTAAAGGACTCGAGGGCGTCACGGAGGTGGGTCGTGACGACGGTTTCAAGTGAACGCATCATCGATTCCGATGGCGGAGTCTTTGGGAGACATTGCTCGGTGAGCCGGATCGCTCCCAGTTTGAGGCTGGTGCCGTGCATGAGGCCGTCTCGATTTCCTACGATCAACTCTACGGATCCGCCGCCGATATCGACGACTAATGTCGGTCCGTCCGGCAGAGCGATGCTGTTCTTGACGCCGAGAAAGATCAGCCGAGCTTCCTCCACCCCACTGATGACACGGACTCTCAGCCCGATTTGTTCCTGGATCATCGCAACAAACTCGCCGCCGTTTTGGGCTTCACGCACCGCGCTGGTCGCCACGGCCGTGATGCGCTCAAATCCCTTGTTGTGGGCGAGTGTGACCAACGTTTTGAGTACATTCATCGCGCGGGCCATGGATTCGTCGGAAAGGCGTCGGGTGGCGAACACCCCGTTGCCCAATCGGGTTATGTCTTTAAACCGGTCCAGAATTTTAAAGCTGGCATCAGGAAGGATCTCTGCCAGCACCATGTGAATGGAGTTCGTTCCGATATCGATGACGGCCAGTTTAGGCACGACAACTCCTTCTAGTGTGAGCGTGTACGGACCTTAATAGACAAACAGGAGGCTGTCAAGAAGCGGAGTGTGAACAATGTGTGACAACGTCGAGGGTTACCAACAGGAATGGTTCAATCTGAGTTGCGGCTCTATTGGATGACCAGATGAACACTGCGATTTTTCTGTCGACATTCGCCGGTGTGCTCAAAGCAGAGCGGACGATCTTTTCCATAGCTTGTTGTGATCACGTCGACGGCGAGTCCGCGTTGTTGCAACGAGGCCTGGACGCTTTTGGCCCGACGCTCCCCGAGGACGAGATTGTACGCCGATGTTCCAATGTCATCACCGCGCCCCTCTAAGAGGAGATGCGTGACCCTGTCGTGCTGAATTCGTTGGACATTTGCATCTAAAACTCGCATCCCTTCCGTTCCGATCACGTCCTGGTCAAAATCGAATAGGATGTCGGCCAGCATACCAGAATCGAGCCCGGTGGCATTGCGGGTCATCAGTTCCGACTGCATAGCGGGACTTGTACGCGAGCCCGTGAGGTGGGCATCCGTTGGTGGGATTTCCTTAATCGCCGGCTCAGCAATCCGTTCCTCCTGTCCGCGCAGGTCCTGACCGATGAGGGATCCTGACTTGGAGGAGCACCCAGGTGTCAGCAGAGCGGTGAGACTGAGGAGGCCGACGAGCGTCACACTGCGTACCGGAATCATAGGTCTGCCTTTGAGTGACGGGCAAGCCGGCCGTCACTGACGGAGTGTCTGGGCTCCTTCATAGATCGGCCGGGTTTCGCTGATCGGCATCCAGTTCAAGACTGCCAACGAATCTTCAACATACTTCGGTGTTCGCATGCCGTTTAAGACGCAGGTCACTCCCGGCGTGCTGCTCAGGAGCCAGCACATCTGCTGGGAGAGCGAGGCGGTACGGTGTGCGTCCGGCAAGAGCGGACGGATCATGCGAGCGATTCGCTCAGTGTGTGCTCGGCTTCGCAGGGTTGCCTCCTGTCTGAATGCACGCAGAAGCGTCAGGAGCTCAGGAATATACCGTTGTCGCCACTGTTCCCATTGCTCGGCGGCACTTCCGGAGAGCTGGCGGGAAAGCAGTTGGAGAACCTGATTGACTTGTGGCGCAATCATGTGGTGCTCGATCTGTTCCCAATGTTCGAGCCCTTGAATCTGCGGCAGGATGCGCCGCAATTCCGCAGACCAATTGAAGTAGTCGCTCGGAGTGTGTTCGGTCCCAGCCGGTTGGATACCTGGGGCAAGGGAGGTCCGATATTCCTGTTCCAGGGTGTTCACCGCGCTCAATTGCCGATCGAGGTCGATCGATGTGTCATCAACGGGGAGTTCCGCAAGCCGTATCATCTTGTTGCGTGCCACCATGGCATTCAGCGGCCGATTTACCAGCACGGCGATGTGGTGTTGCCGTGCATAGTCAAGAACCGTTTGCGCACACGAGGGTCCAGTATTGACGATGGCGGCAGGTCCTGATTCGAAAAGATTCATCGGGCACTGCAACACCTGAAAGTGATGGGTGAAATTCCCGAGGGAACGTGCCGCGGTTTCAGCTGCCTGTACCATGCGCGAGAGGGATGTTCCTTCCGGGTCATCAGCGGACAATGCAACCGTGTTCGAGGATACACCATAATATTGGAGGCGTCCAGCCGCCACCTGTGTCTCGAAATAGGCAAAGGCTTGCTGAAGCCGATCATAGAAATCTGTGCGTAGCGTTTCCAGATCTGATGCGCCCTGATGCGGCGCTGCCAAGAGGAAATATTCGGGGTTATGGAGCAGACAGACGTCGAGTGTCGTCAGGCCAAGACGATCCAGTGATGCGGTCAGCTGGTCGGCCAAAAACTCGGGATGAATGCAATGCCAAATCCCGTCCCCATATTTCACCATGTCGGGATAGGGATGCCCAGCCTTTTCCTTCGCTTCCGCAATCTTCAGATTCTGCCCCTGGATGTACCCGATTTTAGAGATCACAATGAGTTCATCGCGCCGAATCTCACCGGATGCCACGAGCTCGGCCAGCACGGATCCCACCAATCGCTCACTGTCCCCATCCGTGTAGTTCGTGGAGGTGTCGATAAGGTTGCAGGAGGTTCGTAGAGCCTGTGTGAGCGCCGTGCGATGCTCTGCATGCTGGGTGTCGACTCGATAGGTGCCGAACCCAATCCGTGTCGCGGTGAGACCGGTCGTACCGAGCGGCGTCAGGCCTTGGGCCAGCCCGGCCTGTCCGCTTCGGGATAGTATGCGGGATGCGTAGGTTGCCGTCCCCTGTGCAGTTGCCTGTCCAGACAGCACGGTGCCGCGTAGCAGTCTTGGTTCATGCTGCAGCTTCACGCTGGCGGACTGATCAGTTTGTAAAGCCTCTGTTACGGCACGAGGATCTGTGATCGGCTGTCGGCAGGTGTAATTTCGGCAAATGTAGAGAGTGGGCATGCCGGAGACGGTTGGTCGGTTCTGCAACAGAGGCAGCGACGACGGTGTCAACGATGAACCTGTCGCGATAATGCGGTTGGGCAAATAACATTGGGCCACGGCCTGTCGAAGCGAACGGAGCGCTTCCTGCGAGGCCTCACCGACAAGAGCCAGTTCCACCGGACCTTCCGTCAAAAAATCCACGACGGCAAGACTCTTGGCAAACGCACGGGGATAGCGAGTCGCCTGTCGGCCATAGGCACGTATCGCGGCGGTGGCAGCACGGCGCCAGTCATCTCGATCAAAGTGCCCGGACAGTCTGGCGAGGGCAGACGCCGCAACTGCATTGGCGCTGGGTGTCGCACCGTCTGTGCCTTCGCGGTGACGGAGGATGAGGGTTTCGTGTTGTTGTGCCGTGGTAAAGAATCCCCCCTGCTCCTTGTCATGAAAGTCTGTCATCAAGTAGTCGGCCAATCGGGCGGCGGTATGGAGATAGGATTCAGCGGCACCGGCTTCGTAGAGATCCACCAAGCCTTCGGTGAGGTAGGCATAGTCTTCCAGATACGCGTCGAGATGTGCGCGACCGGCTCGTGAGGTGCGAAGTAATCGCCCATCAGGTTTGGCATGGTATCGCAGCAAGTAGTCGGCAGTCCGCGTGGCTTGCTGGAGATATCGGGCGTCGTCAAAGATGCGTGCGGCTTCAGCCATGGCTGAAAGCATCATGCCGTTCCACGAGGTGATGATCTTGTCATCAAGTCCAGGAGGCACGCGCTGTCGCCTCGCTTCATACAGCAGAGGCCTTGCACGGGAGGCACTTTTCAGCAACTCGTCGGTGGTCAAATTCAGCTGTCTCGCGACCTCTTCGATTGGTCGCAGCCGATTAGGTATATTCGTATGTTCCCAATTGCCGGATTCCGTGATGTCATACAGCGCACAGAATCGCTGCGTGTCTTCGTCGCTTTGGAGGACCTCTCTGATCTGGCTCGGAGTCCAGACAAAGAACTTGCCTTCGACGCCCTCTGAGTCGGCATCGGTTGAGGAGTAGAATCCGCCTTCAGGACCGGTCATCTCACGGCAGATATAATCGAGCACGTCGGTTGCGACATCCCGATAGAGTGGCTTCTTGGTGACTTGATAGGCTTCAACATACACGCGTGCCAAGAGGGCATTGTCATAGAGCATTTTTTCGAAATGAGGGACCAGCCATCGGGCATCCGTAGAGTAGCGTGCGAAGCCACCGCCGAGATGGTCGTAGATGCCACCGGCTGCCATCATGTCGAGAGTCTTGGTCACCATGGTCAGCGTGTGAGCATCGCCTGATCGTCGATGGCTGCGAAGCAAGAGCGATAAACCCATGGCGGGGGGAAACTTGGGCGCCGTTCCAAAGCCGCCATGGGTCTCGTCGAACTCGTCTTTGAACTGAACGACGGCCTCTTCTAGGACTGATTCGCTGATCGAGACAGGGGAAAAGCGTTGCCGTGAATCTTGCAACTGGGCGGTCAGTTCTTTGGCCTGCTCCAGGACCTCTGAGGGGCGTGTCTCCCAATAGTCGGCAATCTTCTTCAGAACAGAGCCAAAGCCAGATCGTCCCCAGCGGTCCTCAGGAGGAAAGTATGTGCCGGCAAAAAACGGTTGCTGCTCCGGTGTCAGAAAGACGGTCATCGGCCACCCACCTTGCCCATGATTCATGGCGACTGTGGCGGCCATATAGATCTCATCGAGATCAGGTCGCTCTTCTCGGTCGACCTTGATACAGATGAACCAGCGATTCATGAGTTCCGCGATGGCCTGGTTCTCGAACGATTCCCGCTCCATGACATGGCACCAGTGGCAGGCGGAGTACCCGATGGAGAGGAGGATGGGACGGTTCTTTTCTTTCGCGAGCTGCAGCGCTTCCGGCCCCCAGGGATACCAGTCGACGGGGTTGTAGGCATGCTGCAGCAGGTAGGGGCTGGTTTCGTGAATGAGCCGATTCGGCTTGCCGCTTGTGGTAGATGAGGACATAGGTTCAACCTAGCATCGTGACGAGAAGAGCGTCAACGGAGATGAGATACGGGCGAAATGTCTCTCGTGAATCGTCCGGGTCCGGCACGTCATGCGCTTCACGAACGACGGGTTTATGGTAGGCTTCATTGGAGGAAGGGGAGGACCACGGCGCCTATGAGCGAGATCGGCCCATATTCGAACTACCGATTGACAGTCAGACTGGAATTGACGAATAAGCCCGGCATCTTTGCGCATGTGGCGGCGCTGTTGGCTGAGGAAGAGGCCAATCTTGGGGCGGTCGATTTGGTGTCGGCGACCAAGACACGCATGGTGAGAGACCTCACGTTCGATGTCCAGAGCGAGGAACATGGTGAAAAGGTATTGGCACGGTTGCATGCGTTGCCTGATGTCACCGTGCTGTCCGCTTCCGACCGGATTTTTCTTCTTCATCTTGGAGGCAAGATTCGGGTGGGCAGTAAGGTCCCGATCAGTACCAGGAACGTGCTCTCCATGGTCTATACGCCGGGAGTGGGACGGGTGTCTCAGGCCATCGCGAAGGAGAAGTCCAAAGTCTATACCTTTACGAGCAAGAGCAATAGTGTGGCAGTCGTCTCGGATGGCTCCGCCGTGCTGGGGTTGGGGAATCTCGGGCCGGAGGCGGCGCTTCCCGTTATGGAAGGCAAGGTGATGCTCTTCAAAGAGCTGGCCGGGATCGATGCCTGGCCCATTTGTGTGAGTACGCAAGAGCCGGATGACATTGTCCGAATCGTCCAAGGAATTGCCCCTGGGTTCGGCGGGATTAATTTGGAAGATATCAGTGCACCGCGGTGTTTTGAAATTGAACAGAAGCTGAAACAATCCCTCGATATCCCCGTGATGCATGATGATCAGCATGGCACGGCTGTGGTGTTGCTCGCTGCGTTGACAAATGCCCTTCGGGTCACCGGAAAGCCGCTGGACCAGGTCCGGATCGTCGTCAATGGGCTTGGTGCTGCCGGTACGGCCTGTTGCCGCATATTGCTGGCGGCTGGTGCCATGCATGTGCTGGGATGCGATAAGGAGGGCATCATCCTTTCCGGGGAAGCCGAGCAACTCCGGGCCTGCCGAACCGACCTCCGGGCTTGTTTGACGCGGGACGATCCGAAGGGCACGTTGCGTGATGCGTTGAAAAACGCCGATGTTTTCATCGGTCTGTCAGTCGGCAATGTTGTGACGGCAGTGGATCTTGATCTGATGGCTTCCGATCGAATCGTCTTTGCACTGGCGAACCCAGATCCAGAAGTGCCTCCTGAAATCGGCAGTGCCAATAGCAGGATCTTTGCCACGGGGCGATCAGACTATCCGAACCAGATCAACAATGCTCTGGCGTTTCCCGGGATTTTTCGGGGGGCGCTCGATGTGCAGGCCAGTGAGATCAACGAAGCCATGAAGTTGGCAGCGGCACAGGCTATTGCTCATGTGATCCCGGAAAATACGTTGGGTGAGGATTACATCATTCCCAGTATCTTCGACAAAGAAGTCGTCCCCAGCGTGGCGAGGGCCGTGGCGGCCGCAGCTCGCGCGAGTGGGGTCGCCAGAAGACGGGCAAGAATGGACGATCCGCCCCTTCCTGAGTAACCCTTTCCCCTTGATGCAGCTGGTTTTGCACGGTTTCTTGAGCCTTCAGCCCGACGCA
Source organism: Nitrospira sp. (assembly GCA_019636915.1). Lineage (GTDB taxonomy): Bacteria > Nitrospirota > Nitrospiria > Nitrospirales > Nitrospiraceae > Nitrospira_D. The sequence goes on along the minus strand of JAHBWQ010000069.1, from coordinate 865 downwards.
ACCCCTGTGGTAGAATGCGCCACTTGAACATCAGAGGAGTGCGATGCCGTTTTCCACCGCGAAGTTTTTGAAATTCCGAACGGGCATGCAGAGACGGATCGGTTCGTTGCGTGTAAAAACCGAGGAGAGCCTGGACGAGGCGGTTGAGACGATGATGGAAGAACGGGTGGATGGGTTTTTTCAGGTGGAGCATGGCCTGGAGGAAATCATCAAGTCATTGATCGAAATCGAAGAAGAGTTGGACGTGATTCGGGATTTAAGCGGCGCCATGCGGCTGGAGTCTCGGTTGGAATTTGTCGAAGATCGGTGGGATGAATTCGATAGTGAAATTCGGGAGCGCCCACGTCGGCGTCGCAAACGGGTCAGTCTGGCCGACATGTTGAAAGCTGCCAGTGGAGCGGGATCCTTGTCGGAGAATCCGACCGGGGTGAATAACGCGGTGGATGCCTATGCCATCATGGGCGTGGAGTTCGGGAGTTCGCTGACGGATGTGACGGCGGCCTTCAGGACAAAGGCCAAGCAGCTCCATCCGGATGCCAATAACGGGGATCGCAGTTCTGAGCCGGAACTACGCCGGATGTTGGAAGCCTATCAATTCCTCAAGGAATATCTCAGTCTGAGCAACACAGAACCGATGCGACCTCCGGATCGTCCCTACAACCCCTCGGAATGATGTATCAGGGATAATGTCCACTCCATCACAGTATATTACGAGTGCCAGTGAGCTCGGCGAGTTGTGCCAGCAACTCCGTGACAGTCCCCGCTTGGCCTTGGACACCGAATTTGTCGGGGAAGACAGTTTCGTTCCCAAGTTGGAGCTTATCCAAGTCGCGACCGAACAGACGGCGGCTATTATCGATTTTCC
>JAHBWQ010000068.1 GCA_019636915.1 Nitrospira sp. | reverse complement strand
TGGGTGGACCCGCTCAAAGCTCCCAGAGGTGAGGTGGCTATGCTTCGAGCTGTGAGGATCCGCACCAAGGATGGTCAGTCTGCGGAAAAGTTTGATATCCGAAAGCCTGTAGGTCTCGAAATGGAATATGACGTGCTCAAGCCAGGCTACAAACTTATGCCTTCCATTATGTTGTGGAATGAGGAAGGGGTGTGTCTGCTTGACACCCCTGAGCAAGATCCAGCATGGCGAGGGCGTGTTAGGCCACCTGGCCGCTACCGGAGCACAGCCTGGATTCCTGGTAACTTCCTTGCCGAGGGGACTATGTTTGTAAGTGTGGCCTTGGAGACCTTAGATCCCTTGGTGATGCAATTCTATGAACGTCAAGTGGTGGCCTTTTCCGTCATGGACACCTGTGAGGGAGACTCGGCGCGCGGTGACTTTGCTGGGAAACTTCGAGGTGTGGTCAGACCCCTCTTGGAATGGACGACCCTATTGAACCCGGGAAATATTCGGTCTGAACTATTAAGCGCCGAGCCTCAAACGAGATGCTGACTGGACCCCATAGGTGTGGCTAGGTTTCAGCCAGCTTCGTTCTCAATTCCGTCGGATGATCGTCGATGATTTGGTAACTACTTTACGGATGGGTAGATGGATCCCGTATCTCAACCGCTCGTGAGTGTGCTGACACCGGTCTACAACGGAGAAGAGTATCTGACCGAGTGCATCGAAAGTGTGCTGGCACAAACCTATCAGAATTGGGAATATTGCATCGTCAACAATTGTAGTACGGACCGAACTCTTGAAATTGCTAAGACTTATGCCGAAAAGGACAAGCGGATACGAGTCTATAACAACTTGGAATTCGTTGGATGCGACGAAAATGGGAATATAGCCTTTCAGCAGATTTCTCCTGATAGTAAGTATTGCAAGATGATCCATGCCGATGACTGGATGTTCCCAGAGTGTCTCATGGAAATGGTGAAGCTGGCGGAAGCGTACCCCACGATTGCAGTCGTCAGCTCCTATAGGCTGACAAATAGACATATAGTAGTGCAGGCGTTGCCTTATAGCAGCCGTGTCATGTCTGGTCATGAAATCTGTCGCGCAACTCTTCTTGGCCTGCCGTCTGTTTTTGGATCACCATCGGCGATGTTGATTCATGCCGATGAGGTAAGGAAACGTCCACACTTTTACAATGTGGCGAATCCCCATTGTGATATGGAGGCTTGTCTTAGCATTCTCCAGAATCGTGATTTTGGCTTTGTGCATCAAATGCTGACGTTTGAACGTTCACATCCTCACTCAGAAAGCAGTCGTGGTAGTCGGTATGGGTTCACTCCCTTTGGAAGACTCGAACATGTGACAAAATATGGGCCGGAGTATCTGAGTGAGGACGAGCTTGCTCGCATGCTGAAGAAGCGGAGGGATGAGTATTATGCATTCCTCGGCGCGCGCGCGTTTCGAAATAAGGAGAAAGGGTTTTGGGAATACCAGAGGGCAGCCCTGAATAGAATCGGTTCTTCGCTAAGCACGGTAAGGGTAATCAAGGCAGCGATTCTTTATGTGCTTGATGTTGTGTTGAATCCGCTAAACACCGTCAAAAGAATTTCGAGTAAGTTGTCTCATGTTGTTGAGGTGTGACGAAACGAACTCTGGAGAATAATTTGCACGGAAAGAGTTCGTGGGAGCTGCGAAGCTATCTCCCTAAACCTGTAGTGATTGCGGGGGATATTTGACTGTGACATAGCCTCTCCACAGGGGATTCGTCTGGTAAAAGGTATCGGCAGCCGATTAGTTAGAACACCAGAAGGGACCATCCAAGATGGAACATTCCTTCAAGACAGCAGGGCCTGCTACGTTGCGAGCTTGTTTACATGGTACCTGGGTTCACGCCATCTTTAGTCGCTTGCGAAGCCTCAAGCAGCAGTTGACTCGTCAATCGGATGGTGACACCATTTTGAAACAACGGTATCTTCGCGTACATGGAAGGCCCCTCACTGGTGGGAATCCACAGACCTTCACGGAAAAGCTTTATTGGAGGATGCTTGCGTGGAATCGAGTCGTGCCTCCTATCTTTGCGCAACTAGCTGATAAGCTCTCTGCAAGGAAATATGTGGCAAGCAAGGTCGGAGCGGAGTACTTAGCGAGGCTTCTCTGGCATGGCGAAGATCCTGTTTTGATTCCCTTCAATGCACTGCCGAACGAGTATGTGGTAAAGACGAATCATGCAAGCCGACAGGTGATCGTAGCTACGGAGCCGACTGACCGTGATGCGATCATTGCAACTTGCAGAAGGTGGATCAATACCAATTTCTACTGGGTGGCACGGGAAGGCCAGTATTTGCATATTCAGCCGAAGATCATGATAGAGGAGTGTCTGCGAGATCGTCATGGGAACTTGCCGCTTGACTATAAGATATGGTGCTTCAACGGTGTGCCGGAGCTGATTCAGGTGATTAATTTTTCGAGAGATAGCCATTCGTTCTACGATATGTCCTGGAATCTGCTGGACCTTTCGTACTCCAAGGGAAAATCAAGACCAGACCGGTCCAGACCGGAGCATCTTGAAGAGATGGTTGCTCTCGCTGCTCGGTTATCCGTTGGTTTTGGTTTCGTTCGGGTCGATCTCTACAACCTTGATGGGCGGATCTATTTTGGAGAGTTCACCTTTACGCCTACGGCTGGAGAGATGAAGTTGATGCCTGATGGGTGGGATCTTGAATTGGGAAAGAAATGGGAGATCTCAAGGGACTACTCGCAGTGACCAGTTCCATTTCTCAGTCGAGGCTATAGACTCCACTTCTCTAACGTTCATGGATTCCAAGTCCATTATCATGATCGCATACTATTTCCCTCCAGAAGGGAATGCTGCTGTCTATCGTCCCATGAGGTTTCTCAAGGGGTTGGTGAAGGAGGGGTGGTCAGCGACGGTAATCTGCTGCCAGCCCTACCAATACGAACGGTACGATCCAGAGATCTTGGCGCAGGTGCCGTCAGCTACTCGGATCATCCGAGTCAAAGGGCGTGATCCATGGCGTGCATTTCAGACCTGGCGTGGGGTGCGGATTGAGAATAAATTAGCAACCTCATCAGCAGAAGAGGTGCGGCAAGTGATAGGGGGGCATCATGCGCCTTGGCGCTCGCGCCTGCGTGAATTGGTGAGGCGGGCAGAAGCCTGCCTCTATCGTCCTGATATGTCTAGCGGTTGGATAAGACCCACGACGAGGGAAGCCATAGGGGCTTGTCGGCATGATAGACCCAAGGTGATCTGGGCGACAATCGGGCCATTGTCGGCTGGTGTAGTCGCATATAGGACTTCGGTAGCGACAGAAGTCCCGTACGTATTGGACTTCCGTGATCCATGGGGATTGGACTATTATGCCGAAGAGGTTAGGCGTCCAAATTGGGCTAAAAAAATAGATAATCGGCTTATCTCCCGCATGTTTGAGCGGGCACAGGCGGTGGTTTTCATGTTTGAGTCTGTCGCCGAACGGTATATGCAAACATTCCCTGCAGTATTGCAACGCTCAAAGATCCATATTATCCCCAATGGATTTGAAGGCGAGGTTGAATCGTTTGCTCATGCGACGGGTGATTTTTGCAAGATTCTTTATGCGGGCACCCTGAGTACCTATCGCTACGATAGCCTGCTCGAAGGTCTCGTTCAGCTCAAGCGTAAAGCTCCTGAGCGATTTGCGAAATTACACCTGCAGTTCGTCGGAGAAGGATTTAGGGAATTATCGGAGCGAGTGGAATGCTTGCAGCTTGGTGATGTCGTGGACATTCGCCCTTCTGTTGTACATGCTGAAGTTTGTCGACTTCAACGAGAGGCTCATGCGCTTCTTGTGTTAGGTAGGACTTCAGCAAGGAAGGGCCACGAACTCGTTGCAGGAGCGAAACTGTTCAGCTATCTTCAGGCTGGGAGACCGATCATTGGGATCGTACCTCACGACGAAACACGCCGCATCCTCAGTCGAGTCGGGGCCCAACTAATTGCAGATGCAAATGATTCCACAGAAGTGGTCGCCGCTTTCGAGAAGCTGCTCGACGCCTGGTCGAAGAGGGTACTCGAGGGCCTCGTTCCGAATCGTGCGTCCTGTGAAGCCTACTCATCCGAGCGTCAAATTGTAGACCTTATTGCTGCCCTTGATGGGACGTTGTCTTCGAGGGGGCTAACGGCGGGAGTTTCTGTAGCGCAGCGTTTGCAGTAGGAAATTTTACTATGAAGATTGTCTATGTAAATGATGTTGTGTATGGGTACGCGATCGAAGATCCTTCGGCGAATGGTGGTGCAGAGCGCTATGGGTGGCTCCTCATGCGTGCTTTGGCAAGTGCCGGCTGGTCAGTCACAGTGGGGGTCCGATTTGGCTTGCAAGAAGGGGAGGTTCAAGTAATCGACGGTGTGCGATTTGTAGGTCTTAGCCGTCGGGCTCATTTCCTCTTGGACTGGTACACGTTTTTGAAACATGAATGCCCGGACTGGTGTTTCTATCAGTGTGCCGATCACTTATGGGGACCGATGGCGGAAATTGCGAGGTGGCTTGGAGTACGAACGGCCTGGTCCTCGATGCACGATCTGGATGTGCAGCCGAGGAAGGCACTGATGCGAAGACCGAACTGGCGGTTACTGTATGAATGGGGTCTGTACCGGTCCGATATTATATTTTTGCAGCACCACGGACAGAGAGATTTTCTGCCGGTAGCGTGGCACCGTAGGACGTTTCTGCTTCCTGGTATTGTGCCGTTGCCTGCGGGTACAATTCGCTCTCAGGTAGAACGAAATGGAACCGTTGTCTGGGTGGCCGTTATTCGGCCTCCAAAGAGGCCTGATCTATTAGTTGAGATCGCGCGTCGACTTCCGATGATTCAGTTCGTGGTATGTGGTGCGCCGAGTTTAGGGTTTTGGTGGGCTGGCAAGGAAGAGTATCTTGAAAGAATTATGACTCAGTTGCGATCCCTTCCGAATATCGACTATCGTGGCCAGGTGGCTCCAGAGCAGGTACTCAAGGTCATTGCTGAGTCCAGTCTCCTCCTGTCGACGTCAGACGGAGAAGGATTTCCGAGCGTTTTTTTGGAGGCCTGGGCGGCTGGAACACCGGTGGTGAGTCTACAGATCGACCCCGATCATAAAATACGTAATGGTGGATTGGGTATGGTAACCGGTACGGTTGAGGGAGCGGTTGACGCGTTGATCTCTTTAATGGCGTCAGCCGAGCGTCGGCAGGATATGGGGGTAAGGGCGAGGCAACATGTTGAAGAAATACATAGTCCAGTTTCAGCGGTTCGGGCGTTTGAGGCCGCTGTTAAAGGCGTCTCATATAACGGTCAATGTGCTATCCATCCTTCCAGGACTTGAAAAATGAGGAGGGCTCCATATGAGGTGTAGCCATCATTGAAGGCCACTCACGATTTTTTGTGTGGCGTGTCTCCGTCACCTGCTCAGTTTGTGTGACCGGAAAGAAAGCAGCGCCACCCGGCACGCGTCCTCTCAGTTAATGATTCTGTCTCAGAAGTGTCTCTGTATCCAGGGTATGATTGGCAAACTGAGAAGCCCTATTGATGTTGGTATGGTAGGCACATCTTTACCGATAAAGGTAGCATTACGCGCATTCTCTGGGCTATAGCTCCGACTCGTCCGTCATAGAGCGAGCAGTTCGCAAAGAAGCGGTAAAGGTCAAACATCTATCAAAGTAGTTACGGCGTCGATCATCACCTGGTGCATGCATCGATCAGATGATGCATCCATGGAACATGGAATTGATGAGCCTTGGTCAGAAATAAGCATGCACTATTTCAGTAGTTGGCTTAGCATGTAGCGTTCCAATGACGGTTCAATACAAGAGATTGTTTCTCTCTTGAAAGGACATGGATGGTGACGACGCAGAATTTGCAAGGGGTTAATACAGATCTTGCAAAACCGACAAACTCCGAGACGACGACATATCCTCCGGCGTTCCTGGAATATGCTTGGTATATCAGCCTAGTCTACGCAACGCTCGGTCAGGTATGGGGTATTGTGATCCCCTCAGTGGGGGGGATAGTCCTGGTGTTTGTGGCAGTAGGCTGCTGGCTGAGTATTAGTGATCAGGCACTGAAGGTCTACAAGCCGATCGCATGGGCTCTCTGGACTGGAATCTTGATGATCGCAATACAGGTACTCTTTCATAAGGAGAGTACAGAAGCATGGGCTGAAGGTATCATTTTTGTTAATTGGATCGCCCTGCTCATCATTGTTCAGTCGCTGGCTCTACGTCCACAGTTCTTGCATCGGTTTTCGCTGGTCGCTCTTGCCATTGGGCTAGCTGCCTTGCCTTATCTCAATGTGCGTACTATCGAAGGCGTAAGTCGAGCCTGGGCATCTGGAACGGGAATTTCTAACCCAAATACGTTAGGCATGTGGTTTGGTTTCTGCACCGTGTATTTTATATTTTGGGGATTGAAAGCCAGGCGTATGCCATTAAGGATTGTCTCATGGGTGACGGCGCTGGGTTGTCTATACATTATTACACTTACGGTGAGCCGGGCGCCGTTGTTGGCCGTGGCACTTGCGTGTGTTGTTGGTTTGCGGCCAGTATTAAAGCGAAACTTCCTCCCCCTATTGCTGCTCATTCTTTTGGTAAGCATAGTCTATGCATCCGGGTTCTTTGATGAAAAGATTGAGCACTATATGGCTCGAGGTACGGAACAGTCTGGCCGAGAAAGGTTATGGCCAGCAGCCCTAGATCGGATATTTGAATCGCTGTGGATAGGTGTCGGCTTTGACGGGGTGAGAATTCCGTTCGGACACAACCGGTTTATGATCCCACATAACGCGCTTCTTCATATTGCATTGGCGTCAGGAATCATTCCCGTGATTTGCTTTGGAATTTACTTGAGCCAAGTGGGAATAGGAACTCTGCGCATCATTCGTAGGTCATATTTGGGAGAGCTTGCACTTCTTCCCCCATTAGTGGTGTTTGCGTTATTCGAAACAATGATGCTTGATTTTGCTTTTATGTCTCCATGGACGGCGGTAGCCTTTGGGTTGGCGATCGGGGCTTGCAGGAGTGATAGACACAGAGAATCATGATGATGGTCTAAATAGAATGTTGGCAGATCGGACTCTTTTGCGGACCTGTTGACCGACATTCGTTCGAAAGGTGTTAAGACTCCACAGCAGAGGGCAGTTTTCTATCAGTACCCAATTGATAGGACCAAGGATAGTCACTCGTAGGAAAGTGATTAAAACGGTAGGAAGCAGGAAATGCGGGATGCAAAACGGAACTGACCAAGAGCCTCCTGGTTCTGCTGTCTCCCCTGATCAGGTAGGCATATCTACATCTACATTTCTCTTTAAGGAAGACTTCTTTCGGACATGCGAGCTGCAGAGTGGGAGTGTGATGAGGAGGCTTATTGATTGCTATCGCTCACCGGGGCTGCATGCAATCGGGGTTCATCGGTTTGGACACTGGCTGCAAAGAAAAAAGCTACTGGTGAGAATCCTGCTTGAGCCTATCCATCTCCTGCTTTTTCGTCGAATCAGGACCAGATGGGGGATAGAAATCGATCTGCACAAATAGGGCCTGGGTGCTACATTGGACACTATGGGGGCATCACGATTTCTGGTCAAGCTAAAATTGGCAGCAATGCCAATATCTCTCAATCGGTAACAATTGGAGTGTTGGGGGAGGGAGAAAGGCGGGGAGTCCCTACAATTGGGAGCAACGTGTACATTGCGCCAGGTGCAAAGGTGTTTGGGAAAATTCACATTGGGAACAACTTGAAAATAGGGGCAAATGCCGTTATGTATAAAGATATTCCTGATAATGCCATAGTCGTCTCAAATCCTGGGTTTACCATTGTCTCGTTCAAAGACAATCGCGTTGCCTAGAGATAATGGATGCGTCAATCTACGGAGTAAATTCTTGCGAGCATGGTAAATTTTCTGAGCTTGATAGGCTTGTACTAATGAAAAAAGGTCTTCTGTATTTGGTTGGTCAATTAAGTCTGGGCGGGCTTGAACGACAGCTGTATGACCTTCTTCGAGTAATGGATCGAGAGCGCTACAAGCCGGTGGTAGCCGTATGGGGCAATTCTCCGGACGAGCATTACGTAGGGTACATTCGTGCTCTGGGTATTCCTGTAGTGCATCTGGGAGAGATCCCTTCACGGCTTGCCAAATTTCGAGCTTTGCGCCGTCTGGTAGCAGAGCTACAACCAGAAGTGATTCATTCGTACACCTTTTATACGAACATTGCAGCCTGGTGGGCAGCGCAAGGTACGACGACCATACCTGTAGGATCGATTCAAAATACATTTACCTTTGAGCGTCAGAATAGTGGGAAAGTGCTCGGACGGCTATGTGGGCGATGGCCGTTGGGTCAAGTCTACAATAGCTTCAACGCGGAGCGGGAAGCGAAGCACTCCGCGACGTTGTTTCGGCCTCGACGCATCTACGTGGTCACAAACGGGGTCGATCTAAATAAGTACGGCCTGCGGCCTCACCCTCAAGAGGGATACCTCCTAGCGGTGGGAAGGCTGGCTCCGCAAAAACGTTGGGATCGGTTGATTCGCGCAGTCGCTCTTCTTGATTCGAAAGGTATCCGCCTTGAGGTGAGGCACGCTGGGACAGGACCTTTGAGGGAAGAGCTCGAAGCGATGGCGAAAACTCTTCATGTGGACCATATGATTCGGTTTCTCGGTGCTCGACACGATATATCAGACTTGCTTGCTGATGCGGCCTTCTTCGTGCACACTTCCGAGGTTGAAGGGTGTCCGAACGTCGTCCTGGAAACAATGGCCTGTGGTCGTGCCGTGATAGGTACAGATGCCGGAGATATTCCCTACCTGGTAGAGGATGGAAAGACAGGATTCGTAGTGCCAAGAGAAGATGAGGCTGCACTTGCTGATCGTATCGCAACTCTTCTCGAAGACCGTGACTTGTGTCGCCGAATGGGAGAGGCCAGCCGAAGGAAAGCCGAACAAGCATTCGGGCTGGATCGCTTCAGGTCAGAAATCTTTGCGGCCTACAAGGCTGAAGGCTGGAAGGACCAGTGATATGGGCGGAATCGGCGGGCGGATTTGAGGTTTGAGATGATCCAAACTTGGAAGGCACGTCACGTCTTAACGGGACTGTTAACCTGGGTGCCTATCTTGAACGCGTGGCGTCAACGGCATGCATCGACCGGAGGTTCTGACTCAGCTCGCTATTGCTATTCGGTGTGGCTTCGTCATCTGACGATGCTCGATCAATGTGGTTTCAAGATTGACGGGGCACAAGTTGGCGAGCTGGGGCCGGGAGACAGCCTCGGCATAGGCTTAGCGGCGTTGCTTTCCGGTGCGGCTCGATATGTCGGCTTAGACATCGTACCCTATTCAGCCAAGGCTGACTTGGAGAAGATGCTTGATGAGTTGCTGCAGATGTATTCTCAGGAAGAGAGGATACCGGATGGCACAGAATTTCCCTCTGTTCGACCGCAGATAGCGTCATATGGCTTTCCTGGTCATCTTATCGACCGTGCGAGTGTTCTTGCAAAAGCTGAGGAGGTTCGTAGTCACCTCAGAGGTGGTTTGAACAGTAGCTCTTTTCTGGGATATCGAGTCCCTTGGACATCGCTGCCTCACATCGCTGAAGCTTCTCTTGATTTGATCTTCTCACAAGCTGTTCTTGAGCACGTTGACAGCCTCGAAGAGACTTATCGAGCCATGTTTGCCTGGCTAAGGCCAGGCGGTTATGCGTCACACGTGATTGACTTTAAGGCTCATGGTCGATCACCTTTTTGGAATGGACATTGGGCCTACTCTGATTGGCAATGGAAGCTGGTCCGAGGAAAACGTGAATTCCTGTTGAATCGAGAGCCAATGAGCACGCATCTCGCTCACGCCAAGAAGGTTGGTTTTAAAGTGGTCTTATCAAAACGAGAGGAAGCGACGATCGGACTTGACATTTCGGCCCTTTCATCGCGATTCCGGCAAATGAGCGGTGTTGATGCTCAAACAAGTGAAGTCTTGATGATTCTCCAAAAACCCAAATCAAAGCCGACATTTGGCTGACTGTCCACCGACTGAATGTCCGCGGTGGGCCTACCGGTGCCTTAAGTTAGGCTATTAAAATCGTGCGCAGAGTGCACGTCATCCCAACGTCATTTGCATTCATTTGCAACAAGATGATCGAGGTTCAGGAAGGTGGGCATGAAGAAGAGTATGTGTTTTGAGGAAGAGATTGCGACGGCCTTGCGGACGGTCTTGTAGTTGGGGTAGCACTGTGGCAGCGTCTGCCATTGAGTGCCCGTGTTCAGAATCCAGGACACGGCCTCCAGCGCGTCGCGCGTGGGCACAGGCTTGTGCCCCGGGCGGTTCTCCGAGATGTGTTCCTCGGGAAAATGCTCCCGAATCCGTCCCGCTGGCCCTCGCGCAAACGCAGCATGCGGAAGCATTATAGGGAGTTTTTCATCGGCACTGCTATTTTGAGATAGGTTCTAGTTTCCGGGGAGGTCTCAGGGACATTTACCTCAGATTTGGCCAGTGTTCTTGCATTGAGGGCTAACGATGACAACAATTAGCTGCAGAAAATCGGTACAGTTCGTCGCTAGTGGGAATCCGAAGAATGGTGTTCCGGAACTCGCAAGCTTTGTGAAAAGCCAAGCCGATTCCATCCAGCGGGCTGGATGGAAGGTGTTCCTGAGCGCTGTGGACGATCGGACATCTATTCGCGGAGTTCTTCGGAACCTTCGGAGAATCCGACAGGAGGTTGCTCGTGATAATCCCGAGATAATACACGCCCAGTACGGTTCGGTGACAGCGGCCCTTGCCTGCTGTGCAAAAGGACGTTTGCCTCTCATTGTATCGTTTTGCGGAGATGATCTTCTGGGAACACCCAATCCAGGGTTGCCGTGGCGCGTACGTGAGAAGTGCGCTCGATCATTAGGGCTATGGGCAGCAAGGTGGGCCGCAGCAGTCATTGTGAAAAGTAGAAACCTTTTTGAAGCCTTGCCTCAGGAACTTAAAGATAGATGCACTATACTTCCGAATGGAGTTGATACGACATGGTTTTTCCCAATGGATCGGAATGCTTGTCGAATGAAGCTCGGCTGGAATTTAGAAGCGAAGATCGTGCTCTTTAATCTCAGCCAAAATGAGGATCAATATCGTAAGAATCCTGTTCTTGCCCGTGATGCAATTGCTATAACCTCGCACAGAATTCCTACAGTGGCCTTGAAGGTGATGTCAGGCAACACCAAAGAAGAAGTGCGGTGGATGTTGAATGCCGCCGATTGCCTCCTCGTGACATCTCTCCACGAAGGATCGCCTAACATCGTGAAGGAAGCCATGGCCTGTAACTTGCCGGTGGTCTCTGTGCCATGTGGTGATGTTGTCGAACGGTTGGATGGAACGTATCCAGGGAAAATATGCCCTTATGATGCTTTTGAATTAGGTGAGGCTATCGAGGAAGTGCTCAGCGGAGGGTGTCGTTCTAATGGACTAGAGCAACTTTCACTGCAGGGATTGTCGGCAGCAACGGTTGCGGAGAGGTTAATCAGAATTTATTCATCGGTCCAGCAAGGAGATTCCGGTACCACGGAATGGTATAAGACGGCATGTGCGGAATAGCGGCTATTCTAAAATCCAAAACCACCACTTGTCCTGCTTCCGTCGTTGATCGTATGCGGGATGAGGTGGCCTATCGTGGTCCAGACGGCAAGGGGAGTGTGTTCTTGGATAATGGTGGATCCGGATGGGCAGAAGTGTCACACTCTGGCTCAGGTTGGCAGGTGGGATTGGGGCACCGGCGTTTGTCCATCCTCGATCTGAGTTCAGCCGGCCACCAACCGATGGCGTACAGGGACAAATTCTGGATTGTCTATAACGGTGAAATTTACAACTTTCTCGAACTACGCCGTGCACTAGAGGAAGTGGGACATCGTTTTCATTCATCGTCCGATACCGAGGTCATCCTCGCTGCCTACGCTGAGTGGGGCCCTGCTTGTTTCGCCCGCTTTCGTGGGATGTGGGGATTAGTGATCATCGATTGTCATAGGAATGAAGCGATCCTTTGCCGTGACCGGCTCGGAATCAAGCCGTTATACCTCTGGCAAGGCCCGGGCATGGTTGCAGTCGCTTCTGAGATTAAAGAGTTCTTTGCGATACCTGCCTTTAAGGCTCGGCTAGAGCCTGCTGTTTCGGCTGAGTATATCCAGACAGGTTACGAAGATCCGACGCAGAGTTTCTTCCGGGACGCACACCCTATCGAGGCCGGTTCTTGGCTCAGAATCTCTTTGGGAACGTTGCAACCGTCAGGAGCGGAGAGTTATTGGCATCCTGAGCGTGTTCAGGTTTCAGTCACGGACGCGGAGGAGGCAGGTCGCGCTTTTGCCAGTAAGCTGCAGGAATGTGTCAAGATTCATCTTCGGAGCGATGTGCCGGTTGGCTGTGCGTTAAGTGGAGGGCTTGACTCAAGCGCGGTCGCCACAATGACCAACCTCATGAGAGCCAGCGACGAGAGCCTACTTCATACCTTCACGGTCACGTTTCCCGGTCATCGCTCCGATGAGCGAGAATATGTAGACGCCGTACTTGCGCACATTGGTGCATCACCACATTTTGTTACGCCAACGCCAGAGGGCTTTCTCGAAGACTTTGATCGCTTCCTGTGGATACAGGACGAGCCCGTAGGAGGCTTCTCACAGTATGCAGGCTACTCCTTGGCTCGGCTCACCAGGCAAGCTGGAGTTCCTGTTAGCTTGAATGGGCAGGGCGGTGACGAGATCCTCTCCGGATATTGGCAGACGTACTTCCTTCACTTGCGTGACTTGTGGCGGGGGGGAAGGGTGCTGGAGCTGATGAGCCATTTCGCCGGATCCCTGCTTGGGAATGGGAACCCGACCTTGGTCAGGCAGATCCCGGTTATGTTGCGGCGTTATCGTGCGCGAGTCAAGCCACCAATGGAAGTCCGGTTCCCTAGCCTAACCATGAAGAAGAGGGGCGAGGTTCTGAGGAACGTGCTGGCATTGAGTCCACTAGCCCGGCGTTTGCATGAAATTCGTTTCATGTTCCTTCCTCAGTTGTTGAAATGGGACGACCGAAATTTTATGGGATTTTCTGTCGAAAGTCGATATCCATTCCTTGACCATGAATTAATTGAATTGTGTTTATCGTTTGATCCCCAGGTGCTCTATCACCATGGTTGGGTAAAGTATCCACTCAGGACTGGCCTAAGGAATATGCTGCCACCTTCAATTGCCCAAAGACCTTCAAAATTCGGCTTTGAAACCCCGGAAGATCAGTGGTTAACTGGTCTTCTTCGACCAAAGCTGGAGAAGTGGCTTAAGAGCACCAGGCCGGTTTGGGAACATGTTGAACGACAGAGCGTACAGCGACTTGCGACCGATATATGGCGGCTTCATGGAAAAAGGGATGAACAGTGTAAAGAGCTCTTCCGTATTTTCGTTTTTGATCGATGGTTGGATATTTTCGGGGTTCAGTCATAAGCTTTGTAGCGAATATATTAGGGAAGGTCTGATTTATTCCTCTCTCCTAATGTGACCCCGGTCGTCAATAGTGGACACCATGAATTGCAGTCTCACGCCGCCGACTGCTGACGGGCCCATTGGTGGGCAAACGCAGCGGGTGAGCGATTGCCCAGCTTTGCATGTCGCCGCTGCCGGTTATAGAACAGCTCGATATACTCCGTGATCTCGCGCCGGGCCTGCTCCCGCGTGGCATACCGCCGATGATGCACCAGCTCAGTCTTCAGCGTCCCCCAGAAGCTTTCCATCGGCGCGTTGTCATAGCAATTGCCCTTCCGACTCATGGATGGGATCAGGCCGAACTCCCGCAGCTGCTGCTGATAGGCCTGGGCACAATACTGCGCGCCACGATCGGAATGGTGGATCAGGCCCGGGCGCGGGCGTTTCGCCCACACCGCAGCCCCCAGCGCCTGGATCACCACCGCCGTCGTCATCCGGCCCCCCATCGCATGACCGACGACCTCGCAGGTGAACAGATCCTTGATGCCGGCCAGATACAGCCGGCCTTCCGCCGTGGCGATATACGTGATGTCGGTCATCCACGTCTCATTCGGACGCGTCGCGGTGAACGTTTGAGCGAGGAGGTTATCCGCCCCGGCAGCGCGTGCGTGGAATCCGTGGTGGTCGTGAACCGACGCACCTGCTTGCACCGTAGGCGTAGTTTCTTGCGGAGCCGCTTGATGCGCCCAATCCAGGCGAGGAAGCTGTCTGCACGTCATTCCGCCTGGAGGCGCTCGGGGCCATACGTCTGCCGGGTGCGCACATGGGCGGCTTGGATCGCCACTTCCAGCCGCGCATTCTCCTGGGCACGTTTCGACGGCCGTCGATGTTGCCAGGCATAGTAGCCGCTTCGAGATACCTGTAGCACTCGACACAACCGACTCAACGGGTAGTGGAGACGCAGCGTCTTCATGAGCACGTACCGGGCAGCTGCGCCTTCGCAACGTACGCGGTGGTAGGTTCAAGTGATCAATGCAACACCCTCTGGGGTACAGTGGAGTGGGAGGGTGATTGTGATGGGACAGATGGGACGTCCGGGCTTGTCTGCGGCCCAGAAAGCGGACCTGTGGCAACGGTGGAAACAGGGGCAGTCGTTAAGCGAGATCGGTCGGGCCCTCGGCAAGCACGCCGGATCGATTCATGGTGTGCTGTCCGCGAACGGGGGATTCATGCCTCCCGTTCGCACGCGGTCGCGTTGGGCACTGACACTGGCGGAGCGAGAAGAGATTTCGCGTGGGCTGGCCACGGCGTGCTCGATTCGGCAGATCGCGGCTACACTTGGGCACGCCCCGTCGACCGTCAGCCGGGAAATCCATCGCCATGGGGGAGCCCCCGCATATCGCGCCGCGGAGGCCGACACGCAAGCCTGGGCGCGCACGCGACGCCCCAAGCCCTGCCGGCTCGCCACCGTCCCTCTACTTCAGCAGATGGTCGCGAGTAAATTGGCGCTGGAGTGGTCGCCGGCACAAGTTGCGGGCTGGCTCAAACTGGAATGCCCCGATCAAGACACCATGCGAGTCTCTCATGAAACCATCTACCGCAGTCTGTTTATTCAAGCCTGAGGAGTGCTCAAGAAGGAATTAATCGGGCATTGACGCTTACGGCGCAAGATGCGGTGGGCACAATGTGCGAGTACGGCAGGGCAACCGCGCGGGCAAATTGTCGATGGCCTCTCCATCCGGGACCGTCCTACTGACGTGAACGATCGGGCAATCCCTGGTCACTGGGAAGGGGATCTGATCACCGGCTCAGAGAATACGCATATCGCTACACTGGTGGAACGACAGTCGCGCTTTACGATGCGGGTGAAGGTACCCGGGAAAGATACAGCGAGCGTGGTGACGGCGCTGACCACGCAGGTCCGGCAACTCCCCTCAGCCTTGCGTCGGTCACTCACCTGGGATCGTGGGATGGAATGAGCGCAGCACAAACAATTGACGATCGCGACCAAGATGCCGGTCTATTTCTGTGACCCGCACAGCCCGTGGCAGCGGGGCACCAATGAAAATACGAACCGCTTGCTGCGGCAGTATTTCCCGAAAGGCACAGACCTGTCACGCTACTCTCAGGCAGACTTGGACAGGATCGCGTTACGGTTGAATCAACGTCCACGGAAGACGTTGGGGTTTCGGACGCCAGCGGCTATACTGGAGGCAAGTGTTGCTCTCACCGGTTGAACCTACCGTGGTTTTTTTAAGATGTCGCGCTCCATCCGCGCTTCGGCGAGATCGCGTGTGAGCCGGGACAGCTCTGCTTCCAGCTCCGTCACGGGTCGTCGGCTCGCTCCCAGCGTGGCGAGCTGGCCTCGCCGGGCTCGCCCCACCCAGTTCTTGAGCGTTTTGCCCGACATGGTCAGGCGCCTGGCGGCCTCCGGAATCGGCACCTGCTGCTCCAGGACCAGCTGCACGGCTTGCTCCCGGAACTCCTTCGTATATTGCTGTCGCGGTAATTGTTCCATCCGACACCTCCAGACCTCACATCATAGGGTGAAGGCGTCCACTTTTTCGAGCCTACCTCACATTATTGAATGCTCAATCCCACGGGAATACGAGGTGGCGAACTTGACTCCTCTTGAGAAAATTCATAGGCCCCAATGTCAGGCTTTCCATCCGCAACCGCAGGAACCCCGACCGTTGTGCCACGGTTGATCGCGGGACTTCTTGAGGTCAGGCGAAAGTTGTTCGCCGATTCATTGATAAAGCTCAAGTTGGTACCCTGTTGGATGTTATTCGAGAACGTCACGCCAGGAATTGAAATTGAGGAAACTCTTTCTAGGGTATCACTCAAGTTAAAACTGACGACGACGTCAGAGGCGGTCAATAAATAAGGAATGACTATCCCGCCATGGGCATTACATGAAATGTTGTTCTTGATGTTGGCGCCATTGATTGTATTGGCCAGCAAGATATGACCAGCCGGTAGTCCGGTGGGACTTTTGCCGGAGAATGTGTTGTGATAAATGTTCAGATTTTTCGTTACCCCACCACCGGATTTAAAGATTTGAATCGGAAACCCACGATTGATATCATAGAACACATTCCGGCGAATCGTCAGATTTGTTGTTGCTCTGGCATAGACCCCGTGATCGTTTTGATAACGGACTGTCGTGCAATCATTTTCACCGTCCCGCAAACGCCCGATGGTAAAAAATACATTCTCTTCGATTATGAGGTTACCACTCACTACCGACATCCCAGTAATGCCAAACACAGCATCGCTACAAATGTTCCGTCCAATATCGTGCAGACGATTGCGACGAACGATGCTGCCATCAGACCCGACCTCTAAGTCAATTCCGTGGACACTCGCTTTAGTACCCATGAACGAACCTGGCCGTGTAATCTCAAATCCTTCAATGACGTAATACGGTCGCGTGATATAGAAACCGCTAAACGGACAAAAATCAACGTTGCAATCCACGCCAGGCCATGAGTTTGGGATCAGGATATGCGCTCCACTTGGATTTGCCGCCCTGATCGTAATCGGTTTACCGGGCTGTCCAGCTGGTGCCGTTGCCCCTATGGTGGCGACTACGCGTCCAGTTGTGGTTGAAGTGTAAGTGCCATTAGCGATCTCACAGACGTCTCCCCCGACCAGTGGTGAGCCCGAGTCGACACATTTTTGGGGGTTGCGCCACGGGCTACTCAATGTGCCGGGGTTCGAATCATTGCCCGTTGTTGCTACGTAGTAAGTGGCGCTTTGAGCCGCGATGGGGCCCAGAATAACGAACAGAAAGAACGATCCACAAAATGGGAACAGCGTGCGCCGCGGAGATCTACTCGAAGGGTTCATCATGACAAGCACCTCTTCGGATTGCTAGGGGCTCAACAATCATCGACCTCAACAAAGCAGATTCCATACCTTCATCCAATCTGGCAACATGTTGATTATATTAGTACTTGTTTTTCGTAGATTCAAATGGACACTTAATTGAACGTCCAAATTGGGACATGAGCGTGTTTGTGAACAGTGACGGAGTTTCCCAGCAGAGTGCAGAAGTAACCGGTAGCAATGCCAGCACTCCTCTGGGCACGTCCCAATAAGAGCAGCTGCTACGGGCCTTGAGATAGAGCTAGGATGCTAGGGGTGGCGACGCGAGATGCGCCGCCACCCTGATTAGGCTTGTGAGGGCGAAAGTATTATTGGACCCTCACTCCAGTTGGAGTAAGGGGAGACGATATATTGCTCTGCGTTGAATACTCATAACCTCCGTTGTCCGGACGCCCGTCTGGCACTACCGGAACTCCGATTGAGGTGCCACGATTGATGGCGCCACTTGTAGAACTTAGGCGGAAATCGTTCGTCGACTTGCTAATAAAATTCAGATTGGTGCTATTTTCGAGGTTATTCGAAAACGATACGCCTGGTACACTCGTTGTACCTCGCATGAGAGTATTGCTCTGGTTGTAACTCACGGTCACACTAGATGCACTCAGGTTGTATGCCGCGATCATCCCGTGTGGGGCATCGTTTGAAATGTTGTTCTGGATGGCTGCGCCACTGATTGTTGATCCTAACATGATCTGGCCCAGAGGCTTCCCGGTTGGACTCTTGCCGGAGAGTGTGTTGTGATAGATCTTAAGGCCGTTCACAGTCCCATTATACAATTGAATAGGGAATCCTCGGTTCGTGTCATAGAACACATTCCGCCGCAGGGTGAGATTCGTGGCCCCTTGGATATAGATTCCATGATCGTTCTGGTAGAGGGTTGTAGAGCAGCCATTTTCGCCGTTCCGCTGCCTTCCGATACTGTAGATGCGATTACGCTCAATTAGCACGTTGGATGTTTGTCTGACGACTATCCCAGTAAACCCATAGATAGAATTAGAGCAGACTGGCCTGCCGATGTGGTGGATGGCGTTCAATCGGGCGATTCCACCTGTTGCGGTCGATCGAAAAAGAATCCCGGTGTAAGCGACTGAAGTGTAGTTTTTTGTCCCTCCGGTTATATCAAATCCTTGGATGATGTAGTAGGGCTGACTGACATAGACTCCTGCGTTTAGACCGTTCTTGATACTGGGTACAATAAGCACCGCTCCAAGCAGGTTCTCGCTCTTGATGGTAATGGGTAGCGAGGCCGTGCCGGCGGCCGAGTTCCCACTGATATACACAGTCACTCCCAATCCGGACACATCGGTATAGGTGCCGTTGCGCACGATACAGGTATCACCTGCTTTGATGGGGGAGGCGGCGCATTTTTGAGGATTACGCCATGGACGATCCGACGTGCCGGGGTTGGAATCACTGCCTGTCGTCGCAACATAGTATGTGGCACTCTGAACTGTGTTGACGCCTAGTAGAACCAAAAGGATACTCGCTCCGTACAGTGACAATGATGCACGAAGTAGAAATCTGCCTGAACGGTTCATCATTCTGTGCCTCCATAAATGTGCCTATCGCAGCTATTTAGATCGATATTGTAACGGTCGATCGTTAAGCATATTCCATGCCATGGGATAAAATTCATAAGTAATTGATTTTTTTGGCTCAGTGGATGATGTTGCGCGACATTGTGTAGGGATATTGCGACATCAGCCCTATCTTGAGTAGCACCCTGATTTAGAATCCAATCTCCCCACCGGAAGGGGATTGGTAATGAAGAAGCGGTTTTCCGAGGGACAGATTATTGGGTTCTTACGGACGCAGAGGCAGCCTAGTGGTGAAAAATCTGTGCCGACGGCCATGGGTTCTCCGAAGCCCGCTACTGCCTCTGGCGGCGCAAGTTCAGCAGCATGGCTGTGCCCGATGCCAAACCATTGAAGGCACTGGAACAGGAGAATCGCTGGCTCAAGAAGTTACTGGCGGAGGCACTGTTGGAGCAAGCGGTGCCCCAGCAGGCGCTTCGAAAAAGTGGTACGCGCAACGCTGACCCTGGTTGTCAAT
>JAHBWQ010000067.1 GCA_019636915.1 Nitrospira sp. | reverse complement strand
CTATTTCAGCAAACGCCACAATTTCATCGAATTTCCTGGTTATTTCGGCCCGTTTCATTCCAAGAATGGTACCATTTAAGTAGACATTCTCCCGTCCAGTCAGTTCGCTATGAAACCCCGTCCCCACCTCCAGAAGTGCGGACACACGACCATCAAGTTCTATCCGACCATCGGTTGGCTCTGTAATACGTGAGAGCAACTTCAGTAACGTACTTTTCCCCGCGCCATTTCGGCCGATAATACCCACCGTCTGACCCCGCTTCACTTCGAATGATACATCCTGTAGAGCCCAGAAGCAGTCCGCATCACCCGCTGCCCCAGCACTTCCCTCCCTAGAACCATTTCGACTCAACAAAGATTTGACGCCCGACATCAGATGGTCGCGTAAAGTCCCATGATCTTTCTGTCTTGCCCCTAATCTATACCGTTTTGAGAGTCCATCAACACGAACAGCAATATCACTCATTTTATTTCTTCAAGCAGCTGTGCGTTGCCTGACCAGATAACACCTAGAAGAGACCACCATGGAAGAATGACCTGGCCTGACGCTCAACTCTCCGACTCTTCTTCAGATAATATCCGCAAACTGCCGCTCCATCTTTCTGAAATATACTAAACCTGTTATCACCACGAGCACGAGCACGATGACGCTCTCCGCCATCACAACCGGATCCGGAGCAGTCCGTCCCAGCAACGCCCAGCGAAAGCCTTCGATAACTCCAGCCATCGGATTGAGACCATAGAGCCATCTCCACTGCTCTGGAACAAGACTGACTGGGTACACAATCGGTGAGAGATACATCCATATCTGAATAACAAATGGAATCGCGTGGCCAACGTCCCGATACTTAGCGTTCATGGCGGACGTAAACAGACTAAGGCCCAGAGCTGTAAGCATCGCAAGCAACATGAAGGCCGGTAATGTGACCACCTTCCAGCTGAGCGGAATACCTGCATAGAAGAGCAACCCGAACAACAACACCATGGACAATGCAAAATCAATGAGTGGCGAGACGACCATGGCAAGAGGAAGCCATAACCGTGGGAAGTAAATCTTACTGACTATCTTCGCATTAGTTACAACGCTTTCACCCGCGCGAGTCACCGCCTGGGAAAAATAGGTCCATGGAAGCAAGGCTGTGAGCGAAAAGACAGGATACCAGACTCCATCAGAAGGCACCTTAGCTAACATGCCAAATATCGCCGTAAAAATCAGCATGGTTATCAGCGGCTGCAGCACTACCCAGGCCACACCAATCGCAGTTTGCTTGTAGCGGACTGTGACGTCACGCCAGATGAGGATGTATCCTAATTCACGATACTCCCAGAGAGCATGCCAGTCGATATCCAAGAGTCCGCTTCGCTTTTCTATAATTAACTTCCGCCTAGGAAGGTTTAGCCCTGCTTCCAATTGAACATTGCTCTCCATACTTATCCTACTTGCTACTTCCACTCAGCGCTCAGAAAGAACCCCATCACATGTCGCGAGAATTGGTATTGAATAGCAGTTGTATCACTCTTGACTGAGTTAAAAGCATAGGAGATTTCTGCAGTGATATCTCTGGTCAGCTTGTAGGCGAGACGCGTGGACCCGGTAAAGTTCTGAAATGTCGTATTATTGGTATCTGGGAAAAATTGGTTGTAAGCAAATGCAGCATCCCCATCAAGAATAAGCCGTTCATATATTCGGTGACTGATACCCACCTGTGCAAGATTGCTAAGAATCGCGCCTCCCACGAGGAACACGGATGGCCTGGCTTGCCGTAACAACGTCACCCTGATAACCGTGTCTCGCTCGATTTCGGTACTGGCACTAAGGCTGCCGGTTGGGAAAGCCCCGCCAGCTGGCTCAACAAAGGTCACTCCAGCCTCGGCGCTGAAACTCCACTCTTGGAATTTCTTTTCGTAGTTCCCTGCCAAGGTGATCAGGTTAGTACCAAAAGACCGACCGCCATTGGATCGTGACTGCAGTATGAAACTCTGGCGATATAAGGCTGCAATGCTGTCGTTTCTCGAAAGCTGATATCGAGGTCCTCCGAACCACGTGTTCGTGGTGGTATTAAAGAAGCTGGCATTACTACCACCCGTTCCTGTTTCTCCTCCCAAAATGGTACCAAACCTTCGAATTCCAAACGTGTAGCCACCTTCCAACGCAAGATCCCTCGAGATGGGGTAGGAGCCAGTCACACCCGTTGTATTGATGAAGGTGTTCGCTCGAAATGCCTGGAGACCTGAAAAAAAGGTATTGTCTTGAGAAATCGTTTCCCTCACTCCAGTCACAAAACCAGGAGTTTGTGGCGTGTATCGAAAGTTTTCAGTAACACGCAACTTGGCTCCCCTGACATACTGATCGACCCAGCGATCGAGCCCAATGGTGCCGTTTGCCCTTGCGTTGAAATAATTCAGACTGGTGGTATTCACATATGCATTGAAGTCCCCTCCAACCTTTAGCTTGGCATCGATATCCCGAGTTTCATGCAACACTTGTACTGCGCCGCCGACAGTGGTGACAAAGTCATCCAGACGCGTTCCCTTAGGTAGAAACCCTGACGGCCGTGACCATATATTGGTATCATAATAGCCCGAGACATGCGCGGAAGGAATGACGGTTGTTTGTGCATACCCCGCGCTTGCCTGGAACACCCCAAAACCAAACATCGCAATAGCCACAGGCTTGAACAACCAGTACTGTTCGACATGACTACGACAGAAAAATGGTATCACCAGATTTCCTTTCAGGAATGATCGGGAACTGACCAAGAGCTAAGCAGCAGATCTGGCCGGATCACCCGCCACACAGATCACAAGGGAGTGCGGAAGTGGTCCGCACCTCAGGCACTGCCCAGCAATGATCAGGGTACAACCAGCGTATCACCAGAAGCCAGCACAATGTTACCTGGCTCGCCACGACCGCTTACGAGATCATCGTAACGGAGTGGAATATGGATCTCTTGCCGTTTATGGCCTGGACTTTCAATCACCCGCACAACTTGCAACCTATTCTTACTGGCATAATTTGTAAACCCTCCAGCCATGGAAATGGCCTGGAGCACCGTCACATACGATTTCAATTGGTACTTGCCTGGCTTTGCGACTTCACCCAACACAAATACTGAATAGCTATTGAGCTCCTTCACGTTGACTGACACCGAAGGGTTCTGGATATACCCTTTCAACCGTTCCGTGATCTGGGCCGCAAGCGCGTCTGCCGTCAGCCCCGCGGCCTGAACATCTCCAATAATAGGCATGGACACATAGCCATCGGGCCGTATCAAGGTAATGCGTGATAAATCAGGGTTCTTCCAAACATTGATCTCAATCTGGTCTTCAGAACCCAGAAGGAATTCTGTTGGCACATCGGATGCTTTGTATTCCCTTGATGTGACTGGCCCGAGACAGCCAACCTGGACCAGCATCGAACACAGCACCAGCCCGACTGACAAAGCTCTTGCTGGAAACATATACGACCTGAATGTCCTTGCCCCTCGCGCGTAATAGTCCACTGCCGCCATCCTTTCTGGTAGTCCTTATCGACCAGGGAACACCACCATCGACTCACTGGGAACAACAAGGGTATCGCCAGGCTTCAGTTCAAAATTGTCGCTAATCCCACTACGGAGCACAATATCATCGTAGCTCGCCGTAAATCGCTTCATACCTGGAGCCGTTTCAGTAAACCGAAAAATGACGATCTGATTTCTCGCCGCAGTTTCCTTAAACCCCCCTGCCATCGTAATTCCCTGCAAGAGCGTCGTCTTGCTCTTGAGCGGATACTTCCCAGGATGGGCAATTTCGCCCAGAAGAAAAATATTGGAGCTATTGACTTCCTTCAACGTCACCGCAACAACTGGATTTTGGACGTACTCCTTCAGCTTGTTCGTCATTTCCTCAGCCAATTTTGTTGGGGTTTTTCCTACCGCTACAACATCACGAATAATTGGCATTGAAATCCGTCCATCCGGGCGCACTTGTACTTGCCGCGATAAGTCGACATTCCGCCAGACTGTAATGTCCAACACATCTTCCGCCCCGATGACATATTCCGTACCTACCGCATTCGACAGCTTATCTGTCATCACCTGACTCGTTGTTTTCTCGGTCTGCCCTGTGGCTCCAGGTAATAGAGGAACATCGGTTGGCATTTTGCCGGCATCGGGCTTGACCAAACCTGATTCACTGAACGCGGTGCCCGAGATGAGTACCAACGCCACAGACATAATCACATACCACAAGGCATGTCTCATAACCCTGGTCCTCCTTGAATCTTCCACACTACACATAGCGACGAAACACGGGTTTTACTGGACGACCAACAAGATACTTCTCGATCCCATCAGCTAGTGCTTTTCGGTAGACCTGTAACGCTTCATGAATTCCCTCGATCGTCCTGTCAATATCAGTATCCTTGTGACTACTGCTCACAACAAACGAGGGGGCTAAGATCCCTCTCTTGATCGTTTCCTGAAGAAAAAGAGTTCTAAAAGCTTGAGATGGATTCTTCTCCCCGTCCAGAGTCGCATAGACCTGACAACATGGCTTTCCTAACACCTTGAAATGTTCTTGCAGGTGATGTTCACCGATTGACTGCTGAACCCCTCTTTCTAGCCTCTCACCGGCCCGCCACATCATTTCGATCACGGGTTCCTGTTTATAGATCCGAATGACCTCCCTGGCCGCCGCCAAACCATGTGATTCAGCACCATGCGTCAGTGAGAGCAAAAACACCCGTTCATGCCCGTGCTCGAGTCCACCAAGCTTCATGATCTCCCTCTTTCCAACTAGTGCGGAAACCGAGAAGCCGTTAGCCAATGCTTTCCCAAATGTCGATAAGTCAGGGACAATCTTGTGATATCGTTGCCCACCGCCACGGTGCCACCGAAACCCACAAATCATTTCATCGAGGATAAAGACGGAACCATTCTTTCTGCAAAGCTCCTGCACCTTCCGAAGAAAGTCATTGCTTGGCGCGGTCTCTTTTTCCGGCTCCATAATGAGACAAGCAATTTGGCCGGGATGCTGCTGGAAAAGCGCCTGGATGCTTTCGATAGAGTTATATGTGAACTTGAGCGTGAGTTCTTGAACAGCCTTCGGAACACCGGCAGAAAGCGGGGTAGACCCAATAAACCAATCGTCTCCTGAAAAAAAAGGGTGATCGGCACAAACAGCGACCCGGTCTCTCCCCGTGTACGCCCGGGAAAGCCGTATGGCAGCGCTTGTCACATCAGAGCCGTTTTTCCCGAACTTCACCATCTCGGCCCCTTCTATAAGACTCAGCATTTCCTCCGCACATTCGACTTCTATCGGCGAAGGCCTCGTAAAGCTACCGCCTTCCAACATGTGCTGGCGGGCAACACCTAAGATGCGCTCGTCCGCATATCCCAACGTCACCGATCGAAGCCCCATGTTGTATTCGATAAACTCATTTCCGTCGGCATCCCAGACATGACATCCGCGCCCTTTGATGAGGAAACCTGGGGACAGCTCAGGGTACTGATCATCACCTCTCGCATAGGTATGACACCCCCCTGGAATGATGGCATGAGCCCGTCCTTGTAATGCCTTCGACTTATCAAAATTCATAGCTTGTCTTCCACAGTGCTGTACCCTCAACCCAAGAAACAGGCCTCATCCCCTGAAGTAAGCTCTAGGCGTCCCTGCAGCAATGAAAAGGCTGGTCCAGAACATCCCCCCCGCCATCGGCCACGGCGTGCAGCACCCATCACGGAACTTGGCCCAACAGCCCCTACCTGGTCAATTCTCCGACTTCTGGCCATCCCGCATCTCCCGTTTCTTCACGCAAAAACTAAGACAAGAGGTTTGCAAACAACTGATTGGCATTCGGTTATTAAGTGACTAGCACGGGCCCTTCAGCACCAACCATGTCCATCGTCTCAGTGCCACACGCAGGTGAACACACTAGTGGAACATGTGCACTTCGACCATTAAATGTAAATGGGAAAAGTAATGCAGCAAACCATTCGTTCAGGCCAAACGAAATATCTCCAAAATTAATAAAGCCGATTTTATCGGTCGCGAACGGTACGTTCAATCCACCTATCGGGTTAGGTTAATACGATTCGGCATCAGCAAACTTACTTCTCCTCGACCGTGTAGAGCAGTTTTCCCTCCCTGATCGTTTCATCATCGTAGAGCGCCACGAGTTCATCAGGGATGTGAGCCAAATCGGTCGCCCTCAAATAATCCCTCATCGTGGTCCCGGTACACTCCTCATCGACCCGAGGAGCGCCTTTTTTGTGTGTCACATCATCAAGGTTAACTACGCGAAAATCTATGCTAAACCTGGTCTTTCCGGAGGTGTTGGGAACACTGGAGTGCATCTGTGCTGCCGAGAATAGAATAATACCTCCTGCTGGCACGATCAACCGAACCTGCGGGTCCAGCGCAAGTGTTTCAGTTGGCTTTGGGAGAGGCCGAGGGTCCTCTTTCAAGAATTTGGCGACGTGCGCCCCTCGATTTTGTTGATTCCATACGTAATAGTTATATCCCTTGGAACTGTTTTTCACAGGCGCATTCCAATACTGCGGATGAAACGCCATCGCATTGCTCGACTGAATATCATAGATAGGAATCCACCAATTGACCTGGCATGGTGGTGCAGAGTACCAGGTGTCTCGATGAGGGTGCCACGCATACGCAATGCCGGTTGTGAGATAGTTATCACTGGTCGAACTTCGCATCTTCGGGACATCAAAGTATGTCTTCCCTAGATCACAACCCATCTCCTCAAAAATATTGCGCATCAGCACCTTAGATTCAGGATGATGGATAAAGTTCGGTTTCAGCTTTACAAGAATATCGGCATACTGCTCGACGGATAAATAAGACTGAGCTGTCTCCGGATCATACGGAGCGAACGCCTCCCTGATCAGTTTCTTGGCAAATTCGATAAACGCGAGACTACTCTTACGCGGAGAATACACAAGAAGTTGGCCGTCATAGAGCTCCTCACGTCGTCGCTCATCCGAAAATGGAGGGTCGTAATAGACTGTGTTCATAGTCGCTTCTCCCTTAGGCGTTTTCCGGCCTCCGATGCTCTTTCAAGAGTCCAGCCTCTACCAACGCTTCAGCCGCCGATTGAATCTGGCCGAATGGAAGATCTGCCCGATCTGCTATATCAAGCAGTGCGTGCTGTCCATCGGACATATTCAATACCCAGAGAAGCGCGAGCTCTCTGGACTGGTTTTCTTGCTGCCCCGCAACGGCACGATATAGCCCCCGCCGTCCCAATTGCGGTTCACATTTCGGGCTCTGATTCAGATACACACGATTCCCTTCCAGCAATTCGAAGACCTCTAGGCAATGCACATAGGACTGAGCAAGGGATTCCGATCGTATTAAATCCATATCATCCGCAGACGAGTGATACTCCGGATATTGGCCGTGTGGCGTCCTCATAAAACATCCGACCGGTAGGTTAAAGCCTGGAGAGCAATACTGTCGCTCATCATAGCCGTACGGGAAAAAGTCAATAATAGTATGAGCTTTCCCAGAATGTCTCAATACATGCGCCATCGCCCTGTCGATCTCCGCATTATCTTGACGACTCTTCTTATAGGTAACACTTCCCGCATCGCCCACCCCAGTGATAACAAGCCCATGCCGAATGCGGGGCACTACCTGTTCATTCTGAGCCAGCCATGTAATCGATCCAATGGTCCCTGGGATAAAGAGAAAACGGTATGAATACCTCCTTGAGCGAGCAGCCATGGTTTCGGCTAGCCTCACAGCCACGCTGATACCAGAAAGGTTATCGTTGCACAGAGACGGATGGCAGACGTGGCATGACACAAGAACTTCGTCAGACACTTCACCCGGCAGATAAGACTCGCCATACGTCAGCGAACCAGCCTGAAGCGTCGAGTCAATGACGACCTCATACTCCTCATCAGAAAGCTGCTCAAAATCAGCGTGCCGAATGCAAAAGCCCCAGTTCTCTTTGTAATAGGACGTTCGATATGGGATCCATTCGGGATGAGCTGGCAAACTAAAAAGATGCGGCCGCAACTCTTCGAGACTCATTTTTCTTCGAACCGGCGCGCTGTAACTCATCAGGTGTAAATTATGCGATTGAAAATCGATAACTCGTTTCCCCGCTCGATCCATCACATAGGCATCGGACACGTTCCACTCTAAAGGAACCGTCCAATCAAATACCTTTGTTCCGCTAGGAACTTCATATCTCTCAAGTGGAATACGTTTTTGGATTATCCGAAGAGTCTCCCGAACTCCTTCACCAGTAATACTCCGGCAAATTGGGTAGAGCTCCTTTATCAAGTTGAGCAGAGAGTGATCGGCTTCCACGTCAGGTCACCCGTTCAAGTTGAGCTGTGGCCACTGCTGATCCTTTTCCGACACAATCACAATGGGTTCTGGCCACTGAATGTGCAACTGGGGATCATCCCACCGAATACCATGCGCGCAAGAAGGTGCATAGAACTCCGACATGTGATAGGAGACTTCGGAATTGTCTTGGAGTGTGAGAAATCCATGGGCAAATT
Source organism: Nitrospira sp. (assembly GCA_019636915.1). Lineage (GTDB taxonomy): Bacteria > Nitrospirota > Nitrospiria > Nitrospirales > Nitrospiraceae > Nitrospira_D. The sequence continues at coordinate 11,074 of JAHBWQ010000067.1, read as the reverse complement.
GTTTTGGAATATACAGCGACCGATGACTATCCGCCGTCAAAATCAGGCCGATATGCTGCCCATAAGTCGATGACGTCGGACGCAAGTCCACAATGACATCAAAAATCGCACCTGTAGTACAGCGAACCAACTTCACTTCCTCATTTGGAGCAACCTGGTAGTGCATCCCCCGTAGAGTCCCCTTGCGACGGTTTACGGAGATACTCGATTGAACCCACCTAGAGGAAAGTCCATGCATCTCAAACTCTTTTTCGCACCAGACCCTTGCAAACATTCCCCGCTCATCAGATACAGGTTCAGGATCAATGACAAATGCGCCTTTGAGAGCAGCTTCAGTAAAAATCATGGATACAATCGCACCTCAGGAATCGGAACGACAAATTGTCCGCCCCACTCACGAATATAGCTCATTTGCTTCATAACCTCCTCCCGAATATTCCAAGGTAAAATTAGGAGGTAGTCAGGCTGCGTAGCACGCACCCGATCTGGCTCATAAATTGGAATATGCACACCGGGAAGGAAATGGCCCTGCTTATGTGGGCTTCGATCAACAGTGTAGTCAATAAAGTCCGCACGAATACCACAATAGTTCAGAAGCGTATTGCCCTTTGCCGGAGCACCATAACCCACGACACGTTTCCCGTCTTGCTTAGCAGCAATGAGAAAAGACAGCAGTTTTCTCTTTGTCGCCTCAACGCGCGGACCAAATGAAAGATAGTGGTTCAGACTACCAAATCCTATCGTTTCTTCTCGTGATTTCAGTTCCTTTGCCCGCATCTCAATCGGCTTGGATGTATCGCCATCATGGCAGGCATAGATTCGCAGCGATCCCCCATGCGTTGGCAACTCCTCCACATCAAACAGTTTCATTCCATGACGGGCAAATACCCTCCCAACCGCGATGAAAGAAAAGTAAGAAAAGTGCTCATGATAGATCGTATCAAACTGATTCTGCTCCACGAGTTGAAGAAGGTGAGGGAATTCCATGGTAATAAGGCCTGTCGGCTTTAGAAGAACTTTCAACCCCCTCACGAAATCGTTCAAATCTGGGACATGAGCCAGCACATTGTTTCCAATAATCAAATCAGCGCCCCATCCATCCCCAGCCAGATCACGCGCCGTCTTCTCACCAAAAAACGCCACCTTGGTGTTGATCCCCTTTCCCCTTGCAACCTCGGCCACATTCGCCGCAGGTTCTACCCCGAGCACAGGGATGTCACGCGCAACAAAGTTCTTAAGAAGATATCCATCGTTACTGGCGATCTCTACGACTCTCGAGTTGCGATCAAATCTGAATCGATCGACAATCATGTCCACATAGGTCCGAGCATGAGCCAGCCATGAATCAGAGAATGAAGAGAAATATGCATAGTCTGAGAAAATATCCTGCGGGGTCGAAAACTGTTCCAACTGAACCAGCAAGCACTTCTCGCAGACATACACATGTAAGGGATAGAAAGGCTCCATTCGATTCGTTTGCCCTGGCTTGATGTAAGAATTTGCCAATGGAGACATGCCCAGATCTATGAATGTGTGTTCAAGACCTGCTCCGCATGAGCGACACACTGATGGCTTCATGCCGACATCTCCTTCCTTATCAAAGAATCTCGCCATAATGACATCTCACTGCCCATCTACGCTTTCCATGCAAGCTGGTCCGTCAAATGCCCTCCCTCTCTCAATCGCCTTAGGGTGACTAAGCGTATCAACTCGCCCTTCCGAAACTCAGGATCGGCAAAATGCATGGACATGAGCCCATCACGAAGATCCTTTACAGCACTTTGCAGATCTACGACAGGAAGAAATCCCTGTGCCAACTTAGAGAATTTGTCGAAATTAACCCGATAGGATCGCTTATCAGGCTGTGCATCTCTATTAACAGAAACTTCCACATCGGGGACAAGTTGCGTGACGGCCATCGCCAAATCCTTTACCTGGTAATTCCAGGCATCACTTCCCACATTAATCGTCAAAAACGCGCCGCCAGCACCACGGTCTCTCTGTACCGCCCAATCGATGGCTCTCGCCATATCCCTCACGTGAATTAATGGCCGCCATGGCGTCCCATCACTAAGAATATTGATGCGCCTTGACACAAGTGCACTCGCCACAAAATCATTCAACACAAGATCTAGCCGCAACCGATCGCTCATTCCGCATGCCGTCGCAAACCGGAGGCAGGTTGCCGTAAATGATTCTGAGGCCAGCGACGCTAAATCCTGCTCAGTACTGACTTTCGACTTTGCATACGCGGTGAGAGGGTTCAGCTCATCCTCCTCCCGACGAGGGCCGCCCTCTGCAAAACCATAGACACTGCAACTCGATGCGAACACGAAGGTCTTGACACCAGCTCGCTTTGCCTTGACAGCCAGGTCGACACTTGCTCGATGGTTGATATCAAGAGTCACGTCTTCAAAAGTGGCCCCCATCGGATCATTTGAGATCGCGCAGAGGTGCACAATCGCGTCAGTCCCCTGAAGGATCTTTTCAGGTATCTGCCGGATATCCCCGAAATACTGCACATCCGCTCGACTTTCCGGGAACCGCGATGAACCCGTCAAACAATGAGCAAAATACCCAATGTCGTATCCGATCAACATTGCCTCGGGATACGACTCTCGCAACCGACGTAACACCAACGGGCCAACATATCCCATATTCCCAGTGATCAGGATTCGCATATTCATTTCCTTAGGCTAGATATTTACCGAATGTGGTGGCTCGCTGACATTAGTGTTACAGGCTCAAGCGAAGGAATATCACTCAAAGACCACAAGCCTTACCTACATAATAGAGAGGCACCCTACCATACCTTCCAAGGGGCTCGTGACGATTGCCAAAGTTCCTCCAAATAGTTTTTCTCACGTAGCGTATCCATACAGGACCAGAAGCGGTCATGTCGGTACCCCATCAATTGATTATCCTTTGTGAGTTGTTCGATCGGTTCCCGCTCCCACGCAATCTCATCACCATGGATGTAATCAATGGCTTCACGCTGAAGAACATAGAACCCACCATTGATCCAACCTTCTTCAGCATGCGGTTTTTCCCTAAAGTCAACGATCTGATCCTGATCAAATACCAGCCGACCAAATCTGGCCGGCGGCAAAACGGATGTGACTGTGGCAAGCTTCCCGTGCGACTTATGAAATCGGACTGTCGCCTGAATGTCGACGTCCGAAACCCCATCTCCATACGTAAACAGAAACGTTTTGTCGTCCCCGATCCATCGTTTTAACTGTTTGAGCCGCCCACCCGTCTGTGTGCGCAGGCCAGTGTCAACGAGATGAACCTTCCAATCCTCATGCTGTTTCCCGTCATGAATCGTTGTTTTCCCACTTTCAAGGTCGACGGAAATATCTTTGTTGAAAGCATAGAAGTTCAGAAAATATTCTTTGATCATTTCCCCTTTGTAACCAAGAGCAATAATAAATTCCTTTATGCCATGGGCAGCATAAATCTTCATAATGTGCCATAGAATAGGCTTTCCACCGATTTCAACCATTGGTTTCGGTCGTAAAGCGGTCTCCTCCGAAAGTCGAGTCCCCATTCCCCCAGCAAGAATGACAGCCTTCACGCTTATTTCCTCCTTGTCCCCAATACAACACTTATAGCGAGCTCCTTACCTCATTTCCATTCTATTCAGTCCAACCAGTAAATAAAAGGCGGCTAGATCCACGCTGCGACACAGGGAGCGGCTCAACAATTTTTGCCCCTGTGGCATACACCAGCACTCGAATAATGCTTTCATCAAACTAGTTCAACCGGACATGTGCCCAGTAATAGAAAAGAGCGATGACGATCCTTGAGTGAGAACGACTGCCTGGCTGATATCAAACAGCGGAAGTGAATAGTTCTCTACACTCAGTCTGCTCCCAATGATTCGCATTTGTGCTCAGTACATAAGGAGTGCCCCCCAGTAGTTCCAGTCCGGTTATCCCTCCGTTATTCATATATAGCTTCACATCTCCTAATAGTCGAGTTCAAAACATAGGCTCCCGTCTCTCTGGTACCCACCGGATCCAAACACCTCATAATAATCTCGGCACCACAGTAACAGGATCACCAACTCTTGGAAGGAACCATAGGTCCAAAAGGAATGATGGCCTCCTAACTGATTGAAAGCCACCATTCCCTCCACACCTGTCCAGAATTCGCCATAGGTATCCAGGATACTGGCAAAACCCTGACCAACTCATTGGATTTCCCGCACTACACCGCAATCGTGTAGCCACAAGATTGGGGCATTGAAGAGGGGCATGGGCCGGAGAGGAAGATCCATTCTCATGACGGTACTAGTTAGAACATGAATTTAATCCCCACAAAATGAGCTGCATAGCTATTCAACCTTCCAAACGGAACCATTCTGGTCCAACGAACTTCGGCAAGGGTTGGGGTCTCAGCAAGAGCGACAGGTGTTGGTACATAGATCTTGAGAACTTGCTCAACCTTCGGAGCTTGATCCATAAGGATCAGCATGCCCCCACTGCTGATATTCAGGGACAGCGCCTTTCCCCTATTGACAAGGCTGCTACCTCCACTCTCTTGAGCCATAATTTCATACGGTATTGGCCGCAATAAGGCAGCTCTCTCCCGATGGCTTTCATGACTATCCTGAATTGGCCATTCCCATTCCATTGCTCTCACCTCATATCCTCCCATGCTTCTAACAACCGAACCCCAAGCCTAGCTATCGCTACGCTTCCTTGGCATAATTTTTTACTCGACACCTAAACAAGGGTCCTCAGTCGCAGGTCCCGCACATGCTCGACTGCCCTAATGATTCTGCCATTCATTCAAAATTGACCTGGGGATCCTATACATTGACCTCCCAGCCAACAATACCAATCCTGTAGGCTGCTTTCTCGAAGGTATATGTTGACTCCCTCGAAAGTGTTAGGTACTATTCCGGTATTATCCGAGTAGGCTCCAGGCGTACAGGCATCTTATTTCATCTCAACTTAAGAGTAATGCACTATATTTTATGACAGAATTACCAAAAGGAACCGACCAAACAGATGTTCTGGCCGACCAGAGGGCAGGCTCTGGCATTGTCGTACTATCGACATCAATGCAACTACTCCACATGAATCGGCAGGCTACGGAGCTTGCTAAAAAAATCACTGCGGTTGAACATGGAGGCACCACGTCTGTTTCGGCACGTGGAATACTCCCGACAGCTCTGACTGAGCTTTGCGCAGAGATCATTAAAGCCCTCCATATACGGACAGAAGCCAAAGATTGGGAACAGTTTGAGCTCAAGCGTGTCACAGGTGATCCGAATCAGCCAATCCTACTCAGAGGTTTTGGATTACCCGATCGAGGTGGGATTCAGCATGCCCGGCTTGTTGTAACTATGGAAGAACTCGGACGAAAACAGAACTTGAATGCGGAGCACGCTCGAGAACGTTTCCAGCTCACAAACCGAGAGCAGTCTGTGGTGGAGCACCTGGCAAAAGGCTGGACAAATAAAGAGATTGCGAACGCACTGCAGATTACGGAACAAACCGTCAAGGAACACATTAAGCACATCATGCGCAAAACAAACTCCACTACGCGGACTGGCATCCTCGTCCAAATATTTAATGCTTAACGACTTCCTCCCAAGGTTCTGACACTCCAGCTCTCTCCAAGTGTTTCACAAACAACACAGTGAGTTGAATTTAACACGCTAGAGTCAGTCATTAAAAATTAATTGTCTTTATTTTACAACATCTTTCAAATATTTACCAAGCGGTCCATTATTTGCATGCATGTGCAGGAGTATATGGAGGTGGCCGTTCAATGCGATCTAAATTGACTAGAGCTGGTGTCGTAATTGGATTACTCGGTTCAACATTCCTCTTCTCGGCTTGTACCACTACCCCTCCTGCTCAGACAGGCGAAACAAAAGATAGTGGTTTCAACTCCTTGTGGAATGCCTATGGAGACTGTAAATCGACGTCAGATTTAGCCAAAGCTACGACAAGCTTGGACCAACTCAGATCAGCTGGTCGCCTTGGTCAGGAAAAAGACGGGTTCATATTGCCACTCCCAAATCGAATTGCTCATCTGGTTTCAACTCCGACCAGCCGAGTGGCGGTGGATGTTGAGGCTATGACTTCAGCCTGTGCTCTCCATACTGGAGAACTTGCCTTCACCCAGGGATACCTGGACGTAGCACGGGATCTTTTTGTTTCAATTATTCGACTTCATGAAGGGCAACACTCCTACTACGCAGTGCGAGCCAAAACCTTGTTGGCAAAACTTGAACGAGGGCTCGCGATCTCGTTTAATGCACGGTAGCCTCCAGCTTCACCTCCTCAATCCTGTAACCGGCGATATAAATCTATATAAGCCATTGCCGACTGATCCCAGGATAGGTTGGCACTCATTCCTGAAGTAACCAATGCGCGCCAAACCTCCTGCTCTTCATACACATGGAGCGCAAGCAGAATCGTGGAAAGTAAGGCCTCAGGAGAGGGATCAATAAAATGAAATCCTGTTGCACGCCCGGATTTGACCGTTGACGGACGAAAGGGAACAACAGTATCGGCAAGTCCCCCTGTACGTCGCACGATAGGAACCGTCCCATACCTCAAGCTATACAGCTGGCTTAATCCGCAGGGTTCATACCGAGACGGCATGACCAGCATGTCCGAACCCGCCTCAACGCGATGGGCTAACCCTTCATTGAAGGCAAGAGAAAGGCCGATTCTCTGAGGATACTTCTCTTTGGCTGCAATGAATTGCTGTTCCAAATGAGAGTCGCCAGTACCCAATACCACCAGTTGGAGATCTAGAGCCATGAGCTCTGGAAGAATCTCAACCAGGAGATCAAATCCTTTTTGGAACGTCAACCGGCCAAGGACAGCTACCAGTGGCACACCCAGAATCGGCAATCCAAGCTCCTGTTGTAGCGCTTGCTTGCACACATGTTTTCCCGATAAGTCCTTGGCATGGTACTGCGCCGGGAGATATGTGTCGTGCGCAGGATCCCAAGCAACTTCATCAATTCCGTTAGTAACGCCGCTGACGCCACCAGTACGGTTTGCCAATACACCCTCAAGGCCACACCCATATTCCGCGGTTAGAATCTCCCTCGCATAGGTAGGGCTTACCGTGGAGACAGCATCGGAAAAGATAATGCCCCCTTTCAAACAATTAACAGCTCCGTAAAACTCAAGGCCTTCTAGCGAGAACAGCGATGAAGGAAGACCTATTTTCATGAATTCCTGACCGGGGAATATCCCCTGATAACCAAGATTGTGCACCGTCAACAGCGTCTTGATCGACTGAAGACTGTTGTGCTCATCCGACAGCGCTTTTAGATAGACAGCGCACAATGCCGTCTGCCAATCGTGAAGATGCAGGATATTGATCTTCTCCCTCTGCACGTCCACAAGGACATGCACTACTTGAATGACAGCACGACAGAAGAGAGTAAACCGGTCAAGGTTATCTGGATAGTCACGATGATCCTGTTGATAGAGTCCCGGGCGATTGTAGTATGGGTCATGGCACACGAACAGCACTCTCACCTTCTGTGCGGCACCAAATACCGTCACATACTCCTCTTCAACTGACACATCCACCGGCTTCCCCCCGACAGGGACCGAGAACTGCATTGCGACTCGTCGGTCCTTACGGGCCAACGGAGTCCGATAACCTGGCAACAGCAAGGTGACCTGATGCCCCAATTTCGTGAGTGCCATGGACAAAGCCCCCACAACATCGGCAAGTCCACCCGTTTTCGCGTACGGAACCGCCTCAGAGGCCGCCATCACGATATGCAAACTATTTGACATGTGTGATCCCATACAGGGCAACAAAGAGTAGCTTATGGACGTGAACCTTCCTCAATTCCGGTCTTGAATCGGGTCTCATACGCCCAGGCATTAGTCAATGTCCGTAACTCATCAGCCCCGAGCTTCTCCCGGTAGACAAGGCGCTCATCAAGAAAGACCAGCAACCAGCCTCGGTTCGGGTAGGCAAAGTACACTCCTTCGCCCGCATGAACCCCGCCCCTCCACCCCTTCGGTACCTCGCCCGTAGCCACTCGTGATCGAGGGATGATACTCAAATCAGGCATCACAAAAAAATAGGCGAACTCACTATGATAAAAAGGAGGCCCCCCCCAAGCATTGACCACCGCCCGACTGGTGATTTGGTCCAGCACGAGATTCTCTGCCTGCACCAGTCGTTCCTGCTGCTCCAAGGTCGGCATACTTTTGCATCCGACCAACAATAAAACCCCTGCACCTCCGAGCATGCTCAGCATGGTGTTTATCGAAGCGCGAGCAATATTGACCATATCGGATTCTCCCCTCACAGAAGCCGTCTGGACTTTGCTTCGATTGGTTTCACTGGTTGACAGACATCACACTGACACAAGGCCCTCAGCAACGTGTAGGAATAAATCCCCGTGTCATGGCCATCACTCCATTTAAATTGAAACGCATAGCGCCCAACCGGTTGAATGTCCTGCAGCATGATCAAGAGCGGGACATCGTCGGCTTGAAGGCGACGCTCTCCCGTCCATTCGTCAACACAAGCCGCACAGGGGCAATGTTGCCGCAGGGCGCGGACTGGATAAACCGCCTGATGACCGTCACTCCATTGAATTCCCAATACACCCTTCTCGATCCACTCCATGTCCCGAGGCTCTAATGCAGCGGCTGTCATACCCACCCCTCTCCTCTGATTGAGTTTTCTACGACACCGCAACCGACAAAAAGTTCGTCGATGGAAGCCGTTTACCGGCCACAACCGTCACATACCCTTCGATCGCCGCCTCCACTTCTCCCCGCACTTGTCCACTGGCTCGCAACCGTGTCACGAGAGCAGAATCCAGACGAATAGCCTGTTGGAGAAATGAGAGGCTGCCGCGGGAGAGCGCCACACAACGAACTCGCTGGTGTGCCGCGCATGACAAACACACAAGCCCTCCTGCAACCGGAGAAAACTGAGGTTCACCCACAAAATGCGTCTTCCCACATGCTGCACAATGGTCGGTCTGTGGGCGAAATCCTGTGACACCCAACAATCTGATCTGAAATAGGAGCGCCATAAAGGTTGGGTCTTGACTCTCTTGAAGCGACGCAAGACCTTGCTCGAGCGTATCAAACAAGAGCGGATCCGGATCGCCATCCGGAGTGATCGCGGCCACCACGTTGACCATCCGTGCCGCCGAATCTATCAGACTGAGAGATTCCAGTAACTTCTGGGAAGACCGGACAAGATCAACCTGTGAAATCCGAAAGAGTGAATCACCGGTTTTTTCATAGAGATTCAACCGGCACAGGCTAAACGGCTCAAGTGCCGCTCCGAATCGGCTTTTGAGTCGACGCGCACCACGAGCCGCCCCTCGAATCTTCCCTCGCTCTCTCGTGTAGAAGGTGACAATTCGATCGGCATCGCCCCACTTTCGGCTCCGCAAAACGATCGCAGTCGTCTTTACAAGCGGCACGGACCCCTCTCATCCTGGGCACACCGGCGCCCCAGCGATCTGCGGAACCCTGTCATCGGAGGTGCTCTAAGAATAGCGTGGCCAACGTCAAATAAATTGAGATACCCGTAATATCATTCGCCGTCGTCACAAAAGGACCAGCCGCGACAGCAGGATCTACCCCTAGACGTTTCAGGAGGATCGGCATAATCGTCGCCATACTGGTCGAGACAAAAAAGGCGATCATCAGCGAAGTGCCAACAACCATTCCCAGAAAACCTTGATGCAACACCCACGCGACCAACGTCAAGGTCATCCCGCACGCCAGTCCCATCACCAGCCCGATCTTTGCTTCACGAAAAAATACCGGCCATACATGGGTGAGCTCGACAGAACCGGTAGCCAACCCACGAATGATCAACGTGGATGATTGCAGGCCGACATTACCACCCATCGCCGCGATGACAGGAATAAAACTCACAATGGCCACAACCTCTTGAACCGTATAGCGGAAATACCAAAGGATCGCACCGGAGAGTAGACTCCCCACTAGGTTGGTAAACAGCCACGGCAATCGCAGTCTCGCGGCAGCAATGCTTGATGACTTTGAAGCCGTATCCTCTTCAATGGCTCCGGCCATCTTCAACATGTCCTCGGTTGCTTCTTCACGGATGACATCAACCACATCATCAACCGTGATAATTCCCACAAGCTTTCCATCTCGCTCTACGACCGGAATCGCCAATAAGTTATAGTTGGCCACCTGCCTCGCCACCTCTTCCTGATCCATGTCAATGCTGACGCTCATAGCCTCCCGCGTCATGATGTTCTTCAGCGGAGTCGTGGGAGGCACCGTGAGAAGCTGCCGAAGCGACAGGACACCAACCAAGCGATCATCCTTATCTGTTACATAGATATAGAACACCATTTCCGCATCAGTTGCCTGTTGCAACCGACGTATGGCCTCCTGTGCCGTGGAATCCTCAGGCAGAGAAAAGAATTCTGTGGTCATAATGGCGCCGGCCGTATCTTTGGGGTATCGGAGAATATCGGCCACTTCGCTCGAATCCTCCGTCTTCATCAGAGCCAGCACCTCTTTGCTTCGCTCTTCCGGGAGAAACCCAAGAATATAGGCGACGTCGTCAGGGCCGAGATCCTTTAAGAGCCAGGCGATATCGGAATGGAGCAGATCCGCAAGCACCTGTTGAATGCTCTCCCCATCAAGCTCGCTGAGCACCTGCCCACGCTTCCCTTCACCACGAACCAGCTCAAAAATTTCCCGTTTTTCTTTTGGCGAGGAAAGATGCGTCACCGCCTTGGCCACATCGGCGGGGTGCATACGCCCTAACATTTTAGACAGATTTGTGATTGCTCCTCGACGCAACAACTTCTGGACGGATTGAATGACAATGTCCGACTTGGTCTGCCCTCGTTCAGTCTGATCGCGAAGGACTTCTCGGAGGATATCGCGATCAGCGGGCCGAGAACGTGGTTCCGGAATGCGTGGTTCCGTTGGTCGGTCGGTTGGCTGCATGATCGTTGCGCGGGATCTTGAGATTTGGCTCCGTCGGCGCCGCCTAGACTAGGTCAACAGCTCACTGGCCGACATAGAGCAGGGACTCGTCTTCACTGCCCACGGCCTTATTA
>JAHBWQ010000066.1 GCA_019636915.1 Nitrospira sp. | reverse complement strand
ACTTTGGCAGGTCGATGGTCGAATTCAGGTCGTAATCTGCACGGCCTATTCGGATCATTCGTGGGCGGAAATTGCAGCACGGTTGGGCATGAGCGATCGGTTGCTGATCTTGCGCAAACCGTTCGATGCAATCGAGGTTCAGCAGATCGCCGCGTCTCTGACGCGCAAGTGGGAGTTGGGGCGCGATGTCCGGGTACAGATTGAAGACCTTGTGGCACAGGTCAATGCCCGCAATCGGGAACTTCTCGCGACCAATCAGCGTCTCGAACAACAAGTTGCGGAACGGACGGTTGAGCTGCAACAGCGCAATAGCGAACTGCAGAAAACAGTGGAAGCGCTGAAACAGGCCAAAGTGGCGGCGGATAATGCCAATCAGGCCAAGTCTCAGTTTTTGGCACATATGAGCCATGAGATCCGAACCCCGATGAACGGGATGCTCGGTATGAATGAACTGTTGCTCTCAACCCCTTTAAACGACCAACAGCAGCACTTAGTGGAAACCGTCCGTCGTTCCGGCGAACAACTGTTGCATATCATCAACGACATACTGGATTTCTCCAAGATCGAAGCGAACAAGATGGAACTCCATATTGCGGGGTTCAACTTGGCTTCAACCGTGCAAGATGTCGTGGACTTGTTTCTGGAGCCATCACGTCGAAAAGGGGTGAGCCTGGAGTATCACATTGCGTCTGAGGTGCCTGCCATGTGGCGAGGGGATGCAGTGCGTCTCAGGCAGATTTTAACGAACTTAGTGGGGAATGCGGTGAAGTTTACGGAACGAGGCAGCATACTGCTGCACGTTGAATGTCTTGAGGATCGCCTTGATGATGCGTTGTTCAAGATAACGGTATGCGACACAGGAATAGGAATTCCACTCGATGCCCAGGAGAAGATCTTTGATCCATTTGCTCAGGCCGATGGGACGATGTCGAGGCGATTTGGGGGGACGGGTTTGGGACTTGCCATCGTGCAACGTCTCGTCCGATTGATGGGTGGTGATATCGGTCTCACGAGTATCCCAGGACAAGGGTCGACATTCTGGTTTACGGTTCGCCTTCAGAAGCAGAGCGCACAGGATACCGCCGTAGTGGAGAATCAAGCGTCTGAGCAGCCCATCCCATCCGTTACATGCAGTTCGAGTCTTGCGAAGCATTCCGGCGGCTTTCTCTCCCAACCTCGATCGCGCACGCGTATCCTCTTGGCGGAGGATAATGCAACCAATCAAGAGGTGTTCTTGCACATGTTGAATCTCTGTGGCGAATCAGTCGATCTGGTCAGTACGGGCAGGGAGGCGATTGAAGCGATGGAGCGAGTTCAATACGATCTGGTTCTCATGGATTGTGAGATGCCGGAAATGGATGGATTAGCAGCCAGCAAAGAGATTCGCCGACGTAACTTGGCCAGGCCGGACGGTACCCCTGTTCGGATTGTCGCGCTGTCCGGCTACGCTGTCAGCAGTTATCAAGAGGCTTGCCTTGCTGCCGGCATGGATGGGTTCCTCGCCAAGCCGGCGGGGCTGAAGGAGATTCGCAAGGCGCTGAGACAGTGGTTGCCAACCACCGAATCACTAGCGGCGTAAGGAACGGGATCGATCATCCCGTCTTGATCGAGTCACACTATGGCGACGAAGATCACGGATCGCTCAGAAAATCGTCGACTCTTGGTCATCGATGACAATGTACTGATCCACGATGATTTTCGAAAGATTCTACAGCCTGGGCCTGAGATGCAGCGTTTGGATGAAGCGCGCATCGCAGTGTTTGGTGATAGTCCGCGTCCGAAGCCGCTGATGGATTTCGAATTAGATTGCGCGGATCAGGGACAAGCGGCAGTAGCCTTGGTTCAGAAGGCGTGTCAGGAAGATCGACCCTACGCCGTGGCGTTTGTGGACATGCGCATGCCCCTGGGCTGGGATGGGTTGGAGACGATCGAACATGTTTGGGCTGTCGACCCAGAGATTCAGACGGTCATCTGTACGGCGTACACGGATCATTCCTGGGAAGACATCATCCATCGATTGGGGTATGACGATCGCCTGCTGATTTTGCAAAAGCCATTTTCCAGTGTGGGAGTCTCGCAATTGGCCACTGCCTTGACTGCCAAGTGGAATTTGGCACGCCAGGCACAGCAACGATTGGAGGTTGCTGAGGCAGCCAATGTCGCCAAGTCTCAGTTTCTGGCCAATATGAGCCATGAAATTCGTACGCCGATGAACGGGATTCTGGGTATGAGCGAACTCTTGATGCAAACACCACTGAATGACAAGCAGCGGCGGTACGTGCAAACGTTGCAGAAGTCCGGTCAGACGCTCATCCAAATCATCAATGACATTCTGGATATTTCAAAAATCGAAGCTGGAAAGCTGAAGCTTGAACACATCTTGTTCGACCTTCGTCAGTTGGTAGCGGAGGTGCAGGAACTCTTTACGGGGCCGGCAGAGAGCAAGGGACTTCGGTTGATTGTGACCCTCTCGGAATCCATTGGTCAAATGTATGTCGGCGATCCGGTACGCATTCGTCAAATCCTTACGAACCTCATCGGGAACGCGATCAAATTTACCGTACATGGCCAGATTACTGTTTCTGTGGTGGTGACCGATGATGTTGTCGGGCAAACGGCGGTGTGTCTGAAGGTCCAAGATACTGGGATTGGTATAGAACCTGAAGTTCACGGCAAGCTCTTTGCCCCGTTCACTCAGGCCGACGGCAGTACCACGCGCAAGTACGGTGGCACGGGGCTTGGGTTGGCCATTGTGAAGCAGTTGGCAGAGATGATGGGCGGAAGGGTGGGCGTTGAGAGTGTCCTCGGAAGCGGGTCGACGTTTTGGTGTACGATGCAGCTCAGGAAGCCGGCCGCGACGTCGGTGTATGCAAAAGCGAGTTAATGCATCTTTGGGAGAGTTGTCGGAGGAGTTTCGAGTGACAAGTGAGGAGATCAATCGGCGTATTCTCGTCGTGGACGACAATGTCTCGATCCATCAGGACTTCCTGAAAATTCTACAGCCGGAAAGGGGATTGGAGGGCCTGGAGCAGGCACGGGCCACTCTATTCGGTGAGCCCACGTCGGTTCGTGTCAGCGATCAGTTCGTAGTCGATTGTGCAGATCAAGGGGTCGTCGCGCTGGATTTGATTGAAGCGGCGGGCAGGGAGGGGAACCCTTATGCGGTGGCATTTGTCGATATGCGGATGCCGTCGGGGTGGGACGGGCTGGAGACCATCGAGCGTCTCTGGGGAGCTGATGCTGCCTTACAAGTCGTGATTTGTACCGCCTATTCCGACCAACCTTGGGATGAGATCAGAGACCGAATTGGGCGAACTGATAAGCTGCTGATTCTCCACAAGCCGTTCAACAGCGTCGAGGTTTTGCAGCTGGCTACCGCATTGTGTTGGAAGTGGGACCTTGCAAAAAAAGTTTCAGGACGAGTGAGCGAGTTGAGACACCTTGTTGACGAGCGGACCACGGAGCTCCGACACGCAAACCGACAGCTCATGGAATTCAATGACGCACTGATGCGGTCTGTCGCGAGCCTGGAGGCCGCACAGACCGAAATCTTACGGCAAAACGGGGAGCTAGAGCGTCTGGCTACACGTGATTCGCTGACAGGATGCCTCAACCGTCGCGCATTTTATGCCCGGTTTGAGGAGGCGTTTACTGTGGGGTGCGAGCAAGGGAATGAGCTCTGCTGTCTCATGGTCGACATCGATCTTTTTAAACGCGTGAACGACGAATTCGGGCATGCCGTCGGGGATCAAGCGATCCAAGCCGTTGCGGATTGCCTTCAGTCAGGGGTCCGGTTGACGGATATGGTCGGACGCTATGGAGGGGAAGAGTTCTGCCTGATGTTCCCACGGACGACATTGGATGAGGCGACGGTTTTGGCGGAACGTCTTCGTATCCGTGTGGCCGCGGAAGCTGGTAACCGTGTGCGAACGGTGTCCGGTATGACGCTGACGGTGAGTGTCGGCGTATCAACCAGCGCATTTGGAGCACGAGCCCCACTGGTGTTGGTTGATCAAGCGGATCGGGCGCTGTATGCCGCGAAAGAGAGCGGCCGCAACTGCGTCATGGCGATGGATGTGCTGGTCCCAGGGCTCACTCCTTCTGAACAGCTGGACCTTCAGGTCCGTCGAGTCACCCCGCGCGAGTCGACTCCTGCCGTCATCAGATAAGCAGTAGACCCGAAGAATTGTACCGATAGCGCGGACATCGTTGCCTGCGTCTCTTTCATATCCTTATTGAGATCCGTAGAGCGAACAGGGTGTCATGCGGCTTGGAGTGTCGTGTGTGATAGATGGCCAGGTATGGAATGCCATTTGAGTCAAGAGTGTCGGATGTGACGTCGTCCGACGAAGTGATCGTTTGTTCATGGTTCATTGTATAATGCCCGTTGATGATGCGCCTCTTGAGTCATTTCCAATCTTCAGTTGGCAAGAAAATGGTCATAGCCCTGACCGGGCTAGGCCTTGTGGTGTTCGTCATGTTTCACATGCTGGGGAATCTTCAGCTGTTCGAAGGGCCCCACGCACTGAACAGCTATGCCGCCTTTCTCCGGGATATGCCGATCGTGCTCTGGACGGTCCGCATCGGCTTACTGAGTATGGCGGTGTTTCATGTTGGGCTCGCACTCCAGCTGAGTATACGAAATCGTCGTGCTCGTCCCGTTGAGTACACGCTCCATCGCTATCGACAGGCGTCGATCGCTTCCCGCACCATGGCGATATCCGGGATGATCCTGTTGTTATTTGTCGGTTTCCATCTCCTGCACCTCACGGCTGGCGTCATCGATCCCACGTTCTCTGATCGTCGCGACCCCGATGGGTATCGGGATGTCTACGGCAAGGTGATTCATGCCTTTCAAAATCCCTTTATGGTTCTCCTGTATCTTGCCGGCCAGCTGGGGCTTGGTCTTCACCTGAGCCATGCGATTGCCGGTAGCGTACAAACGATGGGGTTTGAGCATGCGGCGTTGACTCGCCTCTTGAAAGCGCTTGGTCCGATGATCGGGCTGATTGTGGTCCTAGGGAATGTTGCGATCATCCTAGCCGTCTTTTTAGGGATCGTGCGCTGATGACGAGACTGGATTCAAGAATTCCGTCTGGACCCCTGGAAGCCAAATGGGATCGGCATCGATTCAGTGAAAAGTTAGTCAGCCCCAACAACAAGCGGAAGCTCACCGTAATCGTCGTCGGCACCGGCCTTGCCGGCGCAAGTGCGGCGTCGACCTTGGGACAACTCGGTTATCACGTGGAGTGCTTTTGTTTCCACGATAGTCCGCGTCGCGCTCACAGTATTGCCGCGCAAGGGGGAATCAACGCGGCAAAGAACTACCAGGACGACGGAGATAGTGTCGGACGATTGTTTTATGACACGATCAAAGGCGGTGATTTCCGCTCCCGCGAGGCCAATGTGTACCGGCTTGCCCAGGTCAGCACACAGATCATCGATCAATGCGTGGCGCTCGGTATCCCCTTTGCGAGGGAGTATGGCGGTCAATTGGCGAACCGATCGTTTGGCGGTGTACAAGTCTCCCGGACGTTCTACTGTCGGGGACAGACGGGACAACAACTTCTGTTAGGTGCCTACTCGGCGCTCTGTTGGCAGATCGAACGCGGTCAGGTCACGATGCGTCCGCGCACGGAACTGCTCGATCTCATTCTGGTCGATGGTCAGGCGCGAGGCATCGTGGCGCGGGATTTGGTCACCGGGCATATCAGTACTCATACGGCTCATGCCGTGGTACTGGCCACGGGTGGGTACAGCAATGTGTACTATCTCTCGACCAATGCGAGCGGATGTAACGTGACGGGTACGTACCGAGCGTGGAAGCATGGGGCGGCGTTCGCGAATCCGTGTTTTACCCAGATTCACCCGACGGCTATCCCACCGGGTGGGGCCCATCAGGCCAAGTTGACTCTGATGTCCGAGTCGCTCCGGAACGACGGCCGATTATGGGTGCCGAGAGTCCCATCGGATCAGCGGTCTCCCGGCGACATTCCTGCAGCGGATCGCGATTATTTTCTGGAACGGCGATACCCGAGGTTCGGCAATCTCGCCCCGCGGGATCTCGCCTCGCGTGCGGTGAAAGTTGTGTGCGACGACGGTTATGGTGTCGGGCCAGGCGGTCAGGGCGTGTATCTGGATTTTTCGGAAGTCATCGAGCAACAAGGGCTGGAAGTCGTCCGCGAACGCTATGGCAATCTCTTCGACATGTACCATCGGATCACAGGAGAGGATGCCTATCAGGTTCCCATGCGGATCTACCCGGCGCCGCATTATACGATGGGGGGGCTCTGGGTGGATTACAATCTGATGAGCACCATCCCGGGACTCTTCGTCATCGGTGAAGCAAACTTCGCGGACCATGGTGCCAACCGGTTGGGCGCCAGCTCATTGATGCAAGGGCTAGCCGA
The DNA here is from genome assembly GCA_019636915.1 of Nitrospira sp. Taxonomy (GTDB): domain Bacteria; phylum Nitrospirota; class Nitrospiria; order Nitrospirales; family Nitrospiraceae; genus Nitrospira_D. The sequence goes on along the minus strand of JAHBWQ010000066.1, from coordinate 13,315 downwards.
TGGCTATTTCATCCTTCCCTATACCATTGGCCATTACCTGGCGACGGCAAGACTCCTCCCTATTTCCGACGATCATGCGGAAGCTCGCGAGGCGATTCAGCGTGTGACGACGCGAATCAACCGTCTGCTGACGGTGAGGGGACGTCGGACCGCTGCCATGTTTCATCGAGAGCTCGGGACGCTCTTGTGGAATTATTGTGGTATGTCGCGCAATGAAGGTGGGCTCACCTCGGCATTGCGATCGATTCCCACGCTTCGTGAAGAATTCTGGCGGGATGTGATGGTGCCAGGGGCGGGCGAGTCCTTCAATCAGGAGCTGGAGTATGCGGGACGAGTGGCGGACTATCTCGAGTTTGCCGAATTGCTCTGTCACGACGCTCTCCATCGTCAGGAGTCATGTGGCGCACATTTTCGGGAGGAGTATCAAACAGAAGATGGTGAGCCACGCCGCGACGATGCTCACTTTGCCTATGTGGCGGCATGGGAGTATCGGGATGGGGCTGTGCCGGTCTTGCACAAAGAGCCGTTGGCCTTCGAGTTCGTTCCTCCGACCCTGAGAAGCTATCAGTAGCTGGTAAACGGTGAGAGGGGAGAGGTTAGGGGGGAAAGGAATAGGGGTCGGATTGCTGCACACGTCATGAAATTCACCTTGAAGATTTGGCGACAGAATAGTCCGTGCGAACAGGGTCGATTCGTGACCTATGAGGCGCACGATGTGAGCCCCGGTATGTCGTTTCTGGAAATGCTCGATGGCGTCAATCAGGGACTACTCGGCGATGGGGAGGAGCCTGTGGCGTTCGAGCAGGATTGTCGGGAAGGGATTTGCGGGAGTTGCTCACTGGTCATCAATGGGATCCCACATGGCCCGGATCAGGGTATCACGACTTGTCAGTTGTACATGAGGCGGTTTCCTGATGGGACGAGCATTACGATTGAGCCCTGGCGGGCCAAAGCCTTTCCGGTCCTAAAAGACTTGGTGGTGGATCGCAGTGCGTTGGATCGGATCATGCAGGCAGGCGGGTATATCTCCGTCAATACCGGGGGAGCGGTGGACGGGAACGTTCTCTTGATCGGGAAGGACCAAGCAGAAACCGCGATGGATGCAGCGTCGTGTATCGGCTGCGGAGCGTGTGTGGCGGCCTGTAAGAATGCCTCGGCCATGCTGTTTGTTGCGGCAAAGGTGTCCCACCTGGCCACCCTTCCACAAGGAAGGCCCGAGCGAGCGCGCCGTGTGAGTGCCATGCTGGAGGCGATGGACCGGGAAGGGTTCGGCTCCTGCGGTAATCAGTATGAGTGTGAGGCCGTTTGCCCCAAGAATATTAGTGCCCGTTTTATCGCCAATCTCAATCGTGAGTATCTCCGTGCAGGCATCGTCGAATCCGGCCTTCCCAGCGAGCCGGAGTCTCCACACGCAGAGTCCTCATAGCAGAACTCTTTGCAGGCAGTGCCTCTTCTCAAGTCGACCCTCCACTGACGGAAGCTGATTGGCGCCGGAAAGCAATGAGCTTGACTGTGAAGGAAACGCCTTTATAGTGCGATCAAGGGCTGTGAATAGGTTGGTGTATGCCGGAGGGCAGCATGGAACGACAGATCGTGTGTCCTCAGTGTCGACAGGGCGGTGCGCTTCGTGTGCAGGTGCGCTCGCCACGTGAGTTTGTTGCGTCGCTGCTGTGGATGGCACCTTTCCAATGTCAACGGTGTGACTGCCGGTTTCTCGCCCGTCGCATGAGTTCCGCGAGCTTCCCGCGGCTCGCTGAGCGTCGGGAACATATGCGTATTCCGGTCAGGCTCTGCCTCTCATTTTCCGGGGGACGAGTTCGGGGAGAAGGCATTGTATTGGATCTATCGTTAGGGGGCTGCATTATCCAAAGCGAGGCCCATGTGCGGGTTGACGATATCTTTTACCTCGAGATCAGCCTTGCCAAGGACGAGCCGCCCATCGAGGCTGCAGCCATTGTTCGCTCCGTCAGCGCCCGTGGGATTGCGTTCAAGTTCCTGCGCAGAGCGCAGGAGGATAAACGCCTGATGGCGTTTATCCAAACACATGCCGGATCCAACCCTTCGGTCTCGATTGAGGTTGCCCAGTCATCTCTCTCCAACTAGTTTCTTTCTTCGCCGCCATCTGCATCTCCCGTGTGATCCGCCGGTTCGATCGAATGATGCGCTTCTCGGCATCGGGCCCCTTGACCGACATATCTTCATGATTATCCCTCATGGTAGCATGCAAGCAGGATTGGGAGGGGGCACAGCGTCCTGAGGGTATGGCTGAAGGAGGAAACAATGGGACGTAGTTGGTGGCAAACGATGGCGATCACAACAATACTGGTCACGGCGTTGTCTGTGTCCGGGTGTGGTTACAATGATTTGCAAGGCTTGGACGAAGATACGAAAGCTGCGTGGAGCGAGGTGATCAATCAATACCAGCGCCGTGCAGACCTGATTCCCAACCTCGTGGCGACGGTCAAGGGGTATGCCGCTCATGAAAAAGAGACCCTGGAGGGCGTCGTCAACGCGAGGGCCAAAGCCACCGGGATGCAAGTGACGCCCGAGGTCTTAAAGGATCCGGCAGCATTCGAGGCGTTTCAGAAGGCTCAAGCAGGGCTGGCATCAGCATTGGGGCGTCTGATCGCGATCGCCGAAAACTATCCCAACCTCAAGGCCGATCAAAATTTCAGAGATCTTCAGAGCCAGCTGGAAGGGACGGAAAATCGAATTACCGTGGCCCGTAAGCGCTACATCGATCGAGTGGCGGAATACAACAAGATGGTTCGATATTTCCCGACGAACCTGACGGCGAAGTTCCTCCTGCATCTGGAAGAGAAGCCCAACTTTACCGTAGCCGATGAAAAAGCCGTGGCAAAGCCGCCGGAAGTAAAATTCTGAGAATAGGGTGAGGCTCGAGTCGAGGTTGAGACTGTGGAACGGAAACAAGCAGTCCCAGTTCTCGGATGGTTGGTTTTGTGTTTGAGCGTTGCCTCAACCTTGCTCGCAGCCTCTCACGCATTGGCACTCGATGTCCCGCCGTTGACCGGGCGGGTTGTGGATCTCGCCCATGTCTTGCCACCGGCAACGGTGGAGTCTCTCACCGCTCGTCTCACGGCGCATGAAGGGCAGTCCAGCAATCAAGTCGCTGTCCTAACCATTCCTTCCCTCGAAGGTGAGTCCCTTGAGGAATTCACGCATCGTGTGGCCACGACCTGGAAACTTGGTCGGAAAGGGACGGACAACGGAGTGCTGTTATTGGTCGCGATCAAAGAGCGGAAGGTACGAATTGAAGTCGGGTATGGGTTGGAGGGTGTCTTGACCGACATTCGATCGGCACAGATCATCAGGAATGAGATCGTACCTCGGTTTCGCACCGGTGATATGTCCGGCGGGGTCATGGAAGGGACCAACGCAATTTTGAAGACGATCGAAGGCACCTACCAGGTGCCCGAGCATTCTCCTCCGCAGCAAGCCGGTACGGTTATCGAGCAGGTTGTGATAGCGGTCATTGTCGGGCTGTTCGTCGGACTTCTGTTCACAAATGTCCATCGCTTCATCGGCCCGGTTGCCGGCGCAGGAATCTCGGCGTTCCTTGCGCCTTGGGTGGGGCCTGCACTGCTTGCGAGCGGCGTGACGGTGGTCTTGCTCCTGCTGCTTGGTGTTGCGGGGACGGGAGCTCGAACCACTCGATCCCGTGGGCTGGATGATTGGATGTGGTATAGCAGCCGTAGTGGCGGATGGGGTGGAGGGTCGTTCGGTGGTGGGGGAGGATTCAGTGGTGGCGGCGGCGATTTTGGGGGAGGGGGTGCCAGTGGAAACTGGTGAGTACCTTGCGCTGACAGAGGAGGAGCGTGAACGGATCAAACGGACGGTGCATGCCGCGGAGCAACAGACGAATGCTGAAATCGTTCCCATGATCGTCAGCCGTTCCGGACTCTACCGCGATGCCCAGCATCGTGCCGGGTTGTTGCTCTCTTTGGTGGTCCTGACGCTCATGCTCACTACGGAAATATTCTGGCTTCCGTGGGGTTGGCATGGTTCCAACGCAGCCTGGCTCGTCTTGGCCACGATTGTGGCGTATGTGGCCGGCGCATGGCTGGGAACGTTGGCCCCTTGTATTCGCCTGCTGACGCCGACGGATCGGATGCGTCATAAAGTAAGACTTCGGGCCGAACGAGCGTTCACGACACATGCGGTCTCGCAGACGCGCGAGCGCACCGGTGTGTTGATCATGGTGTCATTGTTGGAACGCCAGATCTATGTGTTGGCGGATCAATCCATCGTCCAACGAGTTCCACCGGAAGGTTGGTCCTCGGTTGTCGAGGCTGCTGTCAGCCAATTGATCAGAGGAGATATCGTCGGCGGGTTGTGCCAGGGGATTCAGGTGTGTGGCACGTTGCTTGCCGAGGTCTGTCCTAGCCATCCAGGCGACAATCCTGATGAATTATCGAATGAATTGGTCATCGAATCGTAAACGGTTCATCTTCCTTCCCTGCCGCTCAATAAAACCTCGCGATCAGCCGATAGAGAAGAGACTCGGCGGGACTGCGCGTCTGGCTAGACCAATCTCGACAAGGAGGGGGCACACGATGTGGAAACATGAGGAGACCGTAGGGGGCGAGGTGGAGCGGGGGCCGGAGCGAGAACGTGAACAAGAGCGGTGGGTGGAGGACCGGCGGAGTTCGTTCTCAAAACACAACGGCCCGATTCTGCCGGACGAGGTCGCCTTTGTCGGCAAAGATGTCGAGTTCAAGGGCATCATCACCTACTCAGGGACCGTACGAATCGATGGGGCGTTGGAGGGAGAGATTCGCACTGATGGTGGGTTGCTCGTCGGTCCTGAGGCCGTGATTAAAGCCAAAGTTACGGCAGGAGCTGTCGTCTGCCACGGCCATATCATGGGAGATATTGAGGCGACCAGCCAGATCGTGCTCTGTGCTCCGGCGGTTGTGGAAGGCAGCCTGACTACGCCGGTGCTGTCGATGGAGGAGGGTGTGGTCTTCAATGGAACCCTGGAGATGAAACCTCAGGCCAAGGCCGAAGTGTTGCGCGACACGGAGACGAATTCCACGAGTATGACCAGTCGGCCACCTATTCGACTGGCTGCGTAAACGACTGCTCGAAGACTCCTGGCGTGATGTCAGTATGCGTCAGGAGTTTGTCGTTCGCTTGTGCTGGCGAGTTGTTGACCATAAGCGACTGGCGGATCGGGCTCCTTTCACCTTCCATAGACGCCCCGCGATTGTTCCGCTAGAATCCGGTCCATGTCAGAGCCGACCGTCTCCCCCGCTGCACCCCCGAAACCGCAGGACGAGAATCAGGCCGTCATCAAATCAGCTGGTATCATCGGCATCGCCACGTTTTCAAGCCGTATTCTTGGGTTTATCCGGGACATGCTCATCGCACGACTCTTTGGTGCGACTCCAGCGGCGGATGCGTTTTTTGTCGCCTATCGGATTCCGAATCTGCTCCGCGAGCTTTTTGCCGAGGGCTCGATGTCAGCTGCATTTATTCCGGTCTTCACTGAATACCACACGTTAAAATCGAAGCAGGATGCGTGGGAATTGGCGAGTGCCGCCTTCACGACGTTACTGACGATCGTGACGGGCATTGCTCTCATCGGGATTATGGGATCGGCAGGTATTGTGTGGCTCCTGGCGCCGGGATTTCATGACGATCCGACCCGGTTAGAAATGACCATGGTGCTCACTCGCATCATGTTCCCCTATCTCATTTTTATCAGTTTGGCGGCGCTGGCCATGGGAGTGCTCAACTCATTACGGGCCTTTGCGGCTCCGGCGTTTTCACCGGTCTTTTTTAATCTGTTCATCATCGGGTGCGCCCTGTTCTTAGCCCCGACCATGCCGGAACCCATCATCGGTGTTGCGATCGGTGTGGTGGCCGGTGGGGCTGCCCAGTTTGCAATGCAACTACCAGGGCTCAGGCGACGAGGCATGTTGTTCGGATTTACGTTCAATCCGGGCCATCCAGGGGTGCGAAAGATCGGTCGGCTGATGATTCCGTCGTTGCTTGGGTTGTCGGTGACACAGATTAATATCACCGTGAGCACGATCCTGGGCTCGTTCTTTGTTGGTGGGCCGACGTATCTCTTTTACGGCATGAGATTGATTCAGTTTCCGCTTGGCATCTTTGGCGTGGCGTTGGTCACCGCCATCTTGCCTACGTTGTCGGCCCAAGCAGCCAGAGGCGCGCTGGACGAATTGCGTACGACGCTCGGGTTTGGACTACGCATGATCATCTTTATTATGCTGCCGGCCATGGTGGGGTTGATTGTGTTGCGGACTCCGATCGTGCATCTGGTGTTTGAACATGGCACCTTTACGGCGCATGATACTGCTGAAACAGCCTTTGCGGTCCTCTGCTATTCAGTCGGGTTATGGGCGTTTGGTGGAGTGCGCATCATCGTCTCGGCCTTTTATTCACTGAAGGACACCACGACGCCGGTCATTTCAGCGGCGATTGCGGTGGTGGCGAATATTCTGTTCTCGTTGGTCTTGATGTCGCACCTGGGAGCGGCCGGGCTTGCCCTTGCCACGGCCCTTGCGGCGATGGTCAACGGCGGAATCCTCGTGGCTGTGCTCAATCGGAGACTCGGTGGAGTCGACTGGTATTCAGTGCTCCGTTCGGCTAGTCGAGTCGTGATTGGGTGCATTCCAATCATACTGGCCTGCTGGTGGGTAGCCGGGGCGCAGGTCTGGACCGATCCGGGTGAATGGATTGAGAAAACTGCAATGTTGATGGGAGCAGTTGGAGCGAGTATCGGTGGGTATTTGGGCGTGCATGCCCTGTTTCGGTCGGAGGAACTCGGGGTCCTGTGGTCGATTGTCAGAAAAAAACTGGGTCGAGTATTGGGGTAGCAGGGAGTTGACCATGCGCCAGCTCATCATCTTTCAGTCACCATGGGGGTGGATGGGGATCGTCGAATCTTCCAAGGGGATTCAAACGATTGTCTTGCCGAAGCGTTCGAAACGAGCAGTCGAATCAGAACTCATCGAACAATTGAACGAGCCGTTGCCGCGAGGAGAGTCCACAAGACTCGAAGCGGCGCGGTGTCAGCTGCTCGACTATTTTGCGGGCAAGCGACAGACCTTTGACGTGCCGTTGGATCTTTCTCAGGGGACGACCTTCCAGCGACAGGTCTGGCGGGTGCTCCTACGTGTGCCATACGGTAAGCTCCGTTCTTATCAATGGATTGCTGCTCGTGTGGGCGGACCACAGTATGCCCGAGCAGTCGGTAACGCGGTTGGTGCGAACCCGATACCGATTGTGATCCCTTGTCACCGGATTGTCGCCCAAGATGCCAGGCTTGGGGGATTCTCGGGAGGACTGCCCATGAAGCGCAAATTACTCTCCCTTGAAGGCACCTTGACCCAACTCCAGGGAAGCTTGGCCTAATCGATGAAGGCTGTTTTGCAGCGTGTCACCAGTGCCTCGGTCGAGATCGACGGACAGATCGTCGGTCAGATCCAACATGGCTTGATGGTGCTATTGGGCGTCGCGAAAGGCGATGACGAGTCGGACAGTCGCTACCTGATCGACAAGATCCGGAGCCTCCGTATTTTCTCAGATGAACAAGGGAAGATGAATCGATCACTGGCAGATGTGGACGGCGCTGTGTTGCTGGTCTCACAGTTTACGCTGTTGGGTAGTCCTGCCAGCGGACGCCGTCCCAGTTTCGACGAGGCGGCTCCTCCAGCGCTGGCCAAGGGACTCTATGAACAGGTCGCGGCCGGATTGCGCGAGAGTGGGACAAGAGTTGAAACAGGGATCTTCGCGGCCCATATGCGGGTGGCCTTGATCAACGATGGGCCGGTAACTTTTGTATTAAATAGTCGGGAGGGGCGCTAGGCCAAACTCAAGGTCTTACGGCGGAGCGCCGATAGGGTCTGGGAGGGCAGAAGGCGGCTGGTCGTTGGTATCTGTTATACTGAAGTCACGGCTCATCGAACTTTCCAGGAGGGAGAGATGAGTGCTTCAGTTCCTCTACAACATCCGCTCCGGCAACTGTTCGGGGCTTTGACCGAGAAGAGCTTTACCGAACATCTCGGTTGGCCTGATGAGAAGGTCACCTCCTACGTCTCAAATCTGCTGGTCGACTTCACCCATACGGATCACCTCTATAAGATCAAAAATCGACAGGACCACGCCGTCGACAGTGTCGTCGATTTGCTGTTTGAGTCGGAGGTGATGCTGGAAGCCCAATCATTGGATCGAGAACGAGACGTTCACCGCCACATCGGGGATTTCACGCTGTTTATGGCCGGACTGTTTCCTGAATATCTGCGTCGGCTCAAAACGGTGGGGCGGATTTACCATAAGGATTTTCTCGTCGATTACGTGAAGACCGGGAAGCGGTCATATGGGATCGTGGCACAGATCGGTCGTGAGGATGCCGAAACCAGCTTGCCGTTGTTCAAAAAACTATCCGAGAATTTTGAACTCTGTGTGACCGGTCTGGGATTTGTGCGGTCCGATCTCGATCGCATGCAGGATCCGGCCTATCGGAGAACCAGGGATTTGCTGTTGAATTGAAACCTATCCGCCCGATCATTCTCGCGCATGGAGGTGCCGGCTCTCGTGGCATGACGTCCTCGCAAGCGGCCTGTCTTCGGGCAGCTCTGCAAGTCGGCTATCATCTCCTGGATCGAGGCGGCTCTGCCCTCATTGCCGTTGAACACACGATACGGGTTCTCGAACGTAGCGGGCTCTTTAACGCCGGCAGGGGTGCATATCTTCAGCTGGACGGAGTGCGAAGGATGGATGCCTCCATCATGGAAGGGGATAGCCTGCGTGCCGGGGCCGTGGCGTCCATCGAAGGTGTCGTTCATCCAATCAGCGCCGCCCGCTACGTCATGGAGGTAACGGAACACGTGTTGCTTGTGGGGCCGATGGCGACGAAGTTTGCTCAACATTTCAAACTGGAACCTCAGAAGCGTCCGGCTCCACAACTCGTGTTGTCATACGATTTGGTGCTCAAGCGGATGAGAACGACGCGGAATCGCCACGGAACGGTTGGTGCTGTTGCCTTGGATCAATCCGGAACGGTTGCTGCCGGTGCATCGACTGGAGGCATTGATCGGATGTTGCCCGGACGAGTCGGCGATACGCCGATCATCGGCTGTGGCGTCTATGCTGACAATGAAACCGGTGCGGTGTCCATGACAGGATGGGGCGAGAGCATCATGCGCCTGGCGGTCGCCAAAGAGATCTGTGACCGATTAAGACGAGGGAGCACACCTGGCCAGGTGGTACGAGTGGTGTTTCAACGGCTTGTGAAAAAAGTCCACGGTTCCGCTGGTGCGCTGGTCCTTACGCCACAAGGGCGATTTACGATTGTGCATGTGACGCCGCACATGGCAGCTGGGTGGTGGGATGGGAAGGGAGAACCTACCGTGAAAGATAGGTTTCAATGAGCCGCGCGCTCTTTCATCTCGCTTTCCCGATTCGCGACGTCGAAACTACGCTTCGGTTCTACGTCGATGGCCTCGGCTGTTTGGTCGGGCGGAGATCAAAGTATGCGGTGACTCTTGGGTTGGCTGGCCATCAGCTTGTCGCGCATCTCGTGCCGGAGCAACCTCCTCAACAGAAAGGTATTTACCCGCGCCATTTCGGGCTGGTCTTTCTTTCTCAGGAAGAATGGCAGGCGCTGGCGGATCGTGCGAAAGTAAACGACCTCACTTTCTATCAGCAACCTCGCGTGCGCTTTCCTGGGACCCGCATTGAGCACCGGACGTTCTTTTTGGAAGACCCATCGCACAATCTGCTCGAGTTCAAGCACTACACCCACGAATCGGCCATCTTTGGTGAACAGGATCACGGTCAGGTCGGCGACTCTTCTGAGTACTCAGAGTAACTGCAGCTCGCGGTGCTATTCATCGGTCACTGACACAGGAGTTGAGGATTGGCGATCGATCCATTTCAAGATGTGTTCGTGGCGGCGAGTCAAGAAGGTCGTTTTTCTGAGGGGATCGTATCGACGCGGCGAGGGCAAGATGGCCGCCAGCCAGGCGGCTTCGTCGACCGTCAGTTCGAGTGACGGTTTGCCGAAGTGATGACGGGCCGCGGCTTCAGCACCATAGATCCCCTGTCCCCACTCGGCGACGTTGAGATACAGTTCCAGGATACGATTTTTCGGGAGATGTTGTTCGAGATGATGCGTAATCAGGGCTTCTCTTGCTTTTCGAAGTAGAGACCGTTCGGAAGAGAGATAGAGATTCTTGGCCAGTTGCTGCGTAATGGTGCTCCCGCCACGCTTGAGTTCGCCCGCTTCGATGTTGTATTTAGCCGCTTCCTTAATTCCTTCCCAGTCGAATCCATCGTGGATGAAAAACGAGGCATCTTCTGCGGCCACTACCGCATGGCGAAGGTGTGGGGAGATGCGGGAAAGCGGGACCCACACCCACTGGCGTTTGATGGGACGTCCCTGCTCCTTTGCCTGAGTCTGCCGGGTTTCCATCAGGGCGGTGGATGTCGGGTTGGTTCGTGTGAGATGTTCAATATCCGGCAAGGTCATGAACCAGCTCAACATCAGGATACCCAACGGAAGTCCGATGAAGAGGGTGCCCCAGAGAAACACCCGCCGGATTCTACTGCGACCGGTTGACTTGAGCGGAGGAGGGTCGTATGTGTAAGGGCGGAAAAAGATTGGACTCTGACTCGCCTTCTGCTGTTCATCCATCGGGTAGCCTGACAACATGAAAATCTTCGCAGCCGAGTTTATCAAAAGTTGTGTCGATCCAGAACAGTTTCCTTCCGGTGATCTCCGGGAGATTGCCTTTGTCGGGCGCTCAAATGTGGGTAAATCGTCTTTGATCAACTCCTTACTGAATCGTCGAGAACTGGCCAGGGTCAGTCGAACCCCTGGGAAAACGCAAGCCGTGAATGTATTTCTCATCTCCACCTCGGATCCCCATATCTCGCGATTCTACCTCGTTGATTTGCCCGGCTATGGGTTTGCAAACGTGCCGAAAACCGTTCGCATTCAGTGGGGGCCTTTGCTCGAACGCTATCTCCTTGGTCGTGCTGCGCTGCTCCGAGTTGTGTTGTTAGTGGATGGTCGTGTCGTGACCGATCAAGATTGCCAGACTATGGCCTGGCTCCGTTCGATCGGGCACGATCCCCTTATCGTCGTGACGAAGGTTGATAAGCTGAAGTCACATGAGCGGGCGAGAACCCTTCGCCAGATCCATCAAAGTTTTGGACTTGCCGAGGAAGAAGCCGTGATTCCCTATTCGTCCGTGACGGGGGAGGGACGAGACAGGCTGTGGGGGGCTCTCCGTGAAACGGCGAGGCAACAGCATGGTGGTTGATGATCTCAGTCCCTTATCGGAGAGGACTAGGAGTGTGGGGAGATAGGGTCGTGGGTTGGTGAGCCTGCTTGGCTGCAGTGAAACCGCAGCCAGGCCTGTCGCAGCAGCGTGTCGACGGTTGCGGTAGAAGCGTTTATGAATCATGCGGGCTAGAATTTAATCTCGATATAGGATTTATTCTTCAGTTCGACGAGCCAGGATTGGAACATGTCTTCACTTTTCTGTCGATAGACGAGTTCTTGGAGTTCTCGATGGACTTCCTCGTACGTCCGAAACCGTTTGGGCTTTCGATCGTCCATCCGAATGATCTGGATCCCCTCAGGGCTCTCGATGATGTCGGAGATTCCGCCGGGTACTAAGCGTGCGATGGCCTGATCAATGATGGGGATGAGCTCGCCCTGTCGAACCAAGCCCAGCCGTCCGCCTTGTGCGGCATTGTCGCCATCGGAGTATTCCCTGGCGACATCCTCAAACTTTTCCCCTTGTTTCAGGTCATTCATGGCGCGGCGAGCTTTGGTCAGCGCGTCGGCCAGCCCATCTGAGGAGCGGGGGCGGATCAGAATGTGACTCAATTCATACTCCTCGGAGAGGGCGAAACGGTCGCGATGATCTTGGTAGTACCGCCTCAGCTCAGAGTCGCCGACCATGATGTTGCCGCGAATCTGCAGATCGGCTACTCGCATGAGCAAGAGTTGATCGCGCACGGTCTGGATGTCGTTGGGGCTTGTGGGGTCGAGAGGGGTCCCTTGCCGTTTCATTTGCTCAATGGCTTGCTTGATCTCGCCGTCTGACACTTCCACCTTTTTGGCTTTGGCTTCCTGGAGCTGCAACTTCCGCTCGATCAGTTTCGTTAAGGCCATGTATTCCGCGGTCTTGAGTCGCTGGGCCAGCTCGGTTCCTCGGTGCACACGGGAGAGACGCTCCTGTTCCGCTGCAAACTCACGCTGGACATCGGACAGCATGATCAGCTCGGAATTGACGATCGCGACGATACGATCCTGCAGATGAGCTGAAGCCTGATACGGGGACAAGCTGGGGAATATGAGCAGAAGGAGCACCGAGATGAGGAGAGGATTCCAACGGGATGTGTGAGAAGCGGTGGTCATGGTTCCTGCACTCAGGAGCGGAAAACCCGCATCACTGGTTCGATAATTCTACACGAAGCGGCGGGTTCGTGGAAATGAGCAGAGACTAACGCTTGCCGGTGTCCGTATTAATATATCGAGCGGCTTCAGCGAAACGAACGGTTGCGTTGGTCCGGATGTCGGCGATCACTTCGTCGAATCGCTTGCGCCGCTTATCGGCCAGGAGTTCCTGTCGAAGGCGTTCCTTTGTCGCCAAATCAGTTTGGATAATGGTTTCATCCAGAGGGGACAGCATGACGAGATAGTAGCCATGCTCGGTCTTAATGGGACTGCTGACCATGCCTAGCTTGAGCGTATGAATCGCGGCATCCAGCTCGGGAAGAAGCATTCCCTTCTTATAGGGGCCCAGATCGCCGCCTTTGGACTTTGTCTTCTCGTCAATCGAGTATCGCTGGGCGAACTTGGCAAAGTTCCCGCCTCGATTGATCTGCATTTCAAGATCCTTTGCGGCATAAACATTGGGCAGCAGCATTACCGAGATATTGGCTTTCAGCGGGTCCAGCAGTTCGGCGGCATGCTTCTCGTAGTAGGCATCAAGTTCAGCTTGCGTCAGTTCCACCTTGGATTGGAGCTTGTCTTTCAGAAGTTCGTCGAGGATGAGCTGTTCCTTATACCGTTGCGTCTTGTCCCGGATGACATCACTATGATCCAAGCCTTGTCGGCGACCCTCCTGCATCAGGAGCTCTCGGGTAATGAGCTCTTCGAGGAATTTCCGTTTGCCGCCGTCCTTCTCATAGCGGGAACGGGTGGCGGGTGAGAGCTCCCCCCATCGAAGGTCGAATTCGGTCTGGGTAATCGCTCGACCATTCACCAACGCGACGATCGGTTCCTCCTGCCGCTCGGCGCACCCGAAGA
>JAHBWQ010000065.1 GCA_019636915.1 Nitrospira sp. | reverse complement strand
CCCGTTCCAACAGGCTTCCCCAGTACTCCTGAATCTCCGATGATGTCCAGCACGTCATCCTGAATCTGAAACGCGATTCCGACATTGATACCATACATCCGCAAGGCTTCGATTTCCCCAGGAGTTCCCCCGCCGGCGATGGCCGGAAGAGTGACGGCGGCGGCAAACTGAGACGCCGTTTTCCCCCGCACGATAGTGAAGTACTCGTCCTCGGGATTGCCATCACCGGTTGGTATCAGGTCATGGAGCTCACCGAGACAGCACAACTGGGCATAGGAGTTGAGTGTGTGTAACGCCGCAAGCATTTGCTCCGAGCCGCAAACATGACGCGATTCCTGCAAGATGGTGAAGGCGCGAAGGATCAGGTAATCCCCGAGTACGAGAGCTGGTCCAATTCCTAGCCGCACATGGAGGGCAGGAAGGCAGCGTCTCTCGACTGCCTCATCCACGATATCGTCATGAATGAGAGACGCGCCGTGAAGCAGTTCGAGGGCCGATGCCACAGGGATTATTGTGCGGGGTTCGATGCCAATGGCGGAGGCAGCAGCAAAGGTCAGTAGGGCCCGGATTCTCTTCCCTTCTTGAAAATATCCTGTAAGCACGGCGGTGCCGGGAGATTGCCGGAGATCCTCGATAATATGGTCGCGACAGTCTCGCAAATGAAGGGCGTAACGCTTCTGAATGGTCTCGAAGGTCTGAGGTTGAGCCGTGAAAGTATTCATGGAACTTGTTCCGGTTGATCGAGTATTCCTGGTAGATCCTCACGTTCCCCCACTCTATCGATCCTGAAATGAGTGAACTCTCAGTATGAATGGGGGATCTCTCTTTCTGTTCGGGGCTTGCTACCCAGAAGGGGATTCTTGCGGGACGGACCAGCTCCCCCCGTATGACTAAAGCCTCATCACCGTCCGAAGGCGCTCGTTGTCGCTCGTGCTCATGGTTGGGCGACTGCCGCTCTGAGGATCGTGCGTAGCTGGTGCCGGGCTCGATGCGCACGTACTTTGACGTTGATCACACTCCACCCCAACAACTCTGCCGCTTCGCGGACGGAATAACCGTCGAGATGCACCAAGGTCACGACCATGCGATTTTCCGGTGTGAGTTGGGCCAACGCCAACTGTAAGACCTCCCTGGCTTCCTCCTGACGAGCTCGTTCGGCAAAACCCTCGTATGACTGAGCCGCCCGTACCTGGTCGATCCAGCGTTGATGCTCGGTCGTAAGCGCACTCACCGGTACGTCCGCTGCCCGCTGTGCCCGCCAAAAGTCGTAGCAGGTGCGGACGGCGATCGTGGCCAGCCAGTGAGAAAAGGGCTCTTCAAACCGATAGGTTCCGAGTCCGGTATAGGTCTTCACAAAGATCTCGTGCGTAAGCTCCGCTACTTTCTCGGGCGGGACGTGCCCACACACAATTCGGCAGACATGATCCCGATGGCGGAGCATCAAGTTTTCGAAATATTCGGTTTCACCTGCGACGACGCGTTTAACTAGGTCTGCATCCTCGCCATCAGATTGAGCCCATACATCTCTTGGCCATACCCCAATAACCCTGCCTCGCGCGGGGGAGAGGCGAGTGGCCGTTTGCGCCGCCAAATCGAGTGTCATTCTTGCCGCGACAGCCATGTCGCTCTTCCCTTCTTTTCACCGTTACCGGCTCGTCGCTTCACTGCGCGACTGGTCCAAAGATATCGATGATCAAGAAGACCTGATATGACGTAAGGTCGGCACATCGTACTACCGCCTTATCCATTACAGCCTCCATGAACCGGGGCACCGCTGTATACAACTTGACTACTGTGCAGGCCGTGTACCACATCCATGATGCAGAGGAGATTCTCCGCAGGAGGGGCACGTGGTGGTCAGTTATGAGCAGAGACGGGGAATAGCTGGTATTGACCCTCTATCTCTGTCTGGATATGGAACATCGCGACAATTCAGCGTGAATCGAGGTAGAGACATGGGACCAGCTGGGCTGGAGCAGGAGAGACGAGGAATACTTTCCTGAACCAGGCTCTATGCCGGGGACAGTTCTGAGAAGAATATCGAGGAAGATGCATGGTGCAACCGTGTGAAATCGCACGGCATCACCGTGCGAAACCGCGATCATTTCTTGCATCCCGTTCGAGTGCAGTGAACTGTGTCTCTTTCATGCGGGTCGCTCCAACTGGGGTTGGCGGCTGATGTTTCGACAGGCGATGAATCTCTTGCATCACGCTTTTGGCCCACCCCACGTCCCACAGCGGCGTCCGTCGAATCCGGTGGGCCTCAAGAAGAGCTTGTTCCAACTTCCGGAGATGCTCATCGCCAGAGGTACTCATCATTGTCGGCACTTCCTCCATCAGGATTGTGCGCAGGAGCTTCGGGGGCCGATGCGCACGCACTCCGACGTTGATGACACTCCCGCGAGTGGGGAGGTTCTGTTCATGTCTTAAGACGGAGGTGCTGGTCGAAAGGTTACAGGCCTTTCTTCAGGAACATCCGACTGTTCCCGACGACCTCCATCAGCAAAGACCTGTGGTTGTAACCTTTTTATCGTCCTCGCCGTCATATTATATGAGGTAGAGCAAAAGAGAGGCGTCGATGAGTAGAGAACACAAGTTGCAGCTATTCCCAGGATTCTGGCAAGTCCGGTCCAAACCGATGCCCACGGCCGTTTGCCTGGTGAGGGGAATAGGTCTGTTCCTGCTTTTCGGAGGCTGCCGATCAACTCAGGAGATGTATCCCACAGGGGCGATATCTGACTGACCGTTGACCGGGAGGGAATCTTACGGACATGGATGAAGCAACGTTGCTAAGCAGCGTGAGAGCGCACGGAAGGTGCCTTTGAGCAGGACGGTATTATTGGGTGGATGGATCACAGCAGTCGGCGCTGCTCTTGGATGATGACCGAATGAGGACGACAGGATATGACGTAACAGCCGACTAGATCGGATTACGTTGATAGTCATGGCCTGAGCCTTGAACCTTCCGGCTCGGACCAGGGGGTGGGGCGCCCTCCTATCACCTCCACCCCACCATTTCATTGCGGACCTTTGTAGTGCGGCTGACGAAGGGGGAACAGGATGACGGTACATCGCACATGTGTGTTAGTCGTCGATGATGAGGAGATGGTGCGCCGTCTCATTATTGAGTATCTTGAACAGCACTCGATTACCGTGGTGGCAGTAGAGGATGGATTGCAAGCCTTGAGGGTACTCCACGAACGTTCGTTTGATGCCGTGATTACAGATCTCTATGTGCCGTACCTTGATGGCTTTGATCTCCTCTGCCAATGTCGCCTTGTGTGGCCTCAGCTGCCCGTCATTCTCATGCTCGGTAGCCTCGTCGATGAGATCGTTCAGTTGGCGCTGATTGAAGGAGCTGCCGCCTGTCTACCTAAGCCAGTCAACACGAGGAAGCTGATCGAGGTCTTGCGTGAGGTTATCGTGCGTCCCGGCTTTCTCGTGGAAACGACAAGGATGACCTGATCGTTATGAACGGTTTCGAACTACGATCGCCCCAAAGAGCCTCTCTCCCATCTCTTGGAGAAAGGAGCGTTACCCATGCGTATCACTGGATTGATCGTGCTAGGTGTGTGGTTGGGGGCATGCTCAGCCACTCCGATGTTTCCTCCCGCGGTGACGAAAGACGTCGAAGCCAATACGTTTGACGCCAAGGCTTGGGAGCAAGAGGCCTATCAGCCCTCGCGCACCACCTTTGTCCCGCACAAGGTGGAGTTGGCCGGTGAGATCATACGAGTCATACATCAATCGGAGCGCTTGGTCATTCTGGCCGAAGAGAGACCTCTGGATGTTCGACTTGCGACGAGCCCAACGAGCGACCAACAAGACGGCGCACCCTGGTTTGCCGTCACCTTCCAGGGAGCGGTGGAGCCGAAGATGTTGCGGACGGGGAACCGGATTTTTGTGATCGGCACCACCTACCGAGCCGGCCCAGAAATATTCGGGGGCGCGCCACGGATGTTGCCGCATCTGAGGGCGCAATGCCTGCACATTTGGGATACCGAGGGAGTCAAGAACAAGTATTGGATTTCCGGCTCAGGCTCGGTCCAATACCCCCCGGAAGAACGCACCATCTGTCTTGAGGACAAGCCGTCCGGGTCATCGTCCGTGGGGAGAGACGATGAGAAGACGGTCTCTGGTGGCTCATAGCAAAGGCTGGTTTTGATACGACGATTGATAGGTATGTGCACAACTAGGAGAACGTATGAGCGGGTGCTCACCGCGTTGCAGCAACAGGGAACGCGATATCGTCTGGATAAGATAGAGCGACTCTGTCCGGATCCGACGTGCACTCAGGTGTTTCTCGCAGTCGATTACCTTGTCCGAAGTGATCAGGCATGTTTGACGTTGGATTCCAACAGAACGTACTGGGTAAACATGTAGACCCGAGGGAGGAGCATCGTTGTTTTGCCTGCTGATGTGCGGAGTGAGGAGCGAGCAACGTGACTCCCACCGGTCCCTTGGTTACGATTTAGGAAATGAGGCAGTAACGAGTCTCGCCGGAGGATGTCATGCAGAATGCACCCATCGGGAAGGACACCTATGGGGCCATCGTCGGTTCTTCCACGATGGGTGAATGTCCTAACCCATCGTCTGTATGGTCCCATGACGGTCTCTCGGTGACGACGGAGGTGACGTTATGAGGCACCCAGCATTCCGTTCCCTCATGCTGCTCGTCATCCTTCCCCTCCTGCTGAGTTGCACTGGTACACCCATGGCTCCGTTGGAGATGACGACGCTCAATCCAGGTGACGATCACGAGACGATTGCGCATCACTACCGCCATGAGGCGGTGCTTGCACGTCAACAAGCCGCCGAACTGGCCAATCAGGCCGTGGTGTATGAACAACTGTTTGGACCAGAGTCCGATTGGGTATCGGGCGCCAGACTCTTAGTCAAGTTCTATGAAGAAGTTGCACGAGAACAAGCTCGACTCGCCGAGCAACACCTCAAGCTCGGCAGAGGGCGTTCTTCAGAGCAACCTGCACCATCGCGAGATCACTAACCCGCCACAGCCGGCGTGGTTGCATCAGGAGGCACCTATGATACGGATCACCATGAGGAGTTTCGCCGTCGCACTATTGTTGCTGACTACGGCCTGCGGAACTACCATCCAGCCTGGCCAACGGGGATTGTTCTGGCATCCACTCACCCAAGGGCTTTCTCAAGAGCCTCTGAAAGACGGCTATTACTGGCGTGCACCATGGAATGACGTGTTTGTCTATGAGGTTCGATGGCAAAGCCACACCGAGGATATCGATGCCTTGAGCGCGGATGATCTGCAGGTGCTCATCAAGGCGGCGATCATTCTTCGGCCCATTGCGGACGAGCTGTATTTTCTCAATCAAGAAGTGGGTACTGACTACTATGCCCGTGTCGTCAGACCGCAGTTCATGGCCGCCGTGAGGAGTGTCGTTTCCGGCTATAACATGGTATCGGTACCGGAAAAGAGCACGGAGATCGCCGGCAAAGTTCGAGCGGTCGTGGTGGAAAACCTTAAAGGTCGACACTTAGAAGTCCAGAACATTGCCTTGTCCGATGTCGATTTTCCACAAATCGTGTTGCGGGCCATTGAACAGAAACAAGCGAAGGAGCAGGAGAAAGAGCAAAAAGAGTTTGAGCTCACCATCGCCGCGAAGGATGCCGAGATTGCGCGTACCAGAGCGAAAGGTGAGGGGGATGCGATCCGGATTCGAGCCGATGGTGAGGCCGAGGGACTCCGAATTCGGGCTGTGGGCCAGGCTCAGGCGCAGGAGACCATTACCAAAACCCTGACGCCGGCCTATCTCCAGTACAAATTGTATGACAGTTCGAATGCCAAGGTCGTCATCTTGCCGGAGCACATGAAGACGCCGCTGATCATCAATCCGGGAGATGCCACGATGTCGGGGAGATGAGTCCTTGCTGTTGGTTGTATGCTGGAAGTCTTTAGTTTGGAGCGGCACTTCTAAGCACGAGGGGTATGCCGATCATAGTAATAACTGCGAAGTGGATCTGCAGAGGGCCTTGTGGGATGGGGAAGGCGGAAAGGCAGCATCTGGCTTATCCGTTGACCCAGCTCTCTACGCGGTACTCCCCGACCCCAATCTGTATTAACTGAGGGGATATGTCCAAGGACAAGCCACGTGTCGTGATTCTCGGGGGAGGGTTTGGTGGGATGTATGCCGCGTTGGAATTGGAACGAGCGCTGGATCGAGGATCCAACTTGGACGTGACCCTCGTCAATCACGACAACTTTTTTCTCTTCACCCCGATGCTCCATGAGGTTGCAGCAAGTGACCTCGATATCACCAACATCGTGAGCCCGATCCGCAAGTTGCTGCGGAGGGTCACATTCTTTCATGGCGAGGTCGAAGCCATCGACCTCGTGCAGCAACGAGTGGGGGTGTCGCATGGACATGAGAGCCATTGCCATGTACTGCCTTACGATCACCTGGTATTGGCACTTGGGTCCACGACGAACTTCTTTGATATCCCCGGCTTAGCCGAGCGTGCCTTCACCATGAAGTCACTGAGTGACGCAATCGTGTTGCGTAACCATCTCATTGCAAACCTGGAAGAAGCCGATTTTGAGTGCGGAGCCTCCCTCAGGGCGGGCCTCCTGAATTTCGTGGTGGCCGGCAGCGGCTTTGCGGGAGTCGAAACCGTTGCGGCCATGAATGACTTTCTCCGGGAGGCGATCCGTTTCTTTCCTCATCTGCGGGAAGACATGCTGCGCATCATTCTGGTCAGTTCGGGGCGGATCATTTTGCCAGAACTGGGAGAGAAGCTTGGGACCTATGCCCAGCGCAAACTGATCGAGCAGCGGATCGAAATCCACACCACCTGTAAGGTCACGGCGGTGACGGATCACGACATTACCCTCAGCGATGGGACGACGGTGACGACTAATACGCTGGTCTGGACTGCTGGTATCAAGCCGCATGCCCTCTTGAACACCCTACCTTGTCAACGGGAGAAAGGCCGAGTGCTTGTGAACGAATATCTGGAAGTTCCCGGGTGGCCGGGTGTCTGGGCCTTGGGCGATTGTGCTCTCGTACCGGATCGTCGGACTGGCGCATTCCATCCTTCGACTGCGCAACACGCGCTGCGTGAAGGGCGGATCGCGGCGCAGAATATTCTCGCCACTGTGCGAAAGGGGTGGAAGAAGCCGTTTGTCTACTCCACGATCGGGCTCTTGGCTCCGATTGGGAAACGCACCGGCGTCGCGAACATCCTCGGCGTGAACTTTTCCGGTTTCATTGCTTGGTGGCTCTGGCGCACGATCTACTTGCTGAAACTCCCTCGTTTCGAGAAGAAAGTCCTTGTTGCCCTGGACTGGACCCTTGATGTCCTCTTTTCCAAGGATCTGGTCCACTTCAGAACGACTCGCCCCTTATCACCACGATCGGCAGCAGACGTGAAGAAACCGGCATGAATTCTGCGCCACTCGCTGAGATTGAACTGTCGTTCTAAAGTCTCCACGAGACTCTCTATGAATTGCTCAACACGCTGGGCAGTATGTATGGTAGTCAGGTGCAATGCTGCTAGAGAGGAAACAACTGAATGTCGAAGGCCCGCTCGCTGAACCAGACGAGGGCGATAGCGATTACCGCGAGCGAGCCGCCGGTCAAGACCAGTCGCGGGTAGGACCAGGAATGGCGGATCAGATAGGCCAAGGGTAAGAACGCCGAGACGATGGCAAGTTGACCGAGTTCCACGCCGACGTTAAAGCTCACCAGACTCAGTAACAATGAATCTTGAGGCAACACCAAATCAGTGAGTACTGCCGCAAATCCAAATCCATGAATCAGCCCAAAGCCGAAGGCAATCATCCAGCGGGGAGTCATCATTGTGGGGTGCAGATTGCCAAGACCAGCAAGGACGACCGAGGCGGCGATCGTTGATTCTACCAGCCGTGACGGCAACCGGACGACGTCAAGCGCGGCTAGGCTCAACGTCAGAGAATGGGCCAGGGTGAATGCGGTGACGATACTCGCGACGTTCCAGCAGACTGATTTATAAGTTATCCGTCAAATCTGGCTACAGGGTGAAAGGCTTAAGCGAGTACATTGTTTCGCTCTCAGGATTTCTGCGACGCGCTTCAGACTTGGCTTGATCGGCCTGTTGCTGCTGCCCGAGATTGGTCAGGGCTTCCCCCAACACCCAGTATAATTCGGCTGTGTCCCAACCGCTTGAGAGCTGGTGTTGTAGCAGAGAGACAGCCCGGTTCGCCTGTCCATTCAGCAGCCATGCCCTGGCGAGTGCGATTGCGGCATCTCCATAGGGGCGCGTATTGAAATTCATCTGAGCAAGCGACAGGGCTCTTTGGGGATTACCTGCATCCTGCAGGAAATGCGTGAGCGCATGGCCCGCAGCCGCTTCCGGAAATCTTGCCAGTCTCTCTTCATAGACCGCCCGGGCTTGCTGAGTCAGTTTTCTGGCGCCCTCACGATTGCCTTCGTTGAATTCGATGGTGGCTAACGCATCCATGTACTCGGGAGATCCGGTTCTCCGAATCACGCTTTCATAGAGGGTCTTTGCAGCTTCCTTGTCCCCGGTCAGGCTCTTGATCTCGGCGATGTGCTCATCAATCAGCCACCATCCTGGAAGCTCATCGGTGGCAAGTTTATACATGGCCAGCGCTTCGTCAAAACGCCCCCTGTCCAGTGCGATCAAACCCCTTTGCAGTTTCATCCATGCTTTCTTGGTGGCTGAGACGCCATGGTAGCGTTTTTCAGCCGCTTCCAAAAACGCCGCGGCCTCACCAGGCGATCCCATTTTATTCTTGAGAAGAGCAAGCCGTATGTACTGCGATGATATCCCGACTTGATTGACCAAGGAACGGTACGTGTTTTCCGCCTCCTTGTACCGACCCGAATAAAATGCGATATCGGCACGCAGCCCGGCGACTTCCGTCTTGTCGGCAGTGCTTGGGGCTTCATCGAGAGCCGCACTTGCCAACTTCAAGCGGTGAAGCGTGTAATGCAGGCTTGCCCGTGGAAGGCTGGTCTGCGACGATTTGCCCGCACGATGTTCCTGATCGACCAACACCGATTCAGCCTGTCGGTAGTCGTCATAGTTACCGGTGAGCCGGGCACGTTCTACATATAGGGAAACAAGTTCCAGTCGAAGAAGGCCATCATGGATCTGTTTGGCGCTGAGTTGAATCGCTGATTCGATGGCGGCGTTCAGCGATTCCAGCTCGCTTTCATAGTTGACCTGGCGCTGGGTAGCGGCTACCTGCTGTGTCGTATATGCAGTTTGCGCCATAGCTTCGGCCGACGAATTCGACTGCTCAGGGCTTCCTTGATCACAAGCGGCGAGCAGGCACAGATACACCAGGCTCAGTGTGAGGCTGAGCCTGGTTATGAGGCTGGTCGTCATGATGGTGAGGTGTGAAGGTACCAGCATTAATAGGCTTTCACGAATGTGCTGGTCTTAAATGTGGAAACGTGGTTGGTGATGGGGTTCCGGATTCGTCCCCGGTGCAGCCGGCCGGCTTGTCGCATGGCATACCAGGAGTGCCATTCCAAGGATTAATGACGCCCACCAGGGAGTTGATATTGTGGGGTGCACCGGCACCTGAAATATGCAACAAGGCGGCTGCCAAAAGCCGATCAACCACCGGATCGTCAAAGCCCCGTCCATTCGGCCAGCCAGCTGGAGTGTTGAAGTCGAACGTGATGACATCAGGCAAGACCACCGGCGCAACGACAGCCACGCATGTCGATATGTTCACCTGAGTGTCATCCGCTGGAGGCACAACTGTCTCCGTAGAACATGGCGTGAGTTGCAAAGTGCGGAGCTGAGGTCCAATCTCAAAATGGATTTTTCTGAGCGAATTTGGTTGAGGGCCAGTTGTCAGTATGCCTGCGAAGTCGTTGGCATCATTAGCGGGATTGCCGCGATTAAATGCATCCCGCTGATCGTTGAAATTGTTGAAAATATTTCCGGGATTGAGAGGATTCCCGTTCACGTCGAGGGGAGGGAACATGGTGGTGTCTCTGGACAATAAGGCGGTACCGATCGCCGGCTCTCCCGTACGGTCAACGCGTACAAAACGATCAGGGGTTTGTGTCGAAAAAACAAAGGGGTCAGCAGGAGGTGGGGCCGCCGCGTCGTTGCTGCTGCAAGCACTGAGCGCTACCGCGATACCCAGGCTAAATAATAATGGAGTCAAAAATATATTCTTCATGAGTAGTACTCCTTTTTATATATTACGACGCTAGTCTTGCTGTTGTTCCCCACACCCGGACTTTCGGTCTTGCCCCTTGCGCTGGCGGAGCAAGGGCATTGTTATCCATCTCAAACACGATGGCGGAGACATTGCGATTGGCAAACGAGTCCCGTCGTGGGCGGGTGCCAAGTCCGAAGGCTGTTCCCAAATCCCCAGTTTGACCGGCAGCTGCAAAGGAATTCACCAAGGCTGTGTAACCTTCAGCGTCGAAGAAGAAAGGATCGTCACGCAGACCGGCAAATGCCTTCGTGCCTCCTGATGAAGTAAAGACCTGGTCGATCGGTCCGGAAAATGTGCCACCCGCGCCGGGTACGTTTTCAAGTTGGAGGCCACAGGCGCCTGCCGCGTTTGTTCCCAATCGGGCGAATATCTGTATGTCCGGCACATTGTCGAAGTTACCGTTCGTATCGGCACGATCGATGTTGAACGTGTACAGGACATTGCGGTCGCAGTAGAAGTTCGCGTCAATGCGAGACCGTGGCGCGGGCCGTCCGCCAAATGTGATGGCCCCCACCGTTTTATTGCCCCCCTCGGGCGAAGGAAAAATAAACACATCTGCAAGGTCGGCAGCGGGATCTGCATCGGCTCCTGGGGATTCCGCATGGTCAGCCGACATGACCGACACGCTGAACGAAACAGTGACCGCTATAACTGCTAATCCGAGAAGTTTGGCTGATGATGGCATTTTACGTAGCATGATATCTTCTCCTTTTGTATAGACCTTCCTTCGAATCATACGTGCAATTTGGTGGGCATTCTCTGCCTCGGTAATTCATGTTGTCAAGAAAAGAGCAGGTGGAGTTTCATAATAATCATTTACTATGCCTTAGCCGAGTAGACCTGTCCTTTTAACGGAGCGGCAGGTCCCCCGCATCGCATCGAGGCGATAGGTCTGCATGGCGTCCAAAGGCTAACCTGGAAGGGCGGGGTTCACTACTCCGATTCTGGCAGTGCACGGAGGCCATGGGCCCCTCGACGATTTCCTTTTTTGGGGGCCCAGTGTGCTGAGCAGCGTGATATGCGATGCAGTCTTGAGAGCCATTCGGCTGCCTACTTTATGGTGAACTGATCTTTTGCGGAGCCTGTCTCATGAATCAACACCTGCCGGCGGTCTGTTCTTCACTACGAGAGGATGCGGCGATTGGATTTCTGGTGGGAAGCGTTGCTTGTTGGGGTAGTTGCCTGATGCTATAGTCCTCCACCATCGAAGGTGCAGATGGAGCCACCAATCAGCAATCCGATCTTCCCTATCGGCTCGTATAGCTTCATGGGGAAGACTGTATGTCGATCATGACCACGGAACCGACCAAGCTTGCTCAAGACCGAGAGTGGGCCCAACTCATTGCACTCACCGCCCAGGGAGATCAGGGTGCTCTCGCCATGTTCTATGATCGTACGAGTCCTCAGGTCTACGGCCTGATTTTCAAGATCCTCGGAAATCGCGAAGCTGCGGAAGAAGTGACGTTGGACGTGTACACGCAGGTGTGGCGCCAAGCCCATACATACGACCACATCCGAGGTGCCCCCGGTGCATGGTTGATGACATTAGCTAGAACAAGGGCAATCGATCGGTTCCGTGCCGGGGCGGCTGAATATGGGCGTCTCGAATCATTAGATGCCATCGATCTCTTTGCCAGCAAGGACGATACGCCGGAACAAGATGTGGAGAGCCAAGAGCGACGACGATATGTCCAAGAAGCCTTGGCGGAGCTGACGGCAGAGCAGCGACAAGCGATCGCGTTGGCGTATTTCTATGGTTTGAGCCAGAGCGAGATTGCCGAAAAACTACAGGTGCCACTTGGTACGGTAAAGACTCGAATGAGATTGGGCATGATCAAATTGAGGGAAGCCCTCGCACCCTATGAAGAGGGGTTACACCCGTGACTGAAACGAATGTGCCCGATGAACTTGAAGAACAGGCGTTGCTCTATGCTCTGGGAATCTTGAGTCCGGAGGGGCACCAAGCCTTTATGCACAGCCTTCAGGGAGAATCTGTGCTCTTGCAGCAGATCGTGAATGCCTATTGCACGATCACTGGTACACTGGCCGATACCGTGACTCCTGTGACGCCTCCAGTGGCCTTGCGCAAACGGCTGGTCGACGCCATTGCGTTGGAAGAAAGTCGTGAAGCCGAACAGTTTGAGCGTATTGCGAATACATTGGCCATAGGCTCTGTCCCGGTGAAGCCTCGAGATTCGGTGCGGGAGCGGCTTCTCTCACGAGTCGATGGGCATTCGAATGTTCACGTTGATGTGGAAGATCCGACAACTACTTTCAGCGACCTCCCCACAAGAGTGTTCGGAAGTGAAGGTCTAGAACAGAGGAATCGTCTTTCTCGGCAGGCAGGCGAACAGTCTGGTTGGTTGGGATCTTGCTGGAGGGCCGTTTCGGCCTTTCTACGAACGCTTCTGATTCGCTCCATAATCCCTCGGCCGTCTTCGAATGGGCTCACGTTCGTGAAGGCATCGGAGGGAACCTGGCGGGGAATCGCACAGGGCGTGCAGGCCAAATTGCTCTCCTTTGATCCGACCTCACGACGGACTACAACGCTTCTCCGTTTTGCACCCGGCACCAGGTATGCCCCGCATCGTCATGCTGCAGTAGAAGAGCTCTATGTCCTTGAGGGTGGGTGCTCTATCGCCGGCCGTGAGATGGCGGTCGGTGATTATCACCGTGCCGAAGCGGGAACGGTGCACCATGACACGTCGACCGACGAGGGGTGTCTCCTTCTCGTGATCTCCTCTCCCCAGAACGAGATGTTGTAGTAACCTGCCTGCTGACACTGTGCCAGTCATTCTATGAATCCAAACAACCTGATCATCACGTAAAACCGGTAGGGAACGGATATTTCGGTTGAGATCATTGTCCTAGTCGTGCTACGAAAATAAAGTTCGTGCTACTGCCGGGAGGGAGAGGTATGGATGATGTCATTCGGTTCGGTGTGTCATTGGATCGACGATTGCTTGCTGAGTTCGATCGTCATATTCGACGACGGCGGTACACGAATAGGTCCGAGGCGCTTCGTGATCTAATTCGTGACAACTTGGTAGGAGAGGAATGGGACGAAAATAAGGAAACGGTGGGGACGATTACGTTTGTGTACGACCACCACGTACGCGATCTCACCGGTAAGTTGACAGATATTCAGCACGATCACCATGGGCAAATCCTTTCCGGTATGCATGTGCATCTGAATCACAATCATTGTCTTGAAGTGTTGGTGGTAAAGGGGAAAGGGGCGGACATCAAGAAGCTGGCCGATGTATTGGTTTCGGTCAAAGGTGTGAAGCACGGCAAGTTGACCATGACGACAACGGGGAAATGCATCCGCTAGCTGCTCGCCTCATGAGACTTCTTCTGACTACACGTTCAACTTTCGTCGCACAGTGGGTGTGTCTTGTCATGACGCTCTGTTGGAGTAGCGTGGCCTTGGCTCATGATCCGGATGAACCGGAATTGGAAGTGCCGGAAATTGCCGTCGTCGGGGAAAAACCGGTAGCAGCTTCTTCTCAGCAGTTCATCCCGGATAAGGAAATTGTGCTTCAGCCTCAAGGCCGACCGGCTCAAGTGTTACGCCTGATTCCAGGGTTTGTCGCAGTGGAACATTCAGGGGGGGCGGGAAAGGCGGATCAATATTTTCTGCGCGGATTTGATGCCGATCATGGAACGGATGTCGCGTTCTTTACGGATGGTATGCCGATCAATCTCCGGACACATGCGCATGGGCAGGGGTATGCCGATCTCAATTTCATCATTCCCGAGACGATCGAAGGCATCGATGTCTCGAAGGGGGCGTATCTCCCGGAAATCGGGGATTTTGGGACAGCGGGGGCGATTAATTTCAAGACGAGGCAACTGGTGCAAGAAGGCATCGCGCAGGTCACCGGCGGCCAGTTCGATACGCAGCGGTATCTGCTCATGTTTTCGCCGACGAAGGAGAAAGTTCGCACGCTGTTCGCCTTTGAAAATTACTACACGAACGGGCCCTTCGAAAACGACAATCGGTATCTGCGTACCAATGTGCTTGGGAAACTGACCACCAGCTTCGTCGGTAGAGACGAATTCAGTCTCAAAGGAACCTTTCAGAAATCAAAATGGAATGCCTCGGGGGAAATTCCCTTGCGGGCCGTGGATGCCGGCATGCTTGATCGTTTTGGAGCGATCGATCCGACGGAGGGCGGATCGACACTCAGGGCGACCGGTGTGATGAACTACCACTACGATACGACGACCGAGGGCCAGTTCTTTGCCAATGCCTACGGCCAGTATTATCGACTGGATCTATATACGAACTTCACCTTTGCATTGAACGATCCCGTGAATGGCGACGGGATTCAGCAAGCGGATCGACGCGTCATGTATGGGGGGGATATCGGGTACAAGCAACGCTGGGACTTGTGGGGAATCCCGACCAGCTGGATGGTCGGTGTTCAAGCGAGAGTGGATGATATTCGTCCTAGGCTGGGCACACAAACGAAACGAGCATCGACGAGTACGACGACGTACAGCGACGTGCTCTCTGCTTCGTATGCCCCGTTCATCAAGGGGGAGATTCAACCGGCGTCGTGGGCTCGCTTGGTAGGAGGGCTGCGCTGGGAAACGCTGACCTTCGAAGTGCATAATCTGTGTGCGACCTGTACGTTGCGACCGGATGGACGCACCGGTTCAGGGGTCCTCTTACCCAAGATGAGCATGATCCTGGGCCCTTGGGGCAATACAGAGTTTTTTGTCAATTATGGAGAGGGTTTCCATAGCAACGATGCGAGATCGACGGTGCAGGTAGGAAGTGCTCCACTTGCTCGGTCCAGGAACTATGAGGTCGGTTTCCGGTCAAGACCCTGGGGAACGGAAGGGCTCGAGTTGACCGTTACGGCGTGGAGAATCGATCTTCAGTCGGAGCTTGTCTTCGTGGGGGACGAAGGAACGACGGAGATTCGCGGGCCGAGCAGGCGACAGGGATTTGAAGTGGCTGCCCGGGGTCAGCTCTGGGGACCGCTGTATGTGAACGGAAGCTTTACATGGGCGCAGGCCAAATTTCGCAGCGGCGATGCGATCCCATTAGCGCCTGAATTCACCGCCTATGGTGCGGCCATCTTGAAGTGGCCGGAAGGGCTGACTTCTCAACTGCAGGCGACGTATCTTGGGGTCAGGCCTCTGATCGAGGATCGGAGCATCAAGTCTCCTTCGTGGATTGTCTTCGACTGGTCTCAGCGCTATCACGTGCCGATCAAGTTGCCGCATGGTCGCCTGGAAGCGTTCTATTTTGTTCAGAATCTGTTCAATACGGACTGGGAGCAAGCAATCTTTGCGTTCGGGTCGAGGCTGCAGACCGAATCGGTCGGGGTCAATGGCATTCATTTCGTGCCCGGAAACCCACGCACATTCATGGGAGGAGTGGCGTGGCATTTTTAGCTGCTTCGGCGGCTGGGGGATGACGAGTGTTGAACGAAGAATTGGAAGATCCGGCCACCCGAACTTAACATTCATACGCCATCTCATCGTATGCCACTGATTCTTACGCCAGCCTACTTCAATCGTCCAACCCTGACGGTTGCTCGTTCTCTTATTGGAAAGCATTTGATCCGTGAGAGGGAGCAGGGAACGGTCGTTGGAAAAATCATCGAAGTGGAGGCCTATGTCGGTACGGAGGACAAGGCCTGTCATGCATCGAAGGGGCGGACGGCAAGGACAGAGATCCTCTTCGGTCCCCCGGGGATATCGTATGTCTATTTGATCTACGGTATGTACCACATGCTGAATGTTGTAACGGAACGGGTAGACTTTCCCGCCGCTGTGCTGATCCGAGCGATTGAGATCGACGGGAAATTGATTGATGGTCCTGGCAAGCTCTGTCGCGAGTTGGGCATTGACCGGTCATTGCATCAGATCGATATGACGGCGGGACGATCCATCTGGTTTGAAGATCGAGGATCAAGAGTCATCAGCAAGAAGATCGGAACGTTTCCACGAATCGGTGTGGACTATGCAGGGCTGTGGGCGAAAAAACCTTGGCGGTTCCGATTAATCGAGGAGGGTCGTGTGACAAGCCGTTGCGGTAGGAAAGACAAAGAAGAGGGGAAGTCCCTCCAAAGGACTTCCCCCAGCTCTATCTCATCTTCGAACACTGGTTAATCGATTTTTCGATCGCCGGTGATCTTGGTCGCGGAGGTTACCGGTGGGGCAATCGTGATTTGCGGTCCCTCCACATGTGGAAGTCTGCCGGCTCCCTGTCCCTCGGTGATTCGCGCATTGTCGGTTTTTGTCAATTTCTGCTCAGCGTTCTTTACTGAGTCCGCGGACTTCAACAGTGTGGAGGACCCATGTGCATCCAACTGCCCGGGATCGTTGGCCGTCGACTGGCCGTTCACGGGACTTCCCGAGTTTTTCATCGGATAGCCTTCATGTTTGGGGAGCAGCGCTGGGTTGGCTGAAGCCATGGAAAGACCGAACAGGATTGCGGAGGCTGTGGCAACTACAGCAGTGACAAGTTTCATACCCGTTCTCCCTTTAAGTAATAGAAGAGTGAATGACGTTCACAACCTGACTGAGTCTCATCGAACGCAACGATACCGGTTGAATCATAGCGATGGTTGGCTAATTCTGTCAAACACACCAAGTCTGTTCAAACCGTCCGTTTCGCATCGTCGGGGTATCAAGAGCCGCTCAAGGGTGAATCGGGATGAATGCTACGGGTCAACCTGGACGGCGGGGAGGCCGCCGACCTCGTCCACGGTGGCGGAATGCTGGACCACGACTGACACCAGGAAGGCGGATCGTGACGGTAGTGCCTTCACCGGGAGCACTCCCGATCGCAATCGTTCCATGGTGTTCCTCGATGATTTTCTTCACGCTGGGCAACCCTAACCCGATGCCAGAACGTTTGGTCGTGAAAAATGGTTCGAAGACTTTATCCACGATTTCAGCCGGGATCGGTACCCCGTTATTCTTGATCAGAATCTGCACCTCGAATCCTCGCCCGGCCCGATGTTGTGTGACGGCAATGGTGAGGTGACCACCCGGAGACATGGCCTCACAGGCGTTGCGGAAAATGCTCAAGAAGGCTTGCTGGAGCTTCGCTTCATCTCCACGCACTGGGGCAATGACATTGGCGTACTCTTTCGTCACTTGAATGCGAGTCGCTTCAAGGTCGGTGCCGACCACCACCAACGCGCTCTCAAGCACTTCCGGAATTCGGCAGAGATGCCGATTCAGCTCGAGCGGCTTGGCAAAGTCCAGAATCTCGTTGAGGATCGCTTCGATCCGAATTAAGTCGCGCATGGCGTTTTCCACCCGCGTCTGGGGATCGAAATCGAGGATCCCTTCGCCCGTCACTTCTTCCAATTGCGAGCGAATAGAAGCCAAGGGTTCTCGGATCTCCGTCGCCAAGAACGCGCTGAACTCCCCGATTGCCGATTGGCGTTCTTGCTTTCTGATACTCGGCTCCGACGGTACCGACGAAACCGGTTGAGGACTTGGCTCCCCAACCTCAGCGGGCGGCATCGGGGCAGGAGCTTGAGGTGCCGGTGTCTGCAAGAGGTCAGCAAGTTTGACGATCGTAGGCTCCAGCGTGCGGGCATCCGTCGTTTGATAGCGTTCGGATTCCTTGGCCCCCAGTGTCAATGTGCCACCGACTTGTCCCTTGACGAAAAATGGAATGACGAGGGAGGACTGAAATCGGTCCTTATAGAGGTGTTTATGATCAAGAAACCGCCCTTGGGTGGAAGCCAGATCATGATCCACACGGGGTTTCCGATGGCGTACGGCCCACCCGGCTGCAGAGCTGTCCAATGTCAGGCGTTGGCCGGGCTTGAGATCTTTCTTCGTGTCGCGTTGATCAGGTTTTCCATCACTGACGACGCCCAAGACCTCCACATTCCCGGCCAGCGGGTCGTAGTAGCAGGCCCAAGCCCGGTCGTAGGCCACGGATTGGTTGGCTTCCGCAAGGATGGCCTCAACCTTGGCTTGGAGTTCAGGCGAGAAGTGTTTAATCAGGGGCGGAAACAAGTCGCCTCCGGTCGGTTGGGGAGGAGCTGCTTCCTGTGTCACGTAGGGACGGCTGAGGACCACGGCGGTGTTGAACAGTCCTTCGCGATCCAAGGCCTTGGTCATCCCCTCACACATCTGTTCCAACTGCGCTCGGTCCTTTTTGGAAAAGGTAACGCCTTCTTTCCTGCCGATCACGAGACACCCGTAGACACGATTGAGATGGCGCAACGGAATGACGAGCAAGGACTTGGCGCCGGGGGTAATCAGCCGCAGGCGAACGGTGCGTCCACTGTCGGGCTCGGCTGTGTTTGAGGTCAGGGCTGCGACACGTTGTGTAGACAGTGTACGGAGAATGGCCTGAACATCCCGAGGTGTAAATCCACGTGAGGCATGCTCGACGAGCGGGCCGTTTTCCTGATGGAAGATCGCCGCCAGGACAGAGTCTGTGCCAAGCTCATTCAGCGCGGCATTCAGCGTCCGTTGAAGAAGCGTTTCCGGTGCTGGTTTCGGTTGAGGAGTCGCCGTGGTCATACGTCCTAGTGCAAGCGAGGACATTGTAGCCGGATCGGAGGCGAATAGCTACTCTCTCGAGAATCATGGTGTCATTCAAGTTGCGTAAACCGATCTCCGGGCTGGCCAGGCGGACGGCTTAATCAGGATGCCGTCTTGAATCGCACATGAGAGTGCTCTTTCAAAGGAACGATGGACGTCAATCCCGTGGCATTTTGTCGGGGTCGAGCTCAACCAACCGTAGGCGGCCGTTGCCGATATGGTCGGTCTTATAAATGCGCGAACCGATCTGGATGGTCCCAATCAGAAGATTGCCGGTGATCACAAATGTAAAGTCGCCTTGCACGGGTGGTCTGAAGGTCCCACGAATAACAGAGGTGTCGTTGATCCGGGAGACCGTGGAGGAGACGTCAAGCTCAGGGCTCACATTGTCAAAGAGTTCAATGGTGATTCGGGGAAGGGGTCTGGCTCCTGCATCTTTGAGAATTTTGAGGAGAAAAAGGTCGAGCTCAATTTCTCGCTCGCGGAGCATCCACGGCTTTCTCGATATCGGAGGCTGGGCAATAGGGGGAGGATTCAGAGCTGTGTGCCACAAGCTCTTTGGGCCGGACTGCTCACCGGCCCATACCATCTGGCCGACCAGGCTACCCAATGCGACGGCAAGGGAAAGAAATCGGAATCCTCGAACCGCTGAACGCTTTCTCGCGTCATACATTATGTGGCTTCACCTCGGGATCAACCGATGATGTCAGTTATCATCAAGACAGGGAGGACCAGTGTTTGATCCTCCCTGTCTCCTATTCAATTATGGAGTCGGTACACGAAGTTTTCCACGAGATTTTCCCTGAGAGTCTTTTTTGGGTTTGTCGCGCGAATCGTCATCTGCATCCTCATCCGAGTCAGCGTCTGCCTCGTCATCGAGGTCATCTTGAAAATCAGGGCGAGCCTCTCTCGATCCACTCGGTAATGTGGCGGAGGAGGTTGTGGTGCCCGTGCGCCAAGCGGCGACGACATTTCGGACCTCATTCATCGAGCGAGCATTGTCCGCGGAATTTGTTGGGTTGACTGCATAATCAATTCCAGCCGGCCGGCCATTGATTAAGATTCTCGGGTTTGAAAAATACTTCACGCGAGGGCACGACACCGTAGGACAAGGATAGGCCATGATAGTCCGGAATTT
>JAHBWQ010000064.1 GCA_019636915.1 Nitrospira sp. | reverse complement strand
CAACCCCCAAGGTCGAGATCATCCCCACCGCGGCCGAGATGCTGAAATGGGTCTGCGTGATGACCAGCGACAAGACTCCACCGACCAAGGCAAACGGGACCGCCGCGAGGACAAGCACCGCGTTCTTCAAGGAATCGAACGTGGTATAGAGCAGAACGAGAATAATGGCCAGGCTCACGGGCACGATCTTCGCCAAGCGTTTCTGTTCCTCCTTGAGCTGATCATATTGCCCGGCCCATTCCATACGATATCCATCCGGCAACCGTACCTGTTGGGATAACTTCACTTGCGCTTCTTCGACCGTACCCTGAAGATCGCGCTCTCGCACACTGAATTTGATCGGGATATACCGTTCGTTGTTCTCACGGTAAATGATGAAGGCTCCGGTCTGCATGGTAATGGCCGCGAGCTGCTTGAGCGGAATGCTGGCTCCATCCGGTGTGTTGACCAGGATATTGCCAATGGAGTCCACATCCTGCCGATACTCCGGCAGAAACCGAACAACCAGGTCGAAGCGTTTTTCACCTTCGTACACCTGCGTCACCGCTTGACCGCCGATGGCGGCTTGAACCACGGCATTCACGTCTGAGACTCGCAAGCCATATCGAGCGCTGGCTTCGCGATCGACCTGGATCAGGAGATTGGGCTGCCCGATCAATCGGAAAATTCCCAAGTCCTTCACCCCGGGAACGTTGCGCATGACCGATTCAATCTCTGCAGCCTTCGCTTCCATAAGTTTAAGATCCGTGCCGAACAGTTTGATCGAATTCTCCCCCTTCACGCCCGACATCGCTTCCTCAACATTGTCTTCGATGACTTGGGAAAAATTAAAAATCACACCGGGGATCGTCTTCAGTCGACGCTCGATTTCTTCGATCAAGCCCTCCTTCGTCAAGCCACGGCGCCAGGCCGATGCCGGCTTCAGATTGGCCATAAATTCGGCATTGAAAAAGCTGGTCGGGTCCGTCCCATCGTCCGGCCGTCCGAGTTGAGACACGACCGTCTCGACTTCCGGAGACTCTTTAAACATCCGACGGATGTCGTTCGCCAATCGATCCGCTTGATCAAATGAAATATCGACCGGCATGGTGGCCCGCACCCATAAATTCCCTTCCTCCAACGCCGGCATGAATTCGCCGCCCAACGATTGCAGCGCCAGAGCAGCGAGCGCCACCAACCCTGTCGAAAACCCGACCACCAGGACTCGATGATCGAGCGCCCATGCCACAAGACCCATGTAGGTACGCCGCACAAGCCGGGCGATCGCCGTATCAGCTTCCCTGATCGGCGACTGCAAGAGAAACGAGCAGAGCACTGGAGCGAGGGTACATGCCATCAACAGGGCCCCCACCAACGCGAACCCATAGGTGATCGACATGGGAGCAAAGATTTTTCCGGGAACACCGGTCATCGTAAAGAGCGGCACAAAGGCCACGACGATGATGGCCGTCGAAAAGAAAATGGGCCGTCCGACTCGGCGGGCCGCCCGAATAATGTGTTGGTGAATCGTCACTTGATGGGTCTTACTATGTGCCAGCTGAAAGAAGATGCTCTCGACCATGACCAACGTCGCGTCCACAATGATTCCGAAATCGATCGCACCCAAGGAGATCAAGTTGGCCGACTGACCGACAGCCACCATCATGGTAAAGGTGAAGAGCAGCGAAAGCGGGATGGTCAAGGCGACGATGAGTGCCGCGCGGAAATGTCCGAGAAACAGAAACAGGATGACGAACACCAGCACCATGCCGCTGATCAAAATATCGGTGACCGTCTCCACCGTCGTATGAATGAGTGTCGTCCGGTCATAGAACGTATTGATCGTGATTCCGGCCGGAAGTTTCCCTTCGTTCAGTTCCTGCACCTTTTCTCTGACTCGTTCGAGAACGGATAAAGCCTGAGCACCGCGCTGGAGTAATACCACCCCTTCCACGACATCGTCTCGGTCATCGATCCCAACCTTCCCGAGGCGCACACGATGGCCTACGGTAACCTTTCCCAGGGTCTTCACGAAGATAGGCGTACCTTCTTTCTCCGTTACCATGACATTCTCGATATCGTCCAGATCGTTGATCAGTCCCAGCCCACGAATGTTGTAGCTCTGCGCCCCGATCGTTAAGTAGTTACCTCCCACGTTCGCATTGCTGTTCGACAAGGCCGTCATCACCTGCGAGAGATTGACGCCGTAACTGATCAGTTTTCCCGGATCAATATCGACATGGTATTCCTTCGTGGTCCCGCCCAGGGTCGTCACGTCGATGACTCCCGGTATCCGCTTGAATGCTCGACGGACCCGCCAGTCTTGTATCGTCTTCACATCCGTCAGACTCGCATTCGAACCGCTCAATTCATACCGATAGATTTCGGCGATGGCCCACCAGGGAGAGAGCACGGGTTGTACACCTTGCGGCAATTGGACTGCGTTGAGGCGATTCAAGATTTCTTGGCGATCCCGAAAGAGGTCGCTGTCGAAGTCAAAATACACCTTAATGTCGCTGAGACCGAAGATCGAGAGCGACCGAATATCTGTCAGACGGGGCGTACCATTCAAGGCCACCTCGATCGGGATCGTCATCTGTCGCTCGATTTCCTCGGCCGAATAGCCGGGGAGTTGGGTGATCAACTCCACCATGGGAGGCGCTGGATCAGGATACGCCACGATGTCGAGCAGGTGAAACGCGTAGAGACCGCCGAAAAGGAGCAGGAGCCCGAGTGCACAGACCAGGAATCGTTGAACGAGTGACACCTCAACGATTTTCGTGATCATCGGCCCTCAACAAACGCACGGCTCGTCCGGCAGTAGAGGCGACGGCAAGGAGCGATCATCGTCCCTGCACCTCTTGCCCCTTGATCAGTACCGCCCCCTTCGTCACGATGCGTTCTCCCTGCTTGAGCCCTTCAATAACCCGCGTGTGATCCGGCGAGATCGTGGCGACTTTCACCTCTCGTTTGCTGTAGCGATGCTCGTCCTCGACGACATACACAAACTGTTTGCCGTCGACTTCCAGTACCGCTTCCCGAGGCACGGTCAAAAATTGTCCGGTCTCTCCGACATCAAGTTGTAGCCGCGCAAACATTTCCGGTTTCAGCTTGTGCGCCTGGTTGTCGACCCGTGCCCGAACCTTGATGGTTCTTGAGGCCGGATCAACGACATCACCCACCGACGTGACTTTGGCAGGGAACTCCACGCCAGGGTAGGCTTCTACCCGTACCGCTGCGGACTGCCCTTCCCGCACTAAAGCCAAATCATGCTCATACACATCAGCGACAACCTGCAGCACATCCAAGTCAGCCACCGTAAACAGCACATGGTCGGGATCTCCGGTCACGGACTGGCCGGGTGTCACAGTCCGTTCAACCACACTCCCGCTCAGTGGACTCTTCATCTCGAAGCGCGACGTGATCTGCTGCTTGTCCACTGGCTTGCTCAGTTCTTGAGGGGCGACCCGAAGCGACAGTAATCGCTCCTTTGCTCGACGGAACTCTGCGCGCGCTTTGACCAATTCGTTCTCGGCTTGTTTTAAATCTTTCAGCGCCAGTGCCTTGTCCTCGTACAGATCTTTCGCCAGCTCATGGGCCCTCGTTGCATATTGTAAGTCTGAGTCTTCCTTGACGTACTCTGAATAGGCCTGCGCGATGTCCGGACTATCAACAACCAGCAACACGTCCCCCGCCTTCACCCGCTCTCCCAGATGAGCGCGCACCTCAACGACACGTCCTTGTAACGGAGAAGACACCCGTGAATATTTGTCCTCGCCATAGGCGATCTTTCCCGAAAGGGTCAATCCTTGGCGGGACAAATTGAACCCAACGAGAGCCGTTTCGACACGCGGCGCCGATTCGATGGGATGCGCTGCTTCCCCCTTATCCGTCGCAGATACTGCAGACTGTGAATGGGGACGCTGATCCTGTTGTCCGCAGGCTGTGAGCGAGAGGACGATCACACTGGTAACCAGTGCACACACACACCAGGGAAACTCGTTGGGGCAATACAACCGACAGTCTTTCATTGTTGCAGCTCAATCCTTACCTTGCGTCGCACCTACGGCATCATGACGTGAGGTCTGTCCCAACGGCGCCTTCCAGTTGAATCACATTTCGCTGATAATTGAACAAGGCCTCAATATAATTCTGTTGGATCGTCCGCGAGGTCCTGGCCGCGTCAAGGAGATCGATCAGCGTAGCCCCACCCCGATCATAGGCTCGCTCGGCAATGGTAAAGGTTGACCGCGCGTCATCGAGCACCCCTCCCAGAAAAGCCTCAACCAGCCGACGGCTTTCAAGCAAGTTGCGATAAGCAACCTCCACTTGATTCTCAACCTGGTTGAGCGTCTTGCTGAGATCGGCTCCCGCCGCCCGCATCGAGGCCTCGGCCTGCACGATCTTCCCCTGATTACGATTGAACAACGGCAGTGGCACACCAAGACTGAAGGCCATTTGATTCGAATTGTCGGGTCCATGGGAGCCCTGGACGGCGTACCCCGCTCCAATGGTGACATCAGGAATCCGGTACGCCTTGGCCAAACTCAATTCAGCCTCACGTTGTGACACTATCATCCGTTTCGCACGAACATCGGGGCGAGCATCCGATGCAAGCACACGCAACTTGACGATGTCCGGATCCACTCGCTGGTATTCCAACTCCGTCGTCAACTCCACCGGAACGACCGGGGAAAGCCGCAAGAGCTGGCGGAGATCGGATCTGGCCGATTCCGACTCTTGAATCGCTTGAATGACTTGCGTTTGGAAATCGATCAACTGCAGGCGAATCCGAATCAAGTCAACTTCGGCGATATACCCCTTCTTGAATCGAATGGTATTGACTTCGAGAATACGCGAAAAACGGTCACGATTTTCCTCCGCCAGCACCAGACGTCTTCGAGCCAATTGAGTTCGGTAGTACGCATCCTTCACGGCAAACCGCAACTGGCGAACGGCGTCTTCAAAGCCGGCCTCTGCAGACTGGAGTCCGAATTCGGCACTCTCGATCCGATACCCGCGTTTGCCGGCCAGTTCAAACAACTGCTGGATCTGGGGGGAGATCTGTCCGCTATTCCCCAGCGTGCGCCCCTGAACGGGCGAGCTCACGAGTCCCAAAGAAACCATGGGATTGGGAAACAATCGAGCGGTCAGCTGCTCGCCTTTGCTGGACTCAATTCCATACTTTGCGATCAGCAGATCAAGATTCTGCTGCAAAAAAAGGCCGATCGCCTCCTCCAGACTCAATCGTAGGGTTGAAGCCGTATGAGAAGCGACGCTCCTCGTGGAGTCTGTCATGGCTGCTTCACTGTCAGAAGTACCGGTGATGACACTGCTGATGCAGCACACACAGCACAGGATGGGTGCAAGGAAATTCATCTGATCAATCGGTGAGGAGGCACTGCTCCAGTGAATCGTTCACCTATCAGGCTCGATGTGTTCATATGTTCAATGGAGATGCCAAGAGCATGGGAAGGCGGAACCCGTATCGTGGCGAGGTTCGGACCAGAACGTAATGAGCTCGCCCAACCAGACTATCGGTGTGAGATCAACAATCTGCAACGGCCTTATGAACTGAGTGCTCGAAGGTGTTTCCGTACCCGAACCTTCTCATGATGTTTTCTAAGCAACTGTTGGCGCACCACATCCTGATTCTCGGCCACGATCCGAACCAAGCGATCCATATCTTCTGCATGGTCACGCACCAGTTCCGACAACTTCTGGATCTGCTCCTCCAACTTTTCCAGCCGCCAGGCCATGTCTTGTAGTGGGTCCGAGGTTCTCTCCGCCAGCTTCGTAACACGTCTGGAATCTACTCGTGGCAACGCCGCGACGACGACATCTCGCTTCATGCTCACTCCTTTGTTCATGGCCAACCGAGCCGAGTGGCTCAATCCGGCGTTCTGGTAGCTA
Organism: Nitrospira sp.; assembly: GCA_019636915.1. Classification (GTDB taxonomy): domain Bacteria; phylum Nitrospirota; class Nitrospiria; order Nitrospirales; family Nitrospiraceae; genus Nitrospira_D. The sequence goes on along the minus strand of JAHBWQ010000064.1, from coordinate 14,116 downwards.
GTATTATCCGCATGGCAGAGGAAGTCAACGATTCCGTTTTCTTTCTATTTCAAGACAGTCCTGCTAGAATCGCACCCATGAAGCATATCTTCACCATGGTCTTGGCGGGTGGAAAAGGTGAGCGGCTCAATCCCCTCACGGCACAACGGGCAAAACCGGCGGTTCCCTTTGGCGGGAAATATCGCATCATCGACTTCACGCTCAGTAATTGCTTGAATTCAGGGCTTCGCAAAGTCGCCGTTCTCATCCAATATAAGTCTCATTCCCTCGATCGACATATTCGTGCGGGCTGGAACATTCTCAGCGCCGACCTCAACGAATACATCGCCTCGGTCCCTCCTCAGCAGCGCATCAGCGAAGATTGGTATCGTGGGACGGCCGACGCCGTATATCAGAACATGTTCTTGATCGATGATGAACGCCCCGAGTTCCTGCTGATCCTCGCCGGCGACCACGTCTACAAGATGAACTACGCGGAGATGTATCACTGGCTCATCGCCACGAGCGCGGATGCGGTCGTGGGGGCCATCGACATCCCCATCCAAGAGGCCTCTCGCTTCGGGGTCATTGCGGTGAACCAAGACTACCGGATTACGCGGTTCGACGAAAAACCCGCGCATCCCATTCCTCTCCCTAACGATCCGGACCATGCCTTTGCTTCGATGGGCATCTACCTCTTCCGTACCAAGGCGATCCGCGAATACCTACTTGCCGATGCAAAAGAAGGCAGTGCACACGATTTCGGGAAAAACATTATCCCGAAGATGATTGCCGAGAAACGGGTCTATGCCTTCAAATTTCAGGACGCGAACAAGAAAGCGGTCAAGTATTGGCGCGATATCGGAACGCTCGATGCGTACTGGGAAGCGAACATGGATTTGGTCTCCGTGGATCCGCAGTTTAATCTGTACGACGCGGACTGGCCGATCCGAACCTACCAGGGACAGTTTCCTCCGGCCAAGTTCGTTTTCGCCCAGGATTTTCAGGGAGGTCGGATGGGTGTCGCACTCGACTCGATCGTGTGCGGCGGCTGTATCATCTCGGGCGGGCGGGTCCAGAATTCGGTCCTGTCTCCGAACGTCCACGTGCACGACCATGCCGATGTCCGTGACTCCGTGGTGATGGAGAATGTCACGATCGGGGCACAGAGTCGCATCAAGCGCGCCATCATCGACAAGGATGTGACGATCCCTCCTCAGACAGAGATTGGGTATAACCGAGAGGCCGATGCACAGCGGTTTACCGTCACGGAATCGGGCCTCGTGGTCATCTCAAAAGGAATGAAGCTGCATGCCTCCGTCGATTCATCCGGTTGATCTGATCTCCGCACTCCGCCAAAAGCATCTCACCCCTGCGATCGTGTTTCTCACCTCACGGCGAGCCTGCGACGAGGCCATGGAAGCGTTCGACCACGCCAACTTCGTTCTGCCTACCGTACGGCAAGAGGCAATCGCGAACGCCCTTGAACACGTCATGGCTCAACACCCCAGCATTGCCGAGCACCCGATGATTCCCATCGTCCAACGAATCGGTGTGGCCGCCCATCATGCCGGGCATCTGCCGTCTTGGAAAATCGCCATCGAAGAATTGATGCGACAGGGGCACCTCGATGCAGTCTTTGCCACCACGACCTTAGCGGCAGGCGTCGACTTTCCCGCCCGCACAGTTGTGATCACACAGTCCAGCATCCGCAAGTCTCGCGACTTCACCGACTTGACGGCCGGCGAGGTCCAGCAAATCGCGGGACGAGCCGGACGCCGAGGGAAAGATCATGTCGGATTCGCTGTGATCACCCCTTCACCGTATATCGATCTGTCGGTTCTGACCAAGGGGCTGACCGGACAGCCGGAGGCCATCGACAGCCAGTTTACGATCAGCTATCCGATGGTCTTGAACCTCTTGAAGGCTCATCCCCACGAACACATCCAAGGGATTCTGGCCAAGAGTTTTGCGCAGTTTCAATTGAATCAGCGAGCCGAGGTCCTTGAGCAGAAACTCGACGCCCTCCACGTCAAAATGGAACCGTTCGGCCCTCGCGTCTGCACGGACTGGATCACCCAATGGCACACCTTCGACCATGCACGAAGACACCGCCATACGCGCCATCCAACCTATCGGTCTGAACCGCCAGAGATTTCGGCGCGGCTGCCGTTCCTCATACCAGGACGGGTGGTTGGACTAAGCCGAGGGCGAGGCATCGTACTTCGCCAGTATCGGAGCAAAGGTCAGAAGAATTCGATGCTTACCATCTTGCGGCCGGAGAGCGCCGTCACCGAATGTCCGGTCACCAGCGTGAAGGAAGTGTACGACCGTACATACGACTGCCCGGAAACTTCGGCCTATCCCTGGTGTTCCACTGACACGTTCGATCGACTGAGCCACCAATTAGAAGAACTGCCGCTCCGGTTGCCCCTTCTCCCCATCCTGGTATCCAGCAACGGCGAGCCTCTCCCTGACACCATCGTCCAATCGCTCGAAGACTTCCCCTGTCCGACCTGTCCGTCGCGATCCGCCTGCCAAAAGGACTTCCTCACGGCGTCACGCCTCCGGCAGGAACAGCAGCGGCATATCAAATCCATTCAAGCCCTGCGCACCAGTTTATGGCATCGATTCCAAGAGCGCGTCGAGGTCTTGCAGAAATTTGGCTATCTCACCCTAACGACACAGCTGACGGCTGAGGGAGAATGGGCACGACTCATTCGAATCGATCATTCCCTGCTGATTACCGAGCTGATTCGCGCCGAAGCTTTCACGGGAGGAGACCCGTCACTCCTCGCCGGCATTTTGGCCAGTCTGGCTCATGATGACGACCGACCTGGAGCATTTCCGCGCATCAGTCCTGGGTTGAGCTCCTTGCTTGGGCAAGTGCGCAAACTCGCAGAGAGTTTGTCTCCCTATGAAGATCCCCCCCTCCTCCGCGCAGACGTGGCCGCTCTAGTGGAACGCTGGGTCGCCGACCCAACCCTCACCTGGATCGGGCTCTGCAAACTGACTACTATGGCTGAAGGCGACATCTATCGGCTTCTGGCCAGAACCCTGGAGTATCTGTCCCAGGTGCAAACCCTCAATACGACACACCCCGGTCTCGCTGAATCCGCAGCCCAAGCGATTACGGCGATCCGGCGAGGCGTGTTGGAGGAATTGCCGTGATGACGCTTTCAGTAATCAGCGGCCAGCTAGGAGCTATCGCATGACCACTGGGGAACTCGAAGAGCTCTTGGCTCAACAACCTGTCGCAGTGCTTCATCGTCTGGGCCGCGGGCGCCTCCATCGGCACTTTCGTGCCGGGAAACGACGCCTGATCGAGCTGCTGCTCCAACATTCAAGCCAGAATCGCGCCGGCTTTGAGTCTGATCTGCTGACGCTGATCGGAGAGCGCCAATCCAGTCCAACATCTGGATCGTCGAGAAGGCCTGGGGCTCCACCCATCGCTCACAAGAAAGTTGTACCCAGGGCTTCGGATTCCGAGCCGCAGGGTCCCCCCGTCTCCCTCACAGAGTGGTTGCAAGGAATCGGTGTGCCGGCACCTCAACCGTTCGTCCAAGACCCCTGGCAAGTTGAAGCCTTGGCCGCAGTGAGTGAAACCGATGTGGTGATCAGCGTCCCAACTGGAAGCGGGAAGACCTATGTAGCCGTTGAAGCAGCTCGTCTGGCCATGGAGGATAATCGGAGCGTCATTTACACGTCGCCGCTCAAGGCTCTGTCAAACACGAAGTACGCAGAGTTCTCAAAGATCTTTGGGCCAGACAAGGTCGGCATTCTCACCGGTGATCGCCAGGAGAACGGACAAGCTCCGTTGCTCGTCATGACGACGGAGATTCTCCGTAATCTGCTCTACGATGCAGCGAGTGGCGAGGTCGACGTTCGCCTGGACACGCTCGGCTTAGTCATCCTGGATGAGTCACAGTACCTGGCTGATCCTGAACGAGGGGTTGTGTGGGAAGAAACCATCATCTTTTGTCCCTCCCAGGCTAGGTTGCTGTTGCTCTCGGCCTCCATCGGCAATCCTCAAGATATCGCCGACTGGCTGACATCGATTCGTCCTACCCCCTGTCGACTCGTACGACACAGCAAGCGCACTGTGCCTCTGAGAGCCGGCTACCTCCATCCTAATGGGAAACTCACCCCCTTGTTTCGTACACTCGGCATTCCACAGGGCCATCCCAGTCACCTTCATCCCGAAGCGAAACACCTCTTTATTGAATATGAAGAAGAGACCTTGCCATCCGGACGTCCAAGGCGATAAGTACCCGTCGCTTCACGAGACACACTTCACGCGATTGAAAGCGACGTGACGACAACGCTGGTGGCCCTTTCCAACATCGTGCTTAGAAAGAGGCCGTAAGGCCAGCCGTGAGGCCATGACGGAGGGACTGAAACTCCGTCAGCGGAAAGGAGGCCGAGCGACCGTCGGCGAGATGACTCTCCCAGGTGCCCTCGATCAAGCGATTCCACCAGACCCGATAGCCGACTTGGGCCGCAAGCCATCGCGTAAGGTGCAGTGTCGCTCCGATCTCGGCATCCGCCCCAAACCCAATACCGCGCATGGTAAAACTTGGAGCTCGTAACTCACCATCGGCGACCCGTAAATGATGGGTATCCTCGTTGGTAAAGAGATTGATAGGCTTCAGCACAATTGAACCATGGAGAGTCAGCCAGCGTAGTAGGTGATACTCACTGGTGGCACCAACTCGAAACGCATACCAGGCATTGCTGTTGGAAAGCACCAGCACACGATTGCTGATACCGACACCGCCCGGTACACATAGGGGGTCCAGCCCTGGCGCATTTATATCCAAATCAGTCGAGGCCCCTACCGCCGAACAACTGAGCTGCCTGACCCCGTAGGCCTTGTGCTCCTGACGCCAGTATTGGAAGCCGAGAAAGCCATCCAGATGCCCGTGCCCATGGGGGAAGATCATCAAGGATCCGCCCAGATCGGCGTTCAGAAACCACAGTCCAGATCCACTGATATCACTATGGGTTCGAAGCGAGGGATTTCCTCCGTCGGCCGCGAGAAAATCGTCGTCCGTCAGGCGCCCTCCTCCGATGTGAGCCCCTCCCACCTGCACCCGGCCAAAGAAACGAGGCCTGAGATAAACTTTGGCGGTCAGCTCCACCACATTCGTGGAATGATCGGCATACGTCAGCCGCGAAGTCGGATTCCCTAGAAGCCCTTGCGACGACGCATTGTGGGCCCACCGAGTGTCTCCCACACTGATCCAGGTCCCAAGCGTGAGATCCACTCTTTTCGGCTGATCTGATGGTAATTCCTCGGTCATACCGCACGGCACCAAGGTCAATATTCCAAACAGAAGAACGGTGACGAAAACGACTGATCTGGCAAATACAGGGACATTCACAGCCGAACTCCTTCCCGCTGAATACCCACGGCATGAAATCATCACTCAGCTCTCCATCATGCTCCCCTAACAGACAAATCGCATTCCGTTTTTCCGAAGAATCTTTCGCATCAGCGCGGACAGCTAGACCAGCCACATCCTGATCATCCTATGCTGTTTAATACTCAACCGGTAGGGATCCGGACGCTCATAGCCGACAGCTGTATGGTTGAGACAGGTGCGGGAGATCTATCTTGTCGTGCCATGATTGAGCCCGACCTCAACACAAGTGATCTCCAACTCTCATTGGCCGAAACACATTCTTACCACATTCAAATGGATCATACGGGAGACACAACTGCACGGACAGAATTTTCTCATCTCTTACAGATACAGTGTGAGGCACCACATACATCGTACCGTGGCGAGGCAGAGGCTTATACGGAACAATGATCCATGACACTAATACACGCATGTATTCACAATGCGACGCCTAACATGCATGCATGCGGAACTCTCCGTTCGTGATGTTGACTCAAGAGGTACGTACAGGCCGAATAATCATCATGTACATTTTTGATGCAAACGATACGAGCTGGTACAGGCATTGTACGCTCTACACCTCTACAGCACCCGGAACCCCAGGAATTAACGAACATCTGCCAACCTCCGGCCAGGCATCTATTTGTCTCTCTACCTTCAGCCGTACGCAGGCAAGACGCATCGTGGAGTTGAGGCACATGGCACGAGAGACCTGCAACTTCCTAATGAGGAACCTCGTATGAAACGCACTCCTTGAATGGCTATAACGTGAGGGTAGGGAGAGTCTCCGACCTCTATAGCTGAAAATTACTGTCAGCAATGTCACATCGTATACTGTTGACTAGTTGACGACTGTAACCATCTACTATTTCTCCGTCACTGCGTATAACAGTGCCTGCGAAAGCCCTCCCTCCAATGAGGTGGGTACAAGCATATATTGATGGCAGAGTGCTCATTGAGGCCATGTCGCTAGAACAGGCAACTCTAAAAACGTACATTACCCCGCCTTGCTAGCCGATTCGGCAGCGGTTCGAGCCCCTTCACGGCAGTTAGCGTACTCATCACAGCGACTGCGGAGCCATGCATTCGTGACCCATTGCTCAAACATCCGACTGCCATGCAGGAGCATCGTTTGTGCGAGGTGTGCATAGCGATGGGCATGGCTGATCACAAGACTCAGTTGTCCCGCGTGGTGAATCTTGAGTGTGGCGCCGGATCACAGAAACAGTCGGCTGGTCAATCTCAAAACACGGATAGAAGTCCTAGCCAGGCACACAAACAGGGACTACCAATTATCCAGAAAGTCGACCGCGCTGGCATTGAAGCGGCAGCATGTGAGGTCTTGCGTAGTTAAACCGGGATCATGTAGGACTGAGGCAGCATCATCCGCTTCGAGGAAGCCCAGCGCGAGTTACGACGATTCGTCGCCCACCACTACCTCGTCCTTGAACCGCCGACGCAAGACGATCACGCGTCGCGCCTTTGGCTTTCGCTTTAAGCGGCTGGCTAGGCCTACAGACGATACCGGTTGGTTCTCTCGCGCAGACTTGCCCAAGATATCCTCACGGCGCGAACCATGTGGATCGGTGTAGGTCAACGGACACATCCGCTGCCGACGTTCCTATAACTCCCTAAGGTGTAGGAATCCCAAGGGGAAAGCTATCGGCCCGAACCAGGTCGCCACCGACTCGCTGTCATATCGCACCAGCAGCTGACCATTGGTTGCTTCGCTACTGACTGTTTGGGTGAGCGCCTTTTTGCTTCCCCCATTGGCCACACGCTCAAACTTGGATGAGGACTCGATCTGCAGCTGAACTCCACTTCAAGCATGAGGACGCCGTATGATGAAACGCGATCGGTCAGAGCATCGTGAGGTGCCCGTTCACTTCACCCAACACATTCGTCGACTGCTACTTTCATTCTCTTTTCACACCAACCAATGGTAACTCTGGGATGGTCAAACCTTTGCGGTAAGCCAATATTGAAATCACTGGCTACTGGCTTTAACCACAATGACATTTCGAGCCAATTCCACTCCATTGCTTAGCACACGCGCTTCTATCGTGTAGAACCCATATGGCCTCACGGCCGTGAGGCACTGGGTCCCATTGTCCGCGCCATCGAACGGACAATAGGGAGAAAAACCTTCAATGCGATTTAGGGTGTTGTTAATCAAAAATTGCACTGAGACGGTCCCTGTTATGTTAGCCAGGTACGCCTGCACCGTCCACGGCTGCCCTGAGGTCGGCGCCCCCAGCACCGTCAATGTCACCGTCGGGGATGAGGTAGTGGTCGGGGCTGCAGACGCTTGAACTATTATGGCCTGGCGAGTGACTTCGATCCCATTGCTCTTCACCCGTGCCTCAATAGTGTAACTTCCAAATGGTCTTAAAGTTGTGCGGCACTGCGCGCCATCCTCATAGGCCTCGAATGGACAATAGGGAGCGTTATATTCGGTGCGGTTGAACGTATTGTTGACCCAATATTCCACCGTTATTGTTCCCGTCACATTAGCGGGATATGCCTGCACCGTCCACGGCTGCCCCGAGGTCGGCGCCCCCAGTACCGTCAGGGTTACTGTCGGTGTCGGTGTCACTGTCGGTATCGGTGTGGGTGTCAGTGTTACTGTCGGTATCGGTGTGGGTGTCGGTGTCGAGGTGGTGGTTGGAGCTGCAGACGCTTGAACTATTATGGCCCGGCGAACGACTTCGATCCCATTGCTCTTCACCCGTGCCTCAATAGTGTAACTTCCAAATGGTCTTAAAGTTGTGCGGCACAGCGCGCCATCCTCATAGGCCTCGAATGGACAATAGGGAGCGTTATATTCGGTGCGGTTGAACGTATTGTTGACCCAGTATTCCACCGTTATTGTTCCCGTCACATTAGCGGGATATGCCTGCACCGTCCACGGCTGCCCCGAGGTCGGTGCCCCCAGCACCGTCAGGGTCACTGTCGGTGTCGAGGTGGAAGGGGGTGGAGTGTTCGCTGGCGTATAGGTACTAGTGTTGCTCGGGCCCGATTCAAGATTTGCGGAGGTGTATGCCGTAACCACGTAGTATTGAGTAACAGCAGGTGTTCCAATATTGAAACTCGTCGTAGTCCCCACTGTAGCCAGCAGCGATGCGGTGCCGGCTGATGGCGCACAGGGCAACTGACTACAGTTATAGACGCGATAGCCCACCACGTCCGCCCCAGTGCTCGCAGTCCACGTCAACATGGCACCCCATGCAGCACTCGACCAGAAGACAAGAACCGTGGCGATCGTTTTTACCCCAAGCATGTAAATACTCCTTAAAATATACGCTGACCACAACAGACGCTGCCGTCCATACGATGCCAATAGGCACCATCAAAAATAATCTAATTACAAAACCTTATACTTAGACACCAGAGAAAAGACTCGAGAGCACGACAACTCGTCACACGGCTGTGAAGATCAAGCAAGATGTGGGCCACGGCGTTTGAGTAGAAAGCCTTGGAATATTATCGGTGCCGAGCCCCCCACTGTACAAAAAATGCGGGACATTGAAATTGTCTGGTAGCTAAGAGCCTGATTTTTATAAGAATGGGCAATGTACGTATCCTCCTACAGAAACAACGTTTAGTACATAATGTTCGCCGATTGGCTTGAGGAGCCTCATTTCTGGACAAGCACAGACGTCGATCTGTTCACAATCGTAGAGAGAGAGGACAAGAATGGACTTACTTCACAACTGTGAGAAAGGGATGAAGTCTCGGAGCCTGCTCGTAATCTAAAGAGGGCAAGTCAGGGAATGCGAGAACGACTATATCAAGCTGAAGTTGAGTTTGCACTCATGGTTTTTCCAGAGCCTGCAGCATTCTTTTCTCACAGGAAAAGCGTTATAGCTTAGTTACGCTCACAGATACTGGATGGACAGAGGGAGTGCACTGTGGAAGAAATAGGGTATGAGATGTTCACCGGATTTGCACAGGCGGGTAATAAGTTTTATGCGAGAGGGCGGGAGTAAGACGGAGGCGGACCGATGGTTCATGGTGGGCAAGGTGAGCCTGTCCCGGTGGTTCAAATTCAGCGGGGTGACACACAAACGCCCTTGGCTCAAAACCGCACACAAACTGGATTGGGAAGTCTTGCGGAATCAAGTCACTGCGCAGGATGACCTGACAGAGGGGAAAGCAGCTCGGCATTGCGGGGGCTCATGCCAGTGCATCAGGAACGCATTCCACAAGATGGGGTGGATCCGGAAGAAAACGACCGGCTACACAGAGTGCAGCCCGCTGCAACGAAGAAAGTTGGTGTGTCTTCATGCGCAATACATATGTCGCAGCCAGCAACTCATGCATGTCGATGAATGCGTCTTCGCGCCTTCCGTCTCACGCGGCTATATAGGTATACACCCAAGGAACACCGGGTGTACGGCCTGATATTCTGGCATAGGAGACTGCGTACTGCAGGCCTAGGGATGGATTTTTCTGTGTGATTCGCACACATCGTTTCACGTGAACTGCCCGAATGGATGCTGACCTACGTAAGCGACGACATTGGGTCCAGCTTTATCAGGAAACCGGAGATGCCGGGTTCGTATGGCGTTGATGGGGGATCTCCAATCCGACACTTCGTAAGTGGATGCAGCGGTACCGAGAAGCCGGTGAGGCCGGCCTTGTTAGTCGCAGCCGCCGTCCCGCCCGATCTCCAGCCCAACGTGTCTTCGAGCGCGAGCGTGCCTTGATTCTCAGCCTGTGGAGGGAGCGGAAGTTAGGGGTTCGCCGGATCCAAAACGAACTACGGTGCCATCACGATCTCAGCCTCTCGCTCGACTCCATTCACCAGGTCTTGGTCACCAATCGCATGCCCCCACTGGTTCGGCCTGCTCGGCGGAAGACTCGACATCAGTATGCCCGACTGATTCCTGGGGACCGCGTGCAACTCGACACGTGCAAGATTGCCCCGGGTTGTTATCAGTACACCGCTGTGGATGACTGCACACACTATTGTGTGTTGGCTGTGTTCCCTCGACGCACCGCAGCCAGCACGCTGGTCTTCTTGGATCGTGTTATCGAAGAAATGCCATTTCCAGTGCAGCAGGTCCAAACTGACCGTGGCCGAGAATTCTTCGCTATGGCGGTGCAACAGTGGCTCATGGACCACTGCATCAAATTCCGTCCCAATCGAGCGGTCGCAGAAAACCGACCGCGAGGAATTTTTTGCGGTGACTGGTCCTCGGACGCCCGATGTGGAGTTGCGGTTGACCGAATGACAACACTATTACAACTGAGCTCGGCCTCATAGCTCCTTGAACGGCCACACACTTAATCGAAGAGATCTGTGCAAAGCAAGAAGTCACACCAGTTTGGGATGAGGTTGAAGCTAACTATGACCCGACTGGTGAGCGATTCCAGGTTGCTCACTACCAAACAGACTTCGCTCTCAGACGGCATACGGAAGCAAGGCTTCAGGCTCAAGCAAAGTGAAACGATGTCTCCGAATCGCACAATTTTTCAGGACCAGTCCTCTTTGAAGACTGTGCGATGCCAGACGTTCAACTCTTGGCTCAAAGCCAGGCAGTGTCTGTGTCTGACCCGGACGTACCTGGTTATCATGTACAACTCGGCCTTTCATAAATAGCCGGAAATGGTGGAGCTTATCCAGCACATCGGCGCCACTCTACTGTTTTTTGCCATATTTTCTCCAGCCCTCGACCCCATTGAACACGACTTCACCGCGCCAAAGAAACACCTTGAATACCAGCAAATCACGCCTGTTGATCAAATCGTGATAGCTACCAATGGTGATCGACTTGGTTGTAAACAAGCCCGTGGCGTTAACGACACCGCAAGTGACACACGTCCTTGATTCTGAGTTTCCAAGTACTACGATGTAACGCGGTCAGGTTGACGTCATCCCACGTGATGTCTTCATGAAGACCATCAGTGTCATAGGCTTAAACGGCAATGAAATATTCCAGCGGCCTCAAACATGAGGAGAGCAAAACTGAGTTCCACCACAGAGCGATTCACCGCATCTTCACTCAGGGAGAGCAGACGCCCCGCACTGACTCACGAGCGCCCCACATGCTTTGAGGATCTTGGTCAGCCCCACAAGATCACCGGCCTATAGCCCACCACAGACATCGCGTCGATGACACTCGAGTTCACCAAACGCTCCACCTTCACAACGTCTACTGACGAGCTGGATAAAGGTCTCACGCACACCTTTGTTGGCACCATAAATGGAACTAGCGACGGACCATTTCAGTGCAACAAATACTGAGGGAGCAGCATTATATTGATTCCATGTACACCTATACCTCAGTAAAATGGTTAGGAATAAATATGTGCCTACCGGAGACCTCATCTTATGCGTGCTTAATCCTTCTGCAGGCTGATCCCTTCACAAATTACACTTCAAAATTTCGAGCAGCTGTGCAAATCCTTTTGAAAGCAAGAACATAGCGAAGATTCTTCCGGCATCACTCTTGCTCAATAAGCTTTCTCCAGAAGGCCAACAGCGGTGGTCCGCAGCGTCCTATTCATAGGTCACCATCTGGCGCGATGCTCGGGGGACGCCTGGCTCATTCGGAGCCAATGAGCAGAAATCATTTATATCCCCAGCATTTTGACAGCTGGTTGCAGAAGAGAATCGCATTGATCAGACGTTCCCTCATAAGCATCAAAAGATCCATACCGATCCAGCAGAGGAGCATCTCTTATGTTGCCGTTTAAAAGCATCATTACCTTAGTCTCCCGAAACCCTATCATCTCGATGGTCCGTCTGGCACTTTTTCTTTTTCCACTTATATCGCTGGCTGGCTGCGCGAATGATGGCACAGAAGGACCAATAACTTCTCCGAACCATGCCCCTCAATCCAGTGTCGCACAGGCTGATGACGGAGAAGACCCAAAGATTGATATGACTTCGACAGCAACAAATGTTACTGCGCACGTAGCTTGGGATCCTCCATCGGATTTTAAGGCAGCTGGTTACAACATCTATTACGGGAAACGCTCACCAGAAGAGTCGAACCCGGATGAACCTGAACCAAGTTTCTGCTCTTCTCAAAAAAGCCAAACCGTCGAGGACACACACACTACGATCACGGGGCTCGAACCAGACACAGAGTATTTTCTCGCTATCCAGGCATTCAACGAAACCGACAGTCTCTGCTCGAATGCAATCACAATAACAACTCTTCCGGTCCAGTCATAGACGATTGCACTTACGCGAGAAGTATTTTCTCAAACCAATTCAACACGAGAGACACATTCCAGTTGATGGAGAAGTTTTATGAGAGACTTTTTGAGACCGATCACTTACCAAACGGCTCGACCTCGATATAGCGATCTCGCTTCGGTCTCCCCTAGTTTCTGGGGGAGGGTCGGGGTCACAATGCTCATGTGCTTTGGGCTCGTTTCTGAAGGCTTGGCGTGTCACGATGCCGCCACTGCCACTACCGCGACGCCCACATCGCTGACTTATTATGCCGTGCAGGGAGCGACAAACCCACCAAACCAAACAATCACTGTCTCCAGGGCATCGACGTGGCAAGCTACCATTACGGCTTCCGACAACGCTTCCTGGCTTTCTGTGTCGCCTACAAAAACTTACATAACTACTAGTGCGAAGTTCGCAGCCGCTGTTAACACGGCAGGGCTCGTGGCAGGCACCTATAAAGCCACCATCACGATCATGGTGGGCACCTGGTGCACAAGAACCGTCTCTGCGACATTAGTTCTCTCCCCGCCCACTACTTCAACACCAACAACTACAAAGTCGGCAACACTCAGATGGAACGCAGTCACCGGCACAACCGTAACTGGCTATAAAGTCTATGTCGGCGAGGCACCCCGGCTCTATACACGAACCATTGCGGTGGGCTCGGTCACATCATCAACCGTGAGCAGTTTGGCTGTTGGCCGAACATACTATTTCGCCGTTACGTCTTATAACGGTGCTGGCGAAAGCACCCCATCCAACGAGGTCAGTAAGGCGATACAATAGACTTTTTGCATAACCCCATATTCAGCTGCCCCAGCTTGAGTTCCATACCTCTCCAGTCGAGGGAATACCCTCATGAGGGTATAGATTCCCCCGCCTTTACAGGCGGGGGAATCTCAGAATTCAAGCTGCGCTTGTCCCGCGTCTTCCTTCCCTTGGCGGGCGACATACCGCCTGATAATCTCTTCTGTAATCCCGACGGTGGACACAAAGTACCCGGTTGACCAGATGCCGCCGCGATCCCAATACACCTTGTCCAGAAACCGAAACTTTTCTCGCAGCCTGCGGCTCGTGTTCGTCTTGATCGTCTCCACGGCAAAACTGACGCTGTATTTCGGTGAATCGGGTAGGAGGGGCACTCACATGCCCCGTCCTCCCACACCACCGTACGTACTCATCGTATACGGCGGTTTCCTGAGAAGTTGGAGCGACTCAAACTGCTGCGTCAGACTCAATAGGCCCTGGGCGTTGAACCACGCCACGTTCATCCCTTCTTTCACGGCAGGATGTTGCGAGGCCTTCCACCAGCGACGGCATTGACAGGCTCCCGACCATGCCCGCTCAATGGGGACTCCCAAGGTGTGCAGAAAACGCGCGACGGTGTACGGTCGCTTCTTCTGCTTGAGCACATAGCAGCGGAGGCGCCGCCGAATCCATTGGTCCAGCCCTCGGAAGACGGAGCCATACTTCTCATACCGGAAGTACCTCACCCATCCTGGAAGGCGTCCATTCAGATCGTTGACCCTGGTTGAGGTAA
>JAHBWQ010000063.1 GCA_019636915.1 Nitrospira sp. | reverse complement strand
CAGGTGCAGGGCGCCAAGAGCGTGTACTAAGTAAGTAGGGTGAGGAGTCGTATGGATGCGGCCCGGTACTCCGGAGGGGGTGCCGGGCCGTGTCGTTTTGGGGAGATTGGCTGCTTGTGTTTAGAGTGGAGATACAAAACTTTTCTGTCATGGGCCTCAAGCAAACGAACGATATTGCTTGGCGAAAAGCGCCGACGGCTCGTGTTAGTACAAATTGAGAATGAGGGTATAGGTTGGTTGCAGGGAGGCGATTCGGTCACGATTTAACCCCTCAATTACTGTTGATTTGATCGCGTAAATTCATTCTGGGGAATAGGGAAAAGTAGTGCAGCCGTCGACCAGCTTTATATTGTCCCAACATTCAGGTGCCTCCATGAACCAGCGACGGCATCCAAGATACTTGCATGAAGAAATAATTCTGTTCCGTAATACGGGGGCCCAGAAGGATGTGTTATCTCACAGCTGTGAAGTCTCAGCCTCTCATTGTGGTAATAGCCACAATGAGAGGCTTATTGTCAGTGTTGCGAACACGAGTATTTACTGGCTCCTGCGGCAGAAGCTTATGGTGGCCCCTGGATCATCCTCCACTGTCATTGAGTATCCCAGGGCAGATGTAGCGCTTGCCGTACTTTTAGTCTCCGTAGGTTGGAAATGTTGTGCATAAGCAAGGAGTTCCACCCGGAATGATTGTACCTGGCCATAAACGAAAGCAATCGTGCCAGTGGTTGGTAGTCCTTGATCTAAAACGCTGGCATCTGGACAAGCTTGTCTGATATCAAAAGCCGGAGCAGAGGGATTACCGATGACACCGCCGAGGAGATTGCCGAATGCCCCGGCGCGAGTACCAGGATAAAATTGTCCGTCACCTTCGGGGCATGTCACGGAGGTTGTTCCGCTAGGCGATAGGGTGATCTTGGCTGTTCCATTACCGGATTTTCCGGGCGACGAAACCACAAAATATTCCGTGTACTTCGCCGATGCACTAGCATTTTCTGGTCTCTCACTTGTACTGAAACTTGCCGCGACCTTGACGTTGCCCTTACCTCCAGTCGAAGATGCTTTCCCCCCGAAACCGTCATCCAAATTTAACGACAATACCGGTTGCGACTGCTCCTGAGCGGCATACTGTGTGCTGACCTTACCCATTATATTGGGAGCTGGGTCTTGGCAGCTAGGCTCCGGTTTCTCGCAAGGCTTGTTGGTCATCAACATGCAGATGTTGTTGGGATTGTTTGAAGAGTCGTTTATGATCGACTGGACAAACTGAGTACTGGCAGCTACCGCGGCATCATATGCCTTTTTATGATCATCTCGACCACGACCAGCCCAATCTTTGTGGATGCCGTTTTGTAGAAACCCGTGTGCGCATTGGCCCTCTGGCGCATCTGCGAGCTGCAGGTTCCCTTCTGCATACCCAGTTGTGAGGAGACTTTCCTTAGCCTCTGGTCTTAGGAACGTATTTTTTTGTCCTCCGAAAGGAAAACATGGGCTGGTGTCAGGTGGCTGAGGGGCAAGTACCGTAATCCCCGGTGCCCTTACAAAATCCTTAACGTTGGGAAGGGGAGCAGTTAAGTTGACATAGTTTGAATGGGAAAAGAAATCCTGCAGAGTGTGGAGGGAAGACCCCAATTGCGTGCGCAAGCTCTTGGTTTGCGAGTCGGTGAGGGTAGATGGTTGCCGCAACCGTGAAAGGAGAAAATTCCTCACAGTGCGCAGCCGTGTTGAACTCTGGGCTAAGAAGGCGCTGTCAAAATGGAATTCCTCAGTACCCGCTCCCTGGTTGTAGTCGGTTCCGGCATTCGCAACCATAATGGCATGCAAAGCTTGAGGAGAGAACTGCAGTGCACTGCCAGAGGGGGGCGAAAAGTGGACAGCACCTAAGGCCTCTTTCGTAATTCGCTGATGGACCTCCTGGTAGAGATCCGATAAAAGTATTTGGGTGAAACTGCCGCAATCGGGTCTGCCAGGGGTATCACAGTTCTCACCAGGAAGGAGTCCAGGCGTAAATGCGTAAAGCGTCGGCACAGCACAAAGCACCATCCCCACGGCCAACGCACTCGTGGCACATAGGTGCAGGAAAGACCGATTCGCTTGCTCGCAAGATGTTCGAGGCATAAGAGTCCTCTCTAAGAGTTGGGTAGCGTTTACTTTTGACTCAGCGGTACATACCCCACGAACTTTGTCCCATCTGTCGCATAGGCGGAGATCGGAACTGTGATCAGCTTCCCGCTGGCAGTCTCTTGACTTGGGAATACCGTGGTCGCCAATACAGACCGGAGTTGCCCTGTGTCGAAGGAGACTTTTAAGAGGGAGGAGGCGGTGCAACTATTGCGGTTCGGATTCGACGTGTCAGCTCCATTTTGAGCCAGTTCGTCTTGACGGGGAATTGTTTTACTGGTGTCAGGAACGAGACCATACGCCAGCTCAATGGTCCGCCCATCGACGTTGCCGTTGCAGATCCAGATAAACGTGGGATCCTGGTCCGTGGTACCAAGACGGGCATTGGGATTCGGCCAGCTCAGGAGTGGTGCCTGTGGTATCGGCGAGATGAATAGTGCCAAGCTGGCTTCATTCTGTGAGCTAGGCGGTGTGATGCGTGCCGCCGTCGCCTTCATGGTCACCATGGCCCCCATCTCCACCGTCGACGGTGGCGTAAAGGTGAAGGTCACCCCCTTAGTCTGCTGCGCATCCAGGGTCAGCTGTGTACTGGGAGGGGTGACCGTTCCTCCAGCATCACTCGCCAGCGCCACAGTCATGGTGCTGGCCGCGCCGCGATTGGTGACCTGGACCGTAAAGAGGGTAGGCAGGCCGGGGGCCAATTCCGCCACGGTGGGGATCACCCGCACATCGAGTGTTTGGGGTGATAAGGTGACGGCGGAAGATGTCGCTGGCACTTCGAATGACGTACCTGACGAATCGATGCCACTGGCTGTCAACGAGAATGGACCGTTGGGGACGGTAAATTCCACGAAATATGTGCCGGCCACCGCGCTACCCTCAGCAGGGACAAGCATCGGGATTTTTGAAAGCAGATTTCCCGCGCGTACGTTGAGCGTCATCCCAGCGGCAGAGCCATCCAGCTGCACACGCGCAATGGCAGTTGTCCCCTGAATCGGCAGGCCTTGAATAGGAAAGACACCCAGATGGCCAGGTCGACCGGCAATTTCGACGATCGAGATGTCCAAGAGTTCAGGAGCCGCTGCGATGGCCGAAGGTAGGTATGCAAGCGTCGCGGCGAGCAAGATGCAGCCGTAGAACACACTTCTAACCAAGGAACGCGCAGCGGTAGTCATAGTCGTATGACCTTTCTCTCAGACCCTCGGCCTTCAGGCAGGGGAGCAGGTCTGAGTGCGGTGATTGTCGGCCCGCCCCGTACCAGATTGTCTTACCAAGCCAGTACGCCAGGACCTTGTACCATCACGATGCGCGCAAATGGCGCACGGTGAACAGCACGCTCATTAAAAAATGGTGCTTCTCCTTGGTGCTACTCAAGGTATTCAGCTCTGATGGCACGACAGCAAGCAATTACGATTCCAGTACTGAAGGGTTTGTAGATTTTCCCAAGAAATGCATAATTGTGGGAGATTTCCTTATTTGATAGAGGACTAGCACGGTGCCAAGCCGTGTGGTTGAGAAAAAATATCCACGGTGCATCTAAAAAGATGCTGCATCGAAATAGATACAGCGGTCAGTCCTGCGGACTGATGCTGTAAACTTTCTCACCGAGGCATCGCTGTGCGGCCACTCCATTTCAATGGGCGATGGTCTTTGTCGGTGGAAAAACTAATCAGGGTATCGGCACCATCATCGGAATCAACCGGCACACCGCACAGAAATATTTGGAACGGATCTATTCGCGGCTCTGTGTGGAAAACCGTCACGCGGTGATGGCGTTTATGATGGACATATAAAAAGCACCCTCCGTAGGGGCTCCAGGGTCAATGATCGTCGGTTGTCCTCGTCATGTCAGGGTTGCTCTGTCGCACGATGTGCGCCATGGGCGTGGAGGTTGCCTTTGTGTGCTCTTAATGAGAATTGAACACACGAGCCCTTTGGGTTAGAGGCGGCCAATGATGAGGTTGAGTTAGTGAGGATTCAGAAATAAGATAAGGTTGGTTGCGGGGAGAGGATTTGAACCTCTGACCTTTGGGTTATGAGCCCAACGAGCTACCAGGCTGCTCCACCCCGCGAAGGGAGACTAACAAAGCGTTGAATGACAAGTCAAGTTAACCCGCATTATTCATGAACACTTCTACTGCAACCGCCAAGACGCTGCTGCGACAAGCCTGGCCGCGCGTGTGCGGCGGGCAGGCGGGCAGGCTTGTCCCTCACGACCTCGACGTACTGTTCAAGTACGCCTTGGTCCCTCGGGCCTCCGCGTGCCCGTCTCGCAAGGCGTCTTGTCGGTTTCGTGACGAACCGTCATGAATAATGCGGGTTAAGCTGCTGTCCGATTGCATTCTTAGAAGCACGATGCTAAAGCGATAGCATGCGAATCGTTTTCATGGGTACACCAGAATTCGCCGTCCCGTCGCTCGAAGCACTCCTGAGCTCAGGTGATCAGGTCGTAGGGGTCGTGTGTCAGCCGGATCGTCCGAAGGGACGGGGGCATCAGGTTGTCGCGCCGCCTGTGAAGCAGGTGGCGGAACGTGCCGGGATTCCTGTGTTGCAACCGCTCAAGATCCGCACCGCGGAGTTTTTGCAAGCTTTGTCATCGTGGCAGCCGGATGTGATTGCTGTTGCTGCGTATGGCCGCATTTTACACAAGCCGATTCTTCAGCTTCCTCCAGTGGGCTGTGTGAATGTGCATGGGTCGCTCTTGCCGAAATATCGAGGGGCCGCTCCGGTGCAATGGGCCGTCATCAATGGGGAGACCGAGACGGGCATTACGACGATGCTCATGGACGAAGGGATGGATACCGGTGCCATGTTGCTCCAAGCGAAGCTGGAGATCCTGCCCGACGATACGGCCGGGACATTGGCCCCGCGCCTGGCCGCACTGGGTGGACGACTGCTCATTGAGACGCTTGCTCAGCTGAAAACCGGGACGTTGGTACCGACCAAGCAAGACGATCATCAGGCGACTATGGCCCCGCTGCTAAAAAAAGAAGATGGTCTGATCGACTGGACTCTGGGTGCGACATCGCTGGCCAATCGGGTGCGAGGGTTGTCTCCCTGGCCGGGCGCGTATACGTTTCTGGGTGATGAGCGCTGGAACGTTTGGAAGGCGGTGGCACAGGTGAGTGCGACCACTGATACACCAGGAACGATTGTCGCGGTGAATAAACAATCGATCTTGGTGGCAACCGGCGATGGGCTTCTTGAGATCCGCGAAATCCAGACTGCCAATTCGAAGCGCATGGCGGTAGCCCAATTCCTGGCCGGCCACCGGGTGACGGTCGGGCAACAGCTTGGTTCCCCGCCGAATATGGTAGTCAGTTAATCATTCCATCAACCGGACCTCATTAATATCCCATGCCCGGTACAGGCAAGGTGCCAAGTTCCACCAAGTGCTCACCACGGTCTGTCGTGCTATCCATTCTTCTCGTGAGTCAGCGAGGTGATCGTGCTCTTGATGAGGTGATGGATCAACGGGTGAGGTCGGTTTCAGACCCGCGTGACCGTTCGCTGATCATGGAGCTCGTCTATGGGGTACTTCGAAGACAGGAGACTCTCGACTGGCGCCTGAGCGCGGTGCTCACTAAACCCCTTCATAGGCTCCCGGCTATGATCCAGGTGCTGCTTCGGATCGGCGCCTATCAACTCCTCTTTCTTGATCGTATTCCCGCGTCAGCTGCGGTCCACGAGGCTGTCGAGCTGGCTAAGGCCTCTACACAACAGCTAGGGCGAGATTGGAGCGCCTTGGTGAACGCGGTCTTGCGCAACCTCATTCGGTTACCCGTATCGAACTTGCCGGATCCCGCTATCCATCCGGCGGAATATCTGTCGGTCAGCTACGGCATCCCTTTGTGGCTGTGTCAACGGTGGCTGGCACGATTGGGATATGCCCAGGCAGAGTCAGCTTGTCAGGCGGCTGGCGCAATCCCTTCACTCACCTTTCGGGTCAACCGGATGCGATTGACGAGGGAGGGTCTCCTGGAACAGTTTGCGAAGGCCGGAGTTTCAGCCCATTCAACTGCCATCAGCCCAGTAGGAGTGAAGCTGGACAAGGGACAGGATGTTTCCTCGCTTCCGGGATTTGAGACCGGTGGCTACTATGTCGAAGATGAAGCGGCACAACTCATTCCGCCGATCCTTGATCCTCAGTCCGGTGAGTCGATTCTGGATGTCTGTGCCGCTCCCGGAGGGAAGGCCACGCATCTTGCCGAGCTCATGGGTGATCGAGGAACGATCGTCGCGGTTGATCTCAAAGCCTCAAGGCTAGAACTGCTCCGAGACAATTGTCGAAGGCTGGGGTTGAACAGTATTGTCCCAATCGTGGGTGACGCGAGGCGCCCCTCTGACTGGCCGAAGGAAATTACGATGTCTCGTGATGCGGGACTGCCCTTATTCGACCGTATTCTGGTCGATGCCCCGTGCAGTGGACTTGGCGTCTTGCGGCGCCATCCGGAATCGAAAGGCCGGCGCGAGGAAGCCACATTCGCTCGACATCAGACACTACAGAGTCAGATCCTTGAATCGGTCGCTCCCTGCTTGCGGCTTGGCGGCGTGCTAGTCTATAGTACCTGCTCGACAGAAACAGAGGAGACCGAAGAGGTTATCAACCGGTTTTGCAAGGCCTATCCAGGATGGATGCGTGAATCTGTGGCTTCCTGGCTTCCTCCCGCTGCGCGTCCCTTCGTGACTGAGCAGGGGGCGCTCTCCACCATGTGTAATTGCGTCGGAATGGACGGATTCTATGCCGTTCGTCTCAGGAAGATGAGCTAATGGCACAACCGATCTCTATCGCCCCGTCGATTCTCTCCGCTGATTTTGCCCGATTGGCGGAAGAAATCGCCGCCGTGGAGCAGGCCGGGGCCGATCTTCTGCACGTGGATGTGATGGACGGCCATTTCGTGCCCAACCTGACGGTAGGGCCACCCATTGTCGAAAGCCTGAGAAAGGTCACCAAGCTTCCGCTTGATGTGCATCTCATGATCACCAATGCGGATGCCTTTATTCCTGATTTTGTGGATGCCGGTGCCGACTATCTGACCGTGCATGTTGAGGCCTGTCCGCATCTCCACCGCACGATTCAGTCGATCAAGGAACGGGGAATCAAGGCCGGGGTGACGCTGAATCCTGCTACGCCCATTTCCTTTCTGCAAGACATTATCGGTGATGTTGATCTTGTCTTGATCATGTCCGTCAATCCCGGTTTCGGTGGGCAAAAATTCATTCCGTCGGTGCTCAAAAAAATTGCGGATGCGCGAGGCATGTTGGATCGGATCAACAGCCACGCCCTGCTCGAAGTCGACGGCGGTGTGAAGGTGGACAATACGAGGGAGATCGTGGCTGCCGGCGCGACGACGTTGGTCGCGGGATCAGCGATCTTTTCTCAACGCGACTATAAGGCGACGATCGCGGCCCTGCGGGCGGCCGCTCAGACAGCCATTCAATCCACGCCGCCTGCGGCAGTCAATCGATAGGCCATTCAGCGTGGATATCTCCAACGTCATCGACAGCCTGCATCCCCTCGAAATCAAAGTTCTGATGACCTTGGGTGCGCGTCAGCCTGCAGCCGCGCTTCAGAGCGAAGCATTGGCCATTGCCGCAGAATTGGAACCGTCGCAACTCAGTATGGCGGTTGAGTGGCTCCTGGCGAAGGCCTTGATCGAAATCCAAGAGGAAATCGTTACGCCGGTTGTCTCGCTCACAAAAATTGGAGAAGAGTATTATCAAACCGCCGCCCCGATCGAGCGTATTTTGGCGGCTGCCCGTGACGCGGCGGGTACAGGAAAGCGGCTCACGATCGGCGATCTCCAGGCGCAGCCGGGATTGGATCCATCTGACGTCAGTAAGGCCGTGGGACGACTGAAAAAGGAAGGCGTCTTGCTGATTATCCAGGGCGGGTGCATTGAGACGACCGGACGTTCGAGCCCGACGACCGAAGCCCTTCGGCCTCTGTTGGAGGAGGTTCACGGATCATCTCGAGAACTGACGAGCTTTTCCCCCGAGCGTCGACAACTGATCGAAGACTATTCGGTGAAGCGCGGGAACGCCAAGGAGCCCTTCCGGATCGATGAACGTGTGACGCGCTCGTTCGTCTTGTCCCCTGCCGGTACCAGGGCTGTTGCACAACTGATGAACCAGGGACTGGTGGAGGAAGTCTCACAACTGAGCCCTGAACTGCTCAAGGACGGCAGTTGGCGCCAGAAACGATTCCGGAAATACACCATCAGTCTTCGGGCGCCCCGTGTCGGAACCGGGAAAAAACATCCGTATCGGGAGTTTTTGGATACGGTCAAAGCCAAGCTTGTGAGTATGGGTTTCCAGGAGATGCGTGGGGGCTTGGTGGAAACTGAGTTTTGGAACATGGACGCGTTGTTCATGCCGCAATTCCACCCGGCTCGTGACATTCATGATGTCTATTTTGTGAAACAACCGACCCATGCCTCCATGGCGGATGAGTCCATCTTGTCGAAGGTCGGCAAGGTGCATGAAAACGGTGGAAAGACGGGCTCCTCCGGCTGGGGGTATGCGTTTGATCTGCAGCGTGCCAAACGCCTGGTGTTGCGCAGCCAAGGGACTGCGGTTTCAGCACGAACATTGGCGGCCTCGCCCGATATTCCAGGGAAATACTTTTCGATCGCACGCTGTTTTCGTTACGACCAAGTCGATGCCACCCACGCGACGGATTTTTTCCAGGTGGAAGGGATCGTCGTTGGAGAGGACATCAATTTCCGCACGCTCTTGGGGTTGCTCAATTTGTTTGCTCATGAGGTGGCGCAAGCGAAAGAGGTCAAGTTTGTGCCCGCGTACTTTCCCTTTACCGAGCCATCCGTTGAGCTCCACGTTCGGCACCCTCGTTTGGGCTGGATGGAACTTGGGGGCGCCGGGTTATTCCGGCCGGAAGTGACCGTGCCGCTTGGCGTCACAGCGCCCGTGATTGCCTGGGGACTCGGGCTGGATCGAATGGCGATGGTGGCCTTGGGGATCCATGATATTCGAGAGCTCTTCACCGATAATCTGGAGTTGATTCGGACCACCCGAGGATTGTTCTAGTTACCGCCATGCCCACGATCACCATTTTTAAAGATGACTTCGAAGCTCTGTTGAAGGGCACTTCTGCCACCAGACGACCGGTCTCGATCGAGCAGGTGGAAGAGTGGCTGATGCTGGTGAAGGGCGAACTGAAGGGTCACAATTCCGAGACCGGGGAGCTGCGCATCGAATTACAAGACAGCAATCGACCGGATTTGTGGTGTTGCGAGGGCATTGCGCGGCAGATTCGAATCAAGCAACAGGGGAAGTTCACGCAATATCCGTTCTTGGCCGGGAAGCCAAAGCCCAAAGCGAAGGTTACCGTGAAGCCTGGGATGGAACAGGTTCGTCCTTATGTGGCCGCCTGCGCAGCCAGGGGGTACCGAGTGACTTCGCAGGGGTTGGCCCAGCTGATTCAGACGCAAGAAAAATTGGCGGAGATTTTCGGCCACAAGCGTAAGACGGTTTCCATTGGCATCTATCAACTCTCCAAGATCACCTTCCCCGTGACGTATGAGCTGGTGAAACCCACTGAGGCTCGCTTTACCCCGTTGGGAATGGAGACGGTGATGACTCTGTCGGAGATGCTCATGGTCCATCCGAAGGGGGTTGAATACGGCGGAATTCTGGCGGGAGCTAGCCGTGTTCCGATCCTGCGAGACGCAACCAACCAACCGCTGTCCTTTCCACCGATCATCAACAGTCGAGAGGTCGGTGAGGTGGAGGTAGGCGATGATCAGCTGTTCGTCGAAGTCACCGGGACAGACTTGCCGATGGTCGTATTGACCTTGAACATTTTTGCGGCCAATCTTGCCGATCGCGGGGCGATGATCGAGCCGATCGCTATAGAGTATCCCAAACGTACCCCACTGGGTAAACGAGTGACCACGCCACAGGATTTGAAGAAGAGCAAGACGATCCCGATCCGCACGATCGAGCAGGCACTTGGCCAAGAGTTGGGGATCAAGATCGTCAAGCAAGCGCTCGAGGTCTATGGGTATGAAGTGTCCGTGGGGAAGGACTCTGTTCGGGTCAAGCTGCCGCCCTATCGGCAGGATCTGATGCACACGATGGATGTGGTGGAAGATGTGGCGATGAGCCGCGGGTACGCGGAGTTTACACCGGTCATGCCTGCGCAGTTTACGGTCGGCGGATTGTCACGCATTGAACAGGTCTCCGATCGTGCCCGGGAGTTGATGGTGGGATTAGGATTTCAGGAGATTATCTCCAATATCCTTGGTTCACCGGAACAGTATTCCGGGCATATGCGAATTGACGAGACGGAATGGGGGCAGATGGTCAAGGTCGACAATGTGATGACGTTGAACTTCTCCTGCCTGCGACAATGGATATTGCCCTCGCTGCTGCGCATCGAAGCCGCTTCGAGTCGGGCATTTTACCCACACCGCCTCTTCGAAGCCGGTGATGTTGCCATTCCTGACGCAACTTACGAGGTGGGATCCCGGACAGAGACCGTCTTGGGAGCAGCGATCGCCCATGCCACCGCGCATTTTTCGGAGATTCACTCCTGCCTGGATACACTGTTCTATCATTTGGGGATAGAGTACAGGCTTGAACCGGTCCCGCACCCGTCGTTCTTAGAAGGTCGTGCCGGGCGTGTTCTCGTTGCCGACAAGCCTGTCGGCGTGATCGGCGAGGTCCACCCTGAAGTCCTCGAGCGTTGGCAGATCGCCATGCCGGTCGTTGCGTTCGATATAAACCTGTCGCAGTTGATCGAATAAAAGTGACCAGCCGACACCGAACGTTGTTCGGATAAGACACATGAAAATTTGGATGTATTGCGAAACTCACGAGGGGGAGCGACGTCCTGTTGCTCCCCCTCATTTTGTATCTGACTAGAGGCGGGCAGGTGAGGTTATGCTGCTGCCGGCACGTGTTGCTTGGCTAGACCCACTAATTTCTCAAATCCGGTAGCGTCCTTGATGGCCATATCGGAGAGAACTTTGCGATCCAGCAGCACGTTTGCTTTCTTGAGGGCGTTCACAAACCGGTTATAGGTCATCCCGTGATTTCTGACCGCAGCGCTGATGCGGGCGATCCACAACTGCCGGAAATCCCGCTTCCGGTTCTTACGACCGGTGTAGGCATAGGTCAAGCCCTTATCAACACTTTCCGTCGCTGAACGGAACAACCGGCTTTTCCCGCCGTACTGGCCTGACGCCAGCTTGATCCGCTTCTTCCGTCGGGCTCTCGTTTTTGGTCCACCTTTTGCGCGAGGCATGATTCATTGCTCCTTTTGGGTCTTGAAATTCACAACACGACACGATCGCCGTCTATGCATACGGCAGGAGTCGATTCAATGTGGAAACAACCGTGGAATCCACCACTGCTGTTCCGCTCAGGCGGCGCTTCCGGTCGTGCCGCTTGCTGGTCAGTATGTGCCGCTTGCCCGCCTTACGGCGGACAATCTTGCCGCTTCCCGTCTTGGTAAATCGTTTGCTCGTTCCTGAATGCGTCTTCATTTTCATGTAGGAGGTTCCTTTAGTTGAGCAATCGCTGCGCTGTACGTTAGTGTTTCGGAGCGACGATCATGATCAAACTGCGTCCTTCCATACGAGGAGCATACTCGATCGTGCCGGCTTGTGCCAACTGTTCTATGACGGAGTTCATCACTGCACGCCCCATCTCTTGGTTGGCCATTTCTCGCCCGCGATAGGTGAGGGTAACTTTGGTCTTATTGCCCTCTTCTAAGAATGTCTTCATCTGTCGGACTTTGATTTCAAGATCGTGCTTATCGGTCCGTGGGCGCAACTTGATTTCCTTCACCTGTGTGGACTTTTGGTGACGCCGGTTTTGATGATCCTTTTTGCTCAGCTCATACTTATACTTCCCAAAGTCCATAATTCTACAGACTGGGGGGACCGAAGTAGGAGCGACTTCCACCAAATCGTGGCCAGTCTCTTGGGCCTGGCGAAAGGCATCCGCCGTCTGAAGGATACCGAGCTGTTCTCCCTCTGGGCCAATGACACGCACTTCTCGGACTCGAATTTCACGATTCACACGTAATTTGGGGACGATAGGCCACCTCTCTCTTAGTGGGTGTGTTGAAGCTCTCGCTGGGTATGCTTGAGCTCGGATTGCAACAGATTCACGATCTCGGTCACCGTCATGGTCCCTAACGTGGCCCCACTTCGGCCTCGGACTGAGAGCGTGCCATTCTGGACTTCTCGATTCCCTGCCACCAACATGAACGGGACCTTCGCCTTTTCAGCCTCGCGAATCTTAAATCCGATCTTTTCATTCCGAAGGTCTGCTTCGGCCCGGAAGCCGGCTGCTTTCAATTGTGCCACAACGGCACTGACATAGTCCTGCTGCTGATCAGTGATGTTGATGACCACTGCTTGTACGGGTGCCAGCCAGGTCGGAAAGGCGCCGCCGTAATGCTCAATCAGAATGCCGAAGAACCGTTCAATCGATCCCATCAGGGCACGATGGATCATGATCGGGCGATGGGCTTTCCCGTCTTCTCCGA
The DNA here is from genome assembly GCA_019636915.1 of Nitrospira sp. Taxonomy (GTDB): domain Bacteria; phylum Nitrospirota; class Nitrospiria; order Nitrospirales; family Nitrospiraceae; genus Nitrospira_D. Next base: position 7,447 of record JAHBWQ010000063.1, on the reverse strand, counting down.
TATAGCTCAAATCAAAGCGCTCGGGATTGTTAAAGTCCACCTGGACCGTGGAGCATTGCCATGAGCGGCCGAGCGCGTCTTTGATCTTAATGTCGATCTTGGGGCCATAAAACGCCCCGCCCCCAGGATCCAATTGAAAGGCAATCCGACGGCCCTTCAATGCGGCTTCCAAGGCGCTGGTGGCCAATGTCCAATGCTCATCGCCGCCGACCGATTCCTTCGGTCTGGTGGAGAGAAATACTTCGAATTCAGTAAATCCAAATGTTTGAAGCACGAAAAATGTAAAGTCCAGTACCCGGCTGACTTCCACTTCCATCTGATCAGGTCTGCAGAAGAGGTGGGCATCATCCTGTGTGAATCCCCGCACTCGCATGAGGCCGTGGAGGACCCCGGTCCGTTCGTACCGGTAGACGGTTCCAAGCTCACCATATCGAATGGGAAGATCTCGATAGCTTCGCAGGTGAGACTGATAGATCATGATGTGGTACGGGCAGTTCATCGGTTTGAGTTGGTACTCGCTGCCCTCCAGCTTCATGGGCGGAAACATGTTTTCCCGATAGTAATCGAGGTGCCCGCTGGTTTTCCAAAGATCAAGGCGGGCCGTATGAGGGGAGTAGACCAGGTTGTACCCGTCACGAATATGTTGCTCGCGCCAAAAGTTTTCAATCAACAGGCGGACTGCCGCCCCCTTCGGATGCCAGAGCACGAGTCCAGGGCCGATGTCATCCTGAATACTGATCAAGTCCAGTTCTTTTCCGACTTTTCGGTGATCACGACGCTTAATCTCTTCCAATCTGGCCAAATAGGCATCAACCTCGGCTCTGGTCGGAAACGAGGTCCCATAGATCCGCTGCAACATCGGGTTCCGCTCGTCCCCGCGCCAGTAGGCGCCGGCAATGTTGAGCAACTTGAGAGCACCGATATGGCCGGTCGTTGGCAGATGGGGACCCCGACAAAGATCCACGAAATCACCCTGCGTATACGCGGTGATCGGCTCATGATCGGGAAATCCTTGAATCAACTCAACCTTGTACTGCTCACCACGAGATGTGAAGAAATCGATGGCCTCCTGCTTGGAGAACTCCCTCCGTGTAATGGGGAGGTTGCGTTGAATGATATCCGCTGCACGAGCTTCGATCTTTTCCAGATCTTCCGGCGTGAAGGGACGCTCGAAGGCGAAGTCATAGTAAAAACTATCGTCCAACGCAGGACCGATCGTCAGTTGAGCTGAAGGGAACAGCTCTTTCACCGCTTGAGCCATGACGTGGGTACTGCTGTGGCGGTAGACCTCCCGCCCTTCTGCGCTATCAAATCGAAGCGGTTCGATCAGGACACCACCGGCAAGAGGTCGTGACAGGTCAACCACGGTCCCATCCACCTTGGCTGCGAGCACATCCGGTCCCGCCACCCCCAGAGAAGAAAGAGCGGTTCCTGCGGTATCGCCCGCTTTTGTATCGGTACTGTGGCCGTCCTTGAGAGCAATCTTCATCGAGTCTACTACACAACCGAGCGCACGAGGAAAATCACAGAGGGTGAGCGTCGGTAAAGACAAACCCAACCGTTCATGTTTCACTATGGTAGGCGCGGACGGTCTTGAACCGTCGACCTCTACCGTGTCAAGGTAGCGCTCTCCCCCTGAGCTACGCGCCTATCAAGAAGAGGAGGCATGCTAATATAGCCCCGAGGATACTGTCAAGAAAACGAAAGAGAAGACAGTCGCCCTTCAGGAACCTGAAGGAGCCACCACCTTCTCTTTCTCCTCTCGCCGGCACCCCGAAAAAATCTACTTCACTGCGGAACGAAGCTCTTTTCCGGCTGAAAACTTGGGCACTTTCGCCGCCGGAATCCGGAGTGACTCGCCCGTTCTGGGGTTCCTTCCCATTCGTGCTTTCCGCTTGGAAAGCGTAAAGGTGCCAAAATTGACAAGGGAGACACGTTGTCCCTTCTTCAGTGAGGAGGTCACTGCACCGGTGAATGCTTCAAGGGCGGTTCCCGCCGCGACTTTGGTGATTCCCGCCGAGGCAGCCATCTTCGCGATCAGCTCTTCCTTTGTCATAATGTCCCTCCTTAATGGGTAGTGAAGAAATGGAGAAAATGACTCCGGTGACACTGCATTGGCACACTTATGCACTACGATTCGCCCGTAACTTGGTCTGTTTCAGCGGGATATGCAGATTCACGATCTTTTTTCTCAGCGTGTTCCGGTTCAGTCCAAGCAACGCGGCCGCCTGAATCTGGTTACCTCGTGTTTCTTGCAGCGCCGATGTGATGAGAGGGCGCTCGACGGCGGAGATAAGGATCGGGTGAAGGTTCCTTGCGGAGCCGTTGCGCATCCCCTTGACGAATTCACCCATTTTGACTTCCAAGTAATTTTCCAGAGACCCGTCCCGGGCTTTACTCAACTGGGGGCTGCCTGGCGTGAGTACGGTTTGGATCAGATTCAGGGCTTGTCGTAAGACCGCGCGCGAACCTTGAATGAAAAGCGTGTGAGTGAAATCAAGATGCTCGGGCCGTGGAGCGACCGCGCCTGGTGTGCCGGATAATTCCTCGATGAGGACATCCACCTGCTGATGGTTCGATGATTCGCTCTGGAAGGCGGCTGCATCACGGAATATGCTGATGGAGGAATCCGTAAAGATCTGTTGAACTTGAGCATGGACGGACGGGTCCGTCGTAAGCAATACGATATTGTATGTCGGCGGTGATGCTGGCATGAAGGCACCATGTAGAAGAAGAGTACAGATTATTGTCCGTGGCAGAATTGATGTCAATCGGATTTTCGGCCAGGGCCTTCTGCCGGACAGCTTTCAGTGAGGCGTGATGTGTGGAAAAGGATCACGTCTACAAAGAGTTGGAGATCGATGGAGACTTGGAATCAGGAGGCGGCAATAAAACAGGACGCAAAGGTGAAAATACTTAGAGTGCCAGTAGTTCGCGAAGCTGATGCGGGCAAGTCGATCTTGACAGGTTCACGATCGGGCAGGTAGAGTGAGGGGCTCTAATTCCTACAGGAATTGTAAAGAATGAAAATGTCCAAGCGTGTGAGCTATGGAATCCTGGCAGCCATTGATCTGGCCATCCATGCGAAAGACGCTCCGATTCAAGCCAAGGCTGTCTCAAGGCGCCAGGGCATTCCCCTTCGTTTTCTTGAACAGGTGCTTCATACCATGAAGAATGCGGGATTGGTTGAAAGCCAACGTGGAGCACAGGGCGGGTATCTGTTGTCTCGAAAACCGGAAGACCTTTCGCTTGCCGAGATATTTGAATCTCTTGAAGGGCCGGTCTTTCATCGGTCGGGCGTCAATCCGCTGCCTCGACCTCGCCACATGGGAAAATCTGATCTCCTGCTGGGCGATGTGTGCGAACAACTTCAACAGGCCGAGCGGAAAGTTCTCGAGGGTATCACGATTGAACAGTTGGCGGCGCGCCAGCGGCTCGCGGATGCGCAACGTAGCCCCATGTACCATATCTGATGGAAAAGGCTTCTTCTTCCAGGTGACTAAGGAGTGACCCATGAATGACACTGCATATCTTGCCATCCCCCATATTGAGACACACCCGATTCCTTCCGTCATTCTGGAAGAAATAGAGACCTTTGAAACCGAAGCCATGCGGACATTGGCCGGAGACATCTCCACGGACCTATTCAAGCCGTTCCGATTACAGTACGGCATTTATGGTCAGCGTCAGCCTGGGGTCCAGATGGTGCGGATCAAGATTCCGTTCGGGGGAATTACTGCGAACCAGCTCCGCCGCGTGGCGGAACTGGCAGACCGCTATGCGACGGGTGTCGGTCATGTCACCACCAGACAAGACATTCAGATGCACTTTGTTGAGCTGAAAGATGTGCCGACTATCATGCGGGGTCTTGCTGAAGTCGGCCTGACCACTCGCGAGGCTTGTGCAAATACGGTACGAAATGTGACGGCCTGCCACCTGGCCGGGGTGTGCCAAGGCGAAGTGTTCGATGTGACCCCGTATGCAAAGACGGTCGCCTATCACCTGCTGCGGAATCCCTTGAATCAAAGCCTACCGCGCAAGTTTAAGATTGCGTTTTCCGGTTGCGCGCACGACTGTGCCCTCACGCCGATTCACGACATCGGTTTGTTGGCAGTCAAGCGTGCGGACGGGGTCATCGGATTTCGTATGGTTGCGGGTGGAGGGTTGGGTTCCACACCGCGGATTGCCCAGCTGCTCCGAGAGTTCACTCCGATGGACGAGCTGATTCCCAGTATCGAAGCCGTCATTAAGGTATTCGATACCCTCGGTAATCGGAAAAACCGGAACAAGGCCCGCATGAAATTTGTCATCGACAAGCTGGGTTTTGAGGAATTCAAGCGCCGATGGGAGGCTGCCTATACCGCAATGGGGCATGTCCTTCCGAACAATAGATCGATCGCCTTACTGGCTTATCAGGATGCACCGCCGGCACTCATCATGCCGACTCGCAACGGGACAGCCAACGGAAACGGGAACGGAAACGGAACCCATCCGATCGGTCACGAGACCCCATTTGACATGTGGAGGCGGACCAACGTCGTCCGGCAAAAGCAGGATGGGTATGTGACGGCAGCAATCAAGCTCTTTATGGGCGATATCACTTCCCAGCAACTGTTGTTTGTCGCGGATCTGGCTGAACGGTACTCCAACGGGAATCTTCGCACCACGATCAATCAGAACCTGGTGATCCGGTGGATTCCCGCCGATCGGATCTCGTATCTCTATGAGGACTTGGCCTCTCACGGGTTGGCTGATCCCGGCGCTGAACTCGTCGAAGACATCATCGCCTGTCCAGGAACCGATACCTGTGGGTTAGGCATCACCTCATCAAAAGGTTTGGCGCGCGCGTTAGCCGAGGTATTTCCTGCCGGGCGAGTACCGGAAGATTTGGCAGGCGTTGATATCAAGATTAGCGGTTGCCACAATTCCTGCGCTCAGCACCATATCTCCACGATCGGGTTGCATGGCGTCGGGAAGCGGATTGGGGAGCATGTCGCACCGCACTATGAATTGCACCTCGGCGGGTCAGTTAATGGCGCGGCCAAGATCGGCCAGATGATCGTGAAATTGCCGGCGAAAGCCGTCCCGGCAGCGCTTTCTCATTTGATCGATGTGTATCGGCGTGATCGCCAGGCGAATGAAGGTCTGCCGAAGTTCATTGTCCGCACGGGAAAGACTAAGCTGAAGGACGAATTGATTCCCTACACGATCGTCCCGTCTTACGAAGAGGATTCCACCTTCTACTACGACTGGGAAGGGGAAGACGAGTTCATTCTGGAGGATCTCGGTCCAGGTGAATGTGCCGGCGGTGCATTGGAGATGATTGAAAACGGGATTTTAGAGGCAGATCAAGAGCTGTATCAAGCCAAGTTACTGGTCGAGAAGCATCAGTATTCCGTGTCGGTGAATAAATCGTATCGCGCGGTGTTGGCGGCGGCGAAGGCGTTGCTTGTGACGGAGGGATTGGAACCATCGACGGATTCCGAAACCTTCACCGAATTCGACAGCCGGATTGCCCAGAAGGGGATCGTGCCATCCATCTATCGAGACCTCACCAAGAAGGTCGGCGATCTCGGTCCCAAAGAAACCTCGCCTGAATCGGCGCGCGAGAAGATGACGTTTGCCAAGGGCTTTGTCGAGGCCTGCCGTGCCGCCACGGACCAGATGGGCAAGGATCTTAAGCTGGCAGCTGTGAAGGAAGAGCAGCTGCCGTCCGCGCCCGCACCTGTTCCCGTTGACGTTCAACCGGTTGCTCCAGCTTCGACCGGAGCCCCGGTCTACGATCTGCGCGGCGTCGCTTGCCCGATGAACTATGTGAAGACCAAGCTGAAGCTTGAAATGATGGACGCGGGGGAGAAGCTGGAAGTCTGGTTGGATGCGGGCGAACCTATCAAGAATGTGCCGATGAGTCTCAAGAATGATGGGCATAAGGTATTGATCCAAGAGGCGTTGGAGGCGGAAGCGTCGCATTATCGGATTCTGGTCGAGAAGGTTGAGGGCTAGGGGGTGAGTGCTGATTTCAAGCCGCTCAGTGATTCCTTCGAGGCGAAATCGCCGCAAGATGTGTTGGCCTACGCCATTGAGACGTACCATCCAAAGATTGTGTTGGCCTGCAGTTTTGGAGCGGAAGATGTAGTCCTTGTCGACATGGTACATCGGATCAACCCCTCGGTCTCGATGTTCTATCTCGATACTGATTTTTTGTTTCCAGAAACCTATGCGACCAGAGATCGAGTGATTGAGCAATATGGGCTGAAGCCGACTCAGGTTTTACAGGTAAAGTCACTGCTGGAACCCCAGAAACAAGCAGCGTCTTATGGCGACGCACTTTGGACCAGCAATCCAGATCAGTGTTGCCAATTGAGAAAGGTTGAGCCGTTGACTCGTGTGCTGCAAGGGTACGATGCCTGGATCACCGGAATCAGGAGAGATCAAGCCCCGTCCCGGGCGGATGCCGGTTTAATCGAGCGGGACCAGAAATTTCGCTTGGTCAAGGTCAATCCACTGGTGCGATGGAGCTGGACCGATGTCTGGACCTACATCAAGATTTACGAAGTTCCCTACAACCCGCTGCATGATCAGAATTACCCCAGCATTGGCTGTACCCATTGCACCAAACCGGTGATGCCGGGGCAAGATCCTCGATCGGGCCGCTGGCAGGGTAGCGCCAAAACCGAATGCGGGCTTCACAAGTCGTAATTATGCCATTTCACGAAATTCTCGCAAAAGTTGCCAAGGGCCCCAAAGCATCCAAAGACCTCACCTGGGATGAGTGCAAGCAAGCGATGAAGGCGTTGGTGGAAGGTGAAGCCAGCCCCGCGCAGGTCGGAGCCTTCCTCATCGCCATGCGATTTAAAATGGAGTCCGTCACCGAGTTGGCGGGATTGACGGCGGCGGCTCGACAATATGTGCCGCCGTTGGCTGTCTCGCGTGGGGTGGCTGTCGTGGATGTGCCGACCTATGCCGGGAAGCAGGATACCTTTCATGCAATTGTCGCGGCCTCGATTGTGGCGACAGCAGCCGGGGCAACAGTCTTGATGCACGGCTACGATGGAATCCCTGCACGGCCTGGCGCAGCCGGGGTATTAAAGGCATTGGGGATCCGGGTGGATGCTGAACCCAAGCAGGTTGCCGAGGAGGTGAACCGCAGCGGCTTCGCCTATTTGGACATCGGCCTCTACCACCCACCGGTCTACCGATTTCTTGAAATGCGCCAGACACTTGGGGTCAGGAACGTGTTCCATCCAATCGCCAGACTACTGAATCCGGCTCGGGCGAAGGTGCAGGTCGTGGGTTTGTCGCATCCGCCTCACTTTGAAAAGACGGCCGAAGCCTTGCGCATCCTTGGGTGCCCCCATGCGTTGGTCGTGCGGGGAGTCGAGGGTGATCCGGAGTTGTCGGCCTCAATGGCAACCAGAGTATTGGAATTGCGCGACGAGCGGATCAC
>JAHBWQ010000062.1 GCA_019636915.1 Nitrospira sp. | reverse complement strand
CCTATTATAACTTGAAAGATTATGGGCGGGCCATCCAGACCTTTGATTATCTTGTGGCGGAGTATCCGGGGAATGAAAAAATGCCTGCGGCACTCTACAAGCTTGGGTTGGCCACGGCTGAAGCCGGCGATCTTGCCAGATCGCGAAAGAATCTGAAACGGGTGCTTGAGGAGTTCCCCACATCGGACGAGTCCAAGTTGGCCAAGCACAAGTTGGCCGAGCTCCGATGAGCGTCCTTGCCGTTCGGTATCCTGCCTTGTTTCCATTCGCATCGTTCCCAAGGAGCATGGTGCCGTGCTGAAGACCGACGACGGTACGAAGATCCGTCTCCTGCCGGAAGACGTCATTGGGCGCATTGCAGCGGGTGAAGTGATTGAGCGTCCCGCTGCGGTTGTGAAAGAGCTTCTCGACAACAGCATCGATGCAGGGAGTCGTTCCATCTCCATCGAGGTGAAGGATGGAGGTCTCTCCTTGATTCGGGTGACTGATGATGGAGAGGGGATGAGTCGTCCCGATGCGATCTGTGCGTTTCAGCGCCATGCCACGAGCAAACTCCGGTCCGATGCAGATCTGTGGTCCATTCGGACGATGGGGTTTCGTGGGGAAGCGTTACCAAGCATCGCCGCTGTAGCGCATGTCCGGTTGCTGACCGCGACACGGTCCGACGAGGTGGGCACGAAGTTGGAGGTTGCCGGGGGGCTCGTTGGGAACATCACCGACGCGCCTCCAGTCGTTGGGACCAGGATCGAGGTGACGGCGTTGTTCGAGCATCAGCCTGCACGAAAAAAATTCCTGAAGTCCGCCCCAACGGAATGCACGCACATCATCCGAGTGGTGCAACAGGCGGCGTTGGCATGGCCGGCCATTCACTTTCGGTTCACCCAGAATGCGCAGGAATTGTTGAACTATCCATCCGTACGATCAGAAAGGGAGCGGATCGCCCAGGTTTATCCACGCGCGTTTCTCGATCACGGTCTTTCGCTCAACAGGGAGCAACCGGGCGCCCGGCTTACGGGGTATATCATTGACGCGATCCACGCCAAGCCCTCACGGATTCCGCAAGAACTGTTTGTGAATCGTCGACCGGTTCGGAACCTGACGGTGTCTCATGCCGTTGGAGAAGGGTATGGCTCTTTTCTTCCCCGGGGGAGTCATCCACGATTCGTCTTGTTCCTGGATGTGGATCCGGAGCGCGTGGATGTCAACGTGCATCCGACGAAACGGGAAGTGCGTTTTTCGGACAATGAGTTTGTCCATCAGCTTGTTCGACGGGCAGTTCGTCAACGGCTGAGCGGTGAAGGGAGCGCACCGGAGCCTGGCGACTCTGTGAAAGTAGACCAAGTTACTCCGTCTGTTGCTGTTTCGTGGCCGGATCCTTCGAGGATGGCCACGTCTCTTTCGACAGAGGCGGTATCCTTTCCGGGGCCAGGTTCCGAGATGCAGCTGGCGTTCGTCAGTGAAGCGGCGGAATCGTATGTCCGAGTCCCTGCCGGGGAAGTCGTGGCATTGGGACAGATCAATCGGACCTTCTTGGTCGCTCAAGTTGGTGGAGACTTAGTGGTGGTTGATCAACATACCGCCCATGAACGGGTTCTGTTTGAACGACTCTATCGGGCGTGGACGGCCCGCAGTCTTCAGACCCAACCGCTGCTCCTCCCTGATCCATTGGATGTATCCCCGGGTCATTCGGCCTTGATCCAACGGTATCAGGAGGATCTTGAGAAATTGGGGCTTGAGATTGAGCCGTTCGGCGCGACCACCGTTTTGCTCCGATCGGCCCCAGTTGGGCTTGGGCCTGTTGACCCGAAAGTGTTTTTGGAGGACCTCCTTGAGGACTTACAGCAATGGGAGCGAGTTCCGGCCCTTGAAGCTCGAGTACGATCGGTACTGGCATCGTTGGCCTGCCATAGCGCTGTTCGGGCAGGGCGATCTATGAAACCGGATGAAATCAAGGTATTGGTCGCGGAGTGGCGGTCAGAGGGAGAGATCACCACCTGTCCCCATGGAAGACGAACGTCGTTTCGGCTCAGTACCGACGATCTTGAAAAAATGTTCGGACGCGTCGGTTGGTAGGTCATGCGGGATCAAGCGGTGATCTCTGTTCGATGGATGTTGCAGAACGCAGAGGTTCTCTCCTGATCGGCAGTGATCTGACCATGGATGTGGAGATGGCACGTCGTCACCGGCCCTTAGTCGTCCTGCTGGGGCCAACCGCTGTTGGAAAAAGCCGAGTCGCGATACAGGTGGCCAAGTACTTGAACACCGAGATTCTGACGGCAGATTCGCGTCAGGTGTATCGTGGGATGGATATTGGCACGGACAAGCCGACCGTCGAGGATCGGCAGGTGGTGCCGCATCAGCTGCTGGATCTGGTGAGTCCAGATGAAACGTTCAATACCGGGTGGTATCGACGTGCCGCACTGGAGCATATCGAGCGGTTATACGCAACCGACCGGCTGCCCTTCGTCGTTGGCGGGACCGGCCTCTACATCAGAACGTTGGTCAGAGGGTTGTGCCCGGCGCCGCAAGCTGATCCGATAGTGAGGACGGCTCTCAAGGAGTTGAAGGAGCAGGCGGGACGACAGGGTCTGTATGCCGAATTGACGCGAGTCGATCCTGCCGCAGCGGCCCGATTGCATCCGAACGATGAGTCGAAGGTGATGCGGGCACTGGAGGTGTTTCGGCTGTCAGGACGCTTGCTGTCCGAGATGCAGGATGAACACCGGTTTCAGGAAGAATCGTTTTCTTCGCTGTTGATCGGGCTTCAGCGGACCACGGAGACGCTCTATCGAAGAATCGATGAACGAATCGATTGGCAGTTGGCTCATGGGATGGTAGAAGAGACGCGCTCGCTGCTCGAGCGGGGATACGGACGTGAGCTTGGGGCAATGAAAGGACTCGGGTATCGTCACATCGGCGCCTATTTGGCAAACGAATGTGATGAAGCGGAAATGGTACGTCTATTCAAACGTGATACCAGACGGTTTGCGAAGCGGCAGATGACCTGGTTTCGAAAGGAGCCCGGTGTCGAGTGGTTCTTGATTGATGAGGGTGAGGCGTTTGAACAAGTGGGGCGGCGAGTCATCACACGGATCGAACAATTTCTGCACGGCCATGAGGCCCCAAAGCACTCGTTAGCATGACGGACATAATAAGAAAAGGACTGGTATGCCAAGCAAGAAACAGCATGAGCGGGTAGCGGTTGGGGTGATCGGGGGAAGTGGGCTGTACGAAATAGAAGGCCTGACAGGCGCTCGCTCGATTCGAGTGCGTACGCCCTTCGGAGCCCCCTCCGATGTCATCAGGGTGGGCACGCTCGAGGGAATTCGGGTGGCGTTTCTGTCGCGCCATGGACAGGGGCATCTGCTCAATCCAAGTGAAATTAATTATCGCGCGAATATTTTTGCGCTCAAGTCCCTCGGGGTGTCGCACGTCATTTCGGTCAGTGCTGTCGGCAGCATGAAGGAGTCGATTCATCCAGGGCACGTCGTCGTGCCTAATCAATTCATCGACCTCACGAAACGCCGCGTCTCGACGTTTTTTGAGCGCGGTCTTGTCGCGCATGTTGCGTTTGGTGAACCGATTTGTAGGGAATTAAGTCAAGCGTTGTGCTCTGCCGGTGAACGGGTCGGGGCCACGCTACACCCGGGTGGCACCTACGTGTGCATGGAGGGGCCGCAGTTTTCGACCAAGGCGGAATCACGGCTGTACCGTCAATGGGGCGTTGACGTGATTGGGATGACCAATATGCCGGAAGCGAAGCTGGCACGTGAGGCGGAGCTGTGTTATGCGACATTGGCCTTGGTCACGGACTATGACTGCTGGCACGAGACGGAAGAGGCGGTCACCGTGGAGGCTGTGTTGGATACGCTCCACCGCAATGTCGCCTTAGCAAAGCAGATTCTCCGCACGGTGATGCCGGTGTTCGCGAAGCCGATTGATTGTGCCTGTCACCGAGCTTTGGACCATGCGATTTTGACCGCACCAAAACGGATACCACCAGCGGTGCGGAAGAAGCTTTCGGTACTCATCGACCGTGCCCTGACACCACAGAAAGGAGCTCGTTAGGCAATGGGGAAATTGTTAGTGGTCGGATCGGTTGCGCTGGATACAGTGAAAACTCCCTTCGGCGAAGGGACGGAGATTTTGGGAGGGTCGGCGACGTACTTCTCCACGGCAGCGAGTTTCTTTACATCGGTGGCGCTCATTGCGGTGGTCGGGGAAGACTTCCCCCAACAGCACGTTGCGTTTCTGAAGAGCCGCGGAATTGATCTGACGGGATTGGAGCGGCGACCGGGAGCGACGTTCCGCTGGAAAGGGGAGTACACGCATCAGTTGAACGAGGCGCATACCTTGGACACGCAACTCAACGTGTTCGAAACCTTTCGCCCCCAGATTCCCGAAGCCTATCGCGAGCCGGACGTTTTGTTCCTGGGGAATATTCACCCGGAACTTCAGCTTGATGTGCTGCAAAAGGTCAGACGTCCCGGGCTGGTCGCGTGCGACACCATGAATTTCTGGATCAACGGTCAGCGAGAGGCCTTGTGGAAAGTGCTGGAGAAGGTCGATGTCTTGATCATCAATGACGGCGAAGCGCGTGCCTTAGGCCAGGACTCCAATCTCGTGAAAGTGGCAAAGGTAGTGCTGTCACGAGGACCCAAACATCTCATCGTGAAGCGGGGAGAATACGGCGTGCTCATGTTCAATGAAAAACAGGTATTCGGGGCACCGGCGTTTCCGCTTGAAGACGTGCGCGATCCGACCGGTGCCGGCGACACCTTTGCCGGCGGGTTTTTGGGCTATCTCGCTGCGACCGGAAACCGTTCGCCTGAGGCGATGAAGCAGGCCATCATCTTTGGAAGCGTCATGGCGTCATTTACAGTAGAAGCCTTTAGTCTTGACCGATTGCGAATCCTGGATTACAAAGAGATTCAGGCACGGTTCGCCGAGTTTAAGCGACTCACGCATTTTGAGGATGTATGACCGTCCGGAACAGAGCCCGACTCCATGAACGCCGAGTCTTTCGCGCAGTGCTCTGGGTGGGACTCATCGGTCTCGTGGGCGGCTGTGCGAGCGAGAAGGAGGTCCTGCAAAAGTCACAGGGACACTATCAAGAAGGCGTGGCCAGTCTCCCCGGAGATCGGCAGAAGGCCTTCGTGTCGTTCCAGCGTGCGGTTCAGTTGAACCCGGACAACAAAGAAGCACGGTATGCGTTGGGGCATGTCTACGCGCTGCAAGGCAAATTGCCCTCTGCTGAGGAGCAGTTTCGGGCAGCGCTGAAGATCGATGAAAACTACTCTGAAGCGCATACGTATCTGGGGCAAGTGTTAGCCAATCAGGATCGCTGGAGCGAAGCGGTCCAATCGTATCGATTGGCGCTGGCCAATCCCTTGTATCCGACGCCGGACCTGGCTCGCTTCCATCTCGGTCGCGCCTTGGCGCATCAGGGCGATCTTCAGGGGGCGATGGAGGCGTTTGAGGACGCGGCCTCCGCCAGTCCGCCGACGGTTCCGCCGGCGATGACGCATCTTGAACTTGGTCGTGTGTACTACCAGTTAGGGTATGCGACACGCGCGCGCGAAGCGCTGAAGAAAGTGGCGACGTTGGACAAGGGGGGCGAGTTGGCGACAGCGGCGTCAGATCTCTTGACGCGATTGAAGTAGGAGACCTATGGAGTCGGTCGGCGAATTCTTTCGGCAGGTCCGTGAAACCAAGGGATTGACCATCGATGAGGTGGCGTCGAAAACCCGTATTCGCACGGATTTCGTCAAGGCGCTTGAGGACGGCAATTTTGCCAAACTGCCTGACCAGGTCTTTGCGCGGGGGTTCGTACGGTCGTACGCGCGGTCGCTCGGGTTGGATGAAGAGGATGCGATTCATCGGTTTATTCAATCGGCCGGCTCCTTTTATGAGAAGCAAGATGAACGGGAACGGCTCAAGGTTCGTCAGGTTGAGGAGGACCGTAAGCGCCAAGCCAATCGGAAGGCGGTGGCGATCGCCATCGGGATCGCCGTTTTGACCTTGGTGTTTCTCTTGAGCCGTGAGCAGTCCAGCGTCTTTCGCCGTGGTGCCCCAGAGCAAACTTCTGCGACGAAGCGGGCCACTCAACCGAGTAAGGATGTGGCAGAATCCGGAACGCGTGAGCCTGAGCGTACGGCCGACGCGGCAAAACCGGTTGAATCGCCGACTGTCGTTCCCTCCAAAGCGACTGCAGAGACTCCGCGTCGGCAGGAACCAGCTGTGCCCGAGGTGGTGGCTTCACGCGTTGAACCCGACGCGACGTCTGCAGGGTCGCTGGGTTCTCCCGGCAGTGATGGTCCGCTGGCAGGGATTGGTCTGAATGCGATTGAGAGTCGTGGTGATGGGCAACTGGTCTTGGATCTGGAAGCGACCGAGTTGAGCTGGGTCGTCGTGCAGATCGATAACGGGAGTCCGCAGGAGTCATTGCTCCGTCCCGGTGAAAAGGGCCATTGGACCGGGCAGGATCAATTTATTCTCACCCTCGGAAACGCGGGTGGCGTAAAAGCTGAGTTGAATGGGAAACCGCAAAAACCCTTCGGCCCAAGCGGTAAAGTCGCCCGCGACATTGTGCTGAAGCGGTAATTCTACCGCGCCGTGCTCATTTCTTTTTAAGCGATCAATATCAGCAAACATTCACCAGCCTCAGTGAGGCGTAGATGGTCGTGGTGAGGCGCAAAGGTGTCACGAAGAGACCAGATACTGGAATCGGTAGTCCGGTGGGTCACGTAACTGGCGAGATTTGCATGCGTTCTCTTTGGCAGGATTGGCATGAGGCTTGAAGTTCCTAAAATTATGGTCAGAAAACAATCCTGGTGGTGCAGAGGGATGTTTTCTTGACAGGAATTTAGAGCCGTTGATATAGTTCGAGCGTTTAACTGAATTTGAAAGCAGAGGAGATGAGTCGGCGGCCTGACGATCCATTCAGGCTGGGTGGGTTTAACATATCAAGGAGGACATGTGATGGGGTATCTGTCCAAGTTTCTGGGAATCACTGCAGCGGTTATGCTTCTCTCCGTCTCGGTGGTGGGAGCAGAAGAAAAGGATCCGACCAAGCCTCGCGTTCCGCCGGATCAGATGGCGGATGCAAAGGCACTGAAAAATCCAGTTGCCTCGTCGCCGGAAAGCGTCGCTAAAGGCAAGGCGCTGTATGAAGGGAAAGGTACCTGCTTCAATTGTCATGGCAAGGCCGGTGATGGACAGGGCGAAGCGGGCAAGATCCTGAACCCAAGCCCGCGCGATTTCACCAACTGCAAGTTCCACAAGAAGCGGAAAGACGGCGAGCTCTTCTGGGTCATCAAGAACGGCAGCCCGGGGACCGGCATGGTGTCCTTGATTCCAGCTGCTATCACCGAAGAAGAAGCTTGGAACATCATCAATTATGAGCGGAGCTTCTGCAAGGGCGAGTAATCCCTGCAGTGGACTCTCAATCAGGTTGTCTGGTTACAAATGGGGGTGGGAAGCAGGCTTCCCACCCCCATTTTATTGATCTCCTTTGATATCCGGTGATATTCGACGGAGAACGGTCCTAGCCCAATTCCTCAGTTCTCATCCGCCTGCGCAGAAAGTCAGCGACCTCAAGTTCTTTACTGCACATGCTCACCCCTCAGTTAGGGGGGATCGTAAGAATATCTGTCGAATCGGGTTGCAGGGGATTGCGCCTTGCATACAAAAAAGGGTACAGTCCGCCCGATGAGCCAGAACAGACAGGTACAGCTTAAGCGCGGTGACAGCAACAACAAGCCGTCGGTTTTCTGATTTGGAACAAATTAGGAGGGCGACTATGCGCAGCCTATGTTCGTGGAGGAAGTGCCGAGTAGCAGTTATAGCAGCATCGCTCGCGTGTGTTTCTGCTGGGTTCATGCCCGCTACTGCGGTTGATCAGAGTTACGCCGGGGAGAATTCCCTACCACCCGGGATCGTGACGGCAGATCTTGAATATACCGGTCGAGTCACCGTTGGAGGAGAGTCGGTGACGGTGAAGATCGCGTCCCCCAACAAGAACGGGGTGATGACCTTCGAGGGGACGGCAGGGCAGCGGATCAATATCGGTTTCAGTAATGTTACACTCACACAGTTTCATGTGTCGGTCTATGGGCCGGATGGTAAGGTGGTGCCCAGACACGTCTCCGCGGTGAAGAACTATTATGCGACTATGGGCGAGCGGCCACGATCCTCACTGACAACAGTGCATACATCCATGGCGGCCTACGAGTTTTCAACCGATTCTGCGGCCGCAATCTCCTCTAGTCAGATGAACGGTGCAAGTGTGGATCTTGAGGAATTGCCTGTGACTGGCGCCTATACAATTTTTTTGGATCCTCTTAGCACCTACACGGGAAGCGTAACTATCACAGTTTCGGGTGAGATCGAGGGTCAGATAGTGCCTCACGGGCTACCAGTGATTGCCGATATCAATCGGGTCGGGCAGAAGATCCGCTATACATTCTCGGGAGAGAGTGGACAAACAGTGAGTTTGCAATTGAGCGACGTGACCATCCGGAGTGGGTATGTATCCATCGTTACTCCAGATGGACACTTGTTAGGAAAGCCGACATCCTTTGTGTCTGGGACAGCCGGCGGTGCTATGATACCGGGGCAAGTTCTTCCTGCCACGGGAAATTATGCCATCCTGGTCGAATCGGATCTAAGTTACACTGGAAGGCTAAAGCTTTGGCTTTATAACGCACCAGAAGTCAAAGGGACCCTGACTCTCAACCAGGCCACGGTGAGACCGAATCTAACTGTGCCGGGTCAACGGGCGCGTTATACGTTCAATGGGACTGAGGGGGAACGGGTCAATCTCGGGTTTACCGAGGTTTCAATTCCTATGGCGACTGTAGCCGTACTGAAACCGGATGGCAGCAAGTGGGAATCCACCACAGTTGGTCCAAGTGGCGGTAGTATCGATCCCCTGACGCCTCTCCCCGCAAGCGGCACCTATGCCATTGAAGTGGAGCCGGTTAGCAACTATACCGGTAGCATGACGGTTGCTCTTTCCTCCCCAGCTACAGGTACGATCGCCGTTGATGGGGTCTCTGTGCCTGTTAGTGTAACCAAGGTTGGTCAGACGGCACGCTACACTTTCAGCGGCAAGGCCGGGCAAAGGGTGAATCTTGGGCTTTCGTCGGTGAGCATTACGTCCAGTTCAGTCTCGCTTCTCACATCAGATGGGGCGGTTCTTGCCTCAACGGCGGTTGGTACGGCTGGTGGGAGCCTTCGAGGTCAAGATCCCTTGCCAACGGATGATTCCTACACGGTTCTGGTCGACCCTGTTGGCGGCTACACCGGCAAAATAACATTAACTCTCTCAAGCGAGATTTCAGATTCATTAAAGGCAAATGCCCCGCCTAAGCCCATAACGGTCAGCCGTGTAGGTCAAAACGGTCGCTACACTTTTTCCGGGGATGTGAATCAACAGGCTACCATCAAGATCAGTAACAATAGGATTGGAAACGTGACTGTAAAGCTCTATAGCCCGACCGGCATTCTGCAAGCTGGAATCACGAGTTCCGAATCGAGCTTTGCCCTTAATCCGGTCACATTGGCTTCGGCAGGTTCATACACCGTTACCATTGATCCTGCGTTGACTGAAACCGGCAGTGTTCACTTGCAGGTCATCAGCCAGTAGAAGCTTCGTGTGACGTGAATAGAGGTGATCACTCGCCTGTATTCGCATCGGAGCCGATTAGGAGGGGGTGGGTAGGAAACTTCCCACCCCCTCTTCTTATCACATAGCCGGCCACGATCCGCAGCCCATCGATTGTCCATCATTCCGTGTGAGGCGCGGCTTCTCTCGGCGAAAGACGTAAGCTCTACCCTCCTCATTCTCGCTGCGATCGAGCAGGCGGTGCAATCGGCACCTCGCTGACTGATTGCCGATTCGAGATACGCCACCATTCGTCACGTCGGGCTCTCGTTGATCGAATACACAAGAGGCCTAGTCATCGCTTGATGCAAGGATATACAGCGATCCATCAGTGTCCATAAGCTGACCTGAAATTGCTCTCTGACCCCAATTCATTTCAGTACCATCTCATCACACCGACGATCGTGCTGTATGAAGTCTACAAAAAGATCAAACGGGAGCGAGGCGAGGAAATGGCCTTGCAGCTTGCCGGGCGTCTCTATGCGACTCACGTGATCTCATCGACGGAGTCGACGCGCTTTTCGCTGCTGATCTGAGCCTCTAGCACGAGCTGGCCATGCGGCTGCGATGGTATATGCCAGGGGACGAGATCAGGAGGCCGAGGTCGTCACCGGTGACGCGGATCTCGAAGGCTTGCTCGGCGTGGTGCACATCAAGTAGGGGGCATCGTGATCTCTTCTGCGACCATAGCCGGTTCAGAAGGGATGGGCGTCTGTGCATGGGGTTGCCGAATGACGCTTCGCAGTGCACGCTTTATGCGTCAGCTGGGAGGTTAGGATAAGCACAAATCGTCATTCCGTGCCATGCACGATTCAAGATCAGACCCAGAAATGCCCCTAACCGATCCCAAGCGATGTTGGATTGCAAGACGAGACCCCAGGATCCAATTCACAACGCCTCAAACCAGTATCCTGATGGGGCAGGTACTCGCACAAGAGAGTTGGCGACAGAGACATCCATAAAGAATACCGAGTTGGTAAGAGTCGGACTCGGGTTGAACAACCCATACCCGAAGCCTAATGCGGCATCGCCTAATAATCCTGCTACTATTAGGCTATCAATATTGGGCGTTGTGGCAGGGATTGCTCCAACAGTAGTGAGGACCGCACCAGTTCCCGGATCAACAGCCTTCACTGTGCCTCCGTTTAAAACACCATTGACATAGGTAGCAAGCACGAGCTTGCGTGGTGAGCCGTACAAATGATCGCGCAGCCCAAAGGAATCATTCCCAACGAATCCAACGATTGCCTCGTTAGGAAAGGAGACAATCGTTGTCCCATTCTCATTCAATACCACAGTATTGACACTCACGACCGTTTGGGGAACCGTCGTCGAGAGGACGGTTCTTGTATAATGATAGGGTGATGTATCTGGGCCCAGCAAATGCAGTCGACCGACAGCCACCGGCAAATCCACACGCGAGGCCCCACCGGTCTTGGGCACGGAGAGCACCTTCATCTGATCATCTCCAACCGGCACCTCAACATAAATGCGGTTGTCCGATATGGTCAGATTGCTTATTGGTGCCCCCACATTCAGCACAGTGCTGAGATCCGCCGCTGACGTAGCGCTCAACGGCACTCGGCTCACCACACCAGTGGAAGCTTCAGCCACGTACAGATTCGTTCCATCTGCTGATCTAACGAGGAACAGATGCCCAGAAGCAAGAAGAGTCAATTGATTCGACGACACCGTATAGACATAGAGCGGAGTTGTTAGGGATGTGTCGTAACGCTGTAGAAAAATTCGATCGGAGGTATCTTGGGCTACGGTCAAAATAGAATTACCCACGTTCGCCTGAATTGGCGTGATCGCCTGCGTCGCAAGATTCAGAATACTCAGCACATTTGTATTGGCCGCATTGTTGTTCAGCAAGAGGTGCGTGGCTATCCCCGTGGTTAGGTTATAGACCTGCGCCTGCTTTCCGTACTGAACACTCAGGCCCGTTCCAACCACAGTCGGCGCGGTTGCAGGGCTATCAGAAAGCAAGACGGACTTCACGATGTTGTCCGTCGTTGTCCCTAGCTGGAGTCCCCCACATTGATTATCAGCTCCTGGGAGCTCATAAAATAGACGCCGTGTATCCGGGCTAGTCGTATCGTCGACCGAGATTAACTGACAGACTACTGTCGCGCCGGTTTCGCTGGATACCTGAACTGGTGGGTTCGTGGAACTTCCAGGAATCCCCACTCCTCCAGTCTTGTCTGCCTTGACTCGCCATAATTGGCCGCCACTGGCATAGACTTGATAGACGTGCTGGGCTATCTGACGCGATGCCGTTGCAGCATTCCACGTCATTCTATAGATGGGTGTAGAATTTGAGACCACAGCAGCCACAGTGGCTGGCGTCGCCGCTGGGGAGGCTGGATCAACCGCCATCAGCGCTCCATTGAATTGTCTAAAGAAGTAATACCGGCTTGAGTTTGATCCTCTTGATCCAAACGTTGCCGTGACAGAGGTATTGGCATTGAGTGTCACAGTACAAGTGCTCGTGCCCGAACAGCCACCACTCCAACCGGAGAAGTTGGCCCCGCTAGCCGTTAAGGTAATCACCGTCCCCTTTGCAAAGGAGGCGCTACAGGTTGCTCCGCAATCGATCCCGGCTGGGCTTGAGGTCACCGATCCAGCCCCGGCCAGCACCACGGACAGCGTCGGCAGCGTGAACGTCGCTGATACCGCAGTATTGGCAGTGAGTGTCAGTGTGCAGGTGCTGGCAGGCCCCGTGGAGGCACACGCCTCACCCCATGCGCTGAACAACGAGGTGGCGGCTGGCGTCGCGACGAGCGTGAGGGCCGTCCCAGACGGATAGGAGGCATTACACGTCCCTCCGTTACAGGTCACCGCGCCGGTGCCGTTGCCCGGCGTCGTAAGAGTGAACGACACCGTCGGTGTGGCGGTCGTAAACGTCGCTGTCACCTCTGTATTGGCATTCAAGGTCACCACACAGGTGCCGGTTCCGGAACACCCACCCCCACTCCATCCTTGGAAGACCGATCCGACGGTCGGAGCAGCCGTCAGTGTCACTGACGCTCCCCCGGCCATCGTTCCCGTGCAGGTCGTGCCGCAATTGATCCCGGCAGGACTTGAGGTCACCGTCCCACTCCCAGTTCCGCTCTTAGTCACAGTCAGTTGAGTCGTGACTGGAACGGGATTGAAGGTGGCGGTGAGGGCGAAATCATCCCATAATACCACCGTACAATCAGTCGTGCCGGAGCACCTGCCTCCGCTCCACCCAGCAAAGACGTTGGAGGCGCCCGGTGTGGCAGCGAAGGTCACGCTAGTCCCCCAGGGATAGGTCGCGCTACAGGCTTTCCCATTACAGGAGACCGTTCCGTTCCCGGTTCCGGCCATGGTCACCGCCACACCAGGATGCGCGGTTGAAGGAGCAAAGGTTGCCGTCACGGTTTGATTCGTGGTGACGGTGATCGGACAGGTTGGCTGCCCCGCCGGGCAGACGCCCCCCCAACCCGCCAGGGTATTATTCGCTCCCGGTGCTGCTGTGAGGGTCACCACCGTACCGGATGACACGGTGAGCGTACAGGTCGCCCCGCAATCCACACCAGCCGGGTGGGATGTGATCGCACCAGTCCCTGAACCAGTTTTTGCAATGGTCAGGGTTGCGGAGGTAGGCGCGGGTGGGGAGGCCGGACTGCTGCTCCCACTCCCACTACACCCTGCCAGTAATCCTGCGATCAGACAGACGCCCATTACACCATGAACGGTAGCCCTCGATTGTTGATGCATCGACAACATTGGTGTTTCCCCTGTATTCATGAATCCCATTCCGACCACCCGATATTTCTTCTGTTGGTCCCCTCTCGATTCCGTCACGCAAGAGGAGTTGGTCACGATACGATACGGGATTCCTAGCTTGCAACGATAAAATGCATGTATTGCATGAGTTGTCCCGCGATTTTGTATTCATGAGCATGGACCGATAGGCTTGTATCCTTTTAGATGCTGGATCTAAAAAGATACAATTGGTGTAATCCTGCCGAGCGGGTACGGTGCAGGTTTCCCTGTCGCGCCCAGCCGCCGCCGAACCCCACCGTGTGGAAGCAACACAAGGAGCCGATGTCGCGAAGGGATCCCAGAGGGGACTAGGTCGTGCCTAAAGAACAAAGGGATCGGGTAACGATTGAGGCCACAATGCAGACGAGGATCAGACGAATCCTGTATCGTGTATGGCAGGAGCCGGTTCGGTCCTCGATATCCAAACCGGCATCATTCGCGCGAGCTAAGGCGATTCCGATGCCGCAAGGGAGGGCAGTGTGGTGAGGACTAGGTCAGCGGCCTTCTCGTCCGATTTCAGCGGCGGGATCATCTGTGGACGCTGGGTCGTACTGAACTGTGATTTTGACGCCCAGGCGACTTTTTGTCGTACGAATCCACTGACCTCTCCGAGGCTGATCTTTCCATCGCGGTTCGTATCCGCTTCTCCGCGCAGGCCTCGCAGTAAGTAATAGGTGAAGAGACCGTGACGATGGGCGTCGTCTTCGACCCCAGCCGCGAGGCCCTCGACGGCGATCAATCGAATCGTGTTCTCCCCATCCAAGTCCCATCGCGGGGTGGTGGGTGTCTTGGCCTGGTCGACAATGGGAGAAGTTTTCCCGTCGAAGATCAAGATGGCCTGCTGTGGGCTCAGCTTGGTGAGAACTGATTCGAGCGTACTTAAGCGGTACAGGCTGGTGGGGATCTTTGTCCCATCATAGGGGACGAGCATGATTTCCCCTCTTGGAGAGACCATCGCTTGGCCAGAAACATAAATGATCACAATCCCGTCCTTCGTCGAACGAGCCGGGAGCCATTCGCGCAAGGTTTTCTCGATATGCGCAGACGTGGCCGTGCGATCCGTCAGGAGAGCGATATTGGACGACGGCACGCCTCCGAGCGTTTGGAAATACTTGGCAACCGCCTCTGCATCCTGTGCCGCATACTTGCGCGATGGAATCTGCTGGGTGAGGGTTGCACTGAGGCCGATGGCAATGACGGAAGTCTCCGGGTGCCGAACGGTTGATACTTGGGGCGACATATGATCGACATTGTTCCCCCTGGATCCTGTCGGGGCAATCGTGAAGGACAGGGTTTGCGGTGGGGCTGAGGCTCCGCTGCGCTCTTCCACGATCACCCGAATCTCGGCCTGCTCTGATTGTGCGAGCAGGGGGAGGGTGGCGACAAATTCCAACGACTTTGTTTGGCCCGGTTGCAGCGGCGGGATTCTCAAGACGGTCGTGGGAAACTGTTCGAGGACGAGCCGAGTCCCGGTCAAAGAAGCCGAGGCGTTCTCCACCAGTGTTGCGCCTGTATTGACGACGTCGACGCGGACACGGATATGTTCGCCCCCTTCAAGCAGGAGGTCGCTATTTTCATCGAGGAGTAGCGCCTTGAACCGGAGCGCGGTCGAAGCGCTGGTAGGGGCAGGTGGTGGTTGGGCAAGAATTGGGTTCAACGTGGGGGGGGTGATGGGCGTTCCCGGCGATGGAGCAGTCGGTTCGGTCGAACTGAGACCGTTCTGGCTCACGGCGACCTGCTTGGCAGTGAGGGCCACACGGGTCGAAAAGTCGATCGTGGTATCGCGAATGAACGGATCAATGAGGTAATCGCAATTCTTTGAGAGTTGCTCAAGTCGCAGCCGTTCCTGGCGGGACACGGCGATGTCCGCTTGCCGGAGCAATGTTCCCGTCCGGTCGTAGATACGAGCGATCGCGTTGAGATGTAAGACGGCAGGGGCACGGTCGTAGAGGGCCTCTTTATTGAGGTCGAATGACGAGTCAACCAGGTCGACCTGAACGAGATGGTCGGGTGGGCCGATACTTTCTTCTCCCTCCAACACTACACGGGTGAAGGTTCGGCGAAAGCCCTCCTGTAATGCGTCTTGCAGCCGTCCCCCTAACGGAATCTCCTGGATTTGCCCGCATGAATCCGTGTAATGAAGTGCGAGGTCCTTCAGGGCGGCGGACGTTTCTAGTTTGGCACTGGCGGAGAGGGGAGTGCCCATTGGAGGGAACTCAAGATGTGGGGCGCAGCCGGTGAGGACAAGGAGTGTCCAGCCAATCCAAACCCCTGCCAGAGTGCGGATACCGCTGAGTCGGTTGCGTTCGGTCACTGCCTGGGCTATTTCTGGTAGCATATTGGAACTGACCGTCTGTCACGGTACTGGAAACCTCACGTGAATGCAACGGGTCCATAAGGAATCCTGTCGAGAACAAGTTCACTTGTTCAATTAGGGAGGAGATTTGTCGTGCATCCGCCGATCCATCGGATCGGGTTCCATTCCTGTGGCACAGCCTTTTCTTCTTTGAAGCCTATAGAACGAGTAGTGTAAGATGGGTTGTTCGACTGGTGGGAGACTCATTTCCAAATAGGACTCTGAAGCAGAGTCACATCCTGGAGGAATTCAGATATGTTCATGTGGACTCAGCAAACGACGAACGTGCTCATCGCTTGTGGGTTGGCCCTGTCTGCTTTCGTCGGAAGCGGATGCGCGACACCCGTCTCGGCCGCAGGGGTTCCTCCAGCATGGGCCCAGGGATTCTCAGAAATTGTGAAAAAGACGACGCCAGCCGTCGTCAACATTGCCGTCACCGGTGGTGGGGAAGGGAGTCGGAGGCGAGGAGGGATTCCTCCCAATCCATTCGGAGCCCCGCCTCCTGGGGATGAGCCCGGTGGTGAGTCACCGACTCCGCCAACCCCACATGGGCCTCCCGGTCCGCACGGCAAACCTGACCAGAGTGCCGGTTCCGGAGTCATCCTCGATTCCAGCGGATTTATCGTGACCAACAATCACGTTGTGGAAGGGGCGACCCAGATTACGGTGACGTTGAATGATCGGCGGGAGTTTTCCGGCAAGGTTGTCGGGACCGATCCCAAAACCGACTTGGCGGTCATCAAGATCGAGGCCAAGGATCTGCCGTCGCTCAAGTGGGCTGAGTATGAGAGGCTCCAGGTCGGGGACTTGGTGTTGGCCGTCGGGAGTCCATTTGGTCTGAGCTCGACCGTGACGCTCGGCATTATCAGTGCATTGGGGCGTGGCAATGTCGGAATCGCCGACTATGAAGACTTTATCCAGACCGATGCGGCCATCAACCCTGGAAATTCGGGTGGAGCGCTCGTCAATATGAACGGAGATCTGATCGGGATTAATACCGCGATTTTCTCGAGGACCGGCGGATCGGAGGGCATTGGGTTTGCGATTCCCAGTAGTATCGCGCTCGATATCGTGGATAGTCTCCAAAAGACGGGGAAAGTCGTACGCGGATGGATGGGCGTGGCGATTCAGGAAATCACGCCGGCCTTGGCGAAATCGTTCAAACTTCCGGAACAGCGGAAAGGCGTGTTGATCAGCGACGTCAATGAAAATGGCCCCTCGCATGCCGCGGGAATCAAGCGGGGCGATGTGGTGGTGGCCTTTAACGGGAAAGAGGTGCAGACGGTGAGTCAGCTGCGCAACCTCGTTGCCAGAACGGTCGTCGGCAAAGATGCCCAGGTGAAGGTCGTCCGCGAAGGGAAGGAGCAGGTCATTGCCGTGAAGGTGGCGGAGCGTCCCTCGGATGAAGTCTTGGCGAAGAAGGAGCCGGGGCCACCGAAGGAATCGGGGGAGCAAATCAAGCCACCGGACAATGTCTTGGCATCGCTTCGTGTTCAGGCGCTGGACAATGCGTTGATGAGCCAATTGAACATCCCTGCCAAGACGGCAGGTGTGGTGATCACCTCGGTGGAGCCGGGCGGACAGGCGGAAGCGGCCGGCTTGCAGCGCGGCGATGTCATCCAAGAAGTCAATCATGAATCCGTGAAGACACTCAGCGAGTACCAGAAGGCCGCCGAGAAAATTAAAAAAGATGAGCTCGCGGTGTTGCTCGTCAACCGTCAGGGGAACAGCCTCTTCGTGGCGATCAATCCGAAGTAAGGCGCACAAGGGCATTTGTTGATCTGTCGATCTGTTGACTGCCAGAAGCCCGATCGTCGGATCGACAGATTCCACAGTGACGAGGCTCTGTGTTGAACAAGCTAAACCAGTGGTTGCAAGACTCGGTCTTCAAGCCACTGGAGGACAAGAAGATGCCGGTCATGGAACACCTGGTGGAGTTCCAGGTCCGGCTGACCCGTGCGGTGATCGCGTTGGCGGTCGTGTTCATGGGGACCTTCTTGTATGCCGACACGTTGGTCAAATGGCTGCGCATTCCACTCCAGAACATGTTTGTTCCCAGTCAGCTGACATGGGAACCGACTGATCTCCCGACCGTGCCGTTTGTCTTTCTTGCCCCGGCGGAGGCGCTCTGGCAGAACGTCAAGGTGGCGGGATTGTGTGCCATTGTGCTCGCCCTGCCGTATCTGCTGTATGAGATCTGGCGGTTCGTGGTTCCGGGGCTGCACGCACAAGAGCGACGGTTTGTCGGACCGTTTGTGTGTGTAAGCGCGGCGGCGTTTTATGCGGGAGCGGGCTTTTCGTTTTTTTTCGTTCTGCCGTTTGCGTTGAATTTTTTGATTTCGTACGGCGTCAACGCAGGATTTGCGCCGCAGATTTCCATTGCGCAATATGTTGGCTTCGCCCTCTGGTTTCTGATGGTGTTCGGGCTGATTTTTGAGGTGCCGTTGGCGCTGACGCTCATGGCGAAGCTCGGGTGGGTGGACGCGCCGTTCTTGATTCAATATTGGAAGTGGGCCCTGTTAGGGTCGTTCGTGATTTCCGCTATCCTGACGCCCACGCCGGACCCGTTCAATCAAACGTTGATGGCCGGTCCCATGTTTCTACTCTACTGGGTCGGAATTTTTGGCGCGAAAGTTTTTGGAAAGAAGACGGAAGCCGAATCCAGCCAGCCACCAGTTCCAACGGTCGTGATGGCCGGAGCTGGAGCCGGAAGGAGTGCGGCTGGGGTGGCGATGTCGAACTCCTCCACGAACGATGACTATGTGGGCGTCCCTGGGGGACGACAGCAGTAGCGTCGTAAGCGAGCATGATGGGTATTAACGAACCTGATTGTTAGAAAGCACATTCATGACACGTGAACTTAATGTGATCAATAACAGTGGAAGCGAGGATGCCTGCACCTACATGTGGGCCTGCGCCATCTGTGATGAAACGGAACGATGTCAAAAGGATAAAGAAGGGCATAGCCGTTGGCTGGTGGCCAAGCGGATGGAGCGGATTGAGTACAAGGTGCTCATTATGAGCAATAAGGGTGGTGTGGGGAAGAGTACCTGCACTACGAACATTGCGGTCAGTTTGGCACTCAAGGGATGGCATGTCGGCATCTGTGATATGGACATCCATGGCCCCAATATTCCCAAGATGGTCGGGGCGGAAGGACAGAAGCTCAAGATCAGCACTTCCGGGGGGATCATTCCCTTCCAGGCGTACAATTTGAAGATCGCCTCCATGTCGTTCCTGCTGCAGAACTCGGATGATCCTATTATCTGGCGAGATGCCTATAAGTATGAATTCATCAATCAGCTCCTGGGCGGAGTCGATTGGCAAGATCTGAATTTTCTCCTGATCGATCTTCCTCCCGGCACCGGCAACGAATCAGTCACAACGATCGACTTGCTCGGCCAGGTCAGCGGCGCCGTCATCGTCACGACTCCTCAGGAAGTGGCGCTGCTCGATTCGCGCAAGTCAGTGACCTTTTGTAAGGATAGTGACGTGCCGATCATCGGCATTGTGGAAAATATGAGTGGGCTTGAGTGTCCACATTGCCATACGCATATCGATGTGTTCCGAAAGGGTGGTGGGGAAGCTTCCGCGAACGATATGGGGGTTCCCTTCTTGGGGCGAATTCCGCTCGACCCGGATGTGGTTACCCAATCGGATGCCGGGGAACCCTTTGCGCTCTTCAACTCTGATACGCCCACGGCGGAGGCCTACCATCAGATTGCCAATCAGGTCGAAGCGTTCTGCAAGAAGGGGGCATCGCTTCTGAAAGTAGGAAAGCCGACTGCCGGGCCGATGAGAGGAATAAGCCGGTGAAAGCTGCCGATGCCATGACTGGTTTGACCCAACTCCATGATGCACAACGAGTGGTGCTTGATGCCACGTCGGTGTTAGGAATTGAAAAAGTCTCGATTTTGGATGTCTTGGGTCGTGTGTTGGGTGAGAACATCGTTGCCGAGCGAGACAATCCGCCATGGGACAACTCTGCCATGGATGGGTTTGCGGTGAGGTGGGAGGATATCAAACAAGAGCATGCTATCCAGAAGCCGGTGACGCTTTCGATTATCGAAGACGTTCCCGCCGGGACGATGCCGACAAAAACGGTTGGGCCTGGTCAGGCAATCCGGATCATGACCGGTGCCCCGATGCCCAGAGGGGCGGATACGGTGCTCAAAGTCGAGGACACCGAGCCGACACCGGCATCCGTGCGCGTGTTGAAGCCGGAACCGAAGGGCGCCAACATCAGGCCCCAGGGTGAGGACGTCAAGAAAGGCGACTGCATCATCGCCCAGGGGACCAGGATTCGTCCCGGTGAGGCTGGGATGCTCGCGATCCTTGCGAAGTCACTGGTGTATGTCCATCAGCGGCCTCGGGTGGCGATTCTGTCGACCGGCGACGAATTGGCTGATTTGGATGAGCGGTTCAGTGAAGAGAAGATCATCAACTCGAATAGTTACGGCATTGCCGCGGCTGTGCAGGAAGCCGGAGGGGTTCCGCTCTTGCTCGGTATTGCCCGCGATACACCAGCCGCCCTCAAGGAGAAGATTTCGCAAGGGTT
>JAHBWQ010000061.1 GCA_019636915.1 Nitrospira sp. | reverse complement strand
TAGATACGACCTGGAAGCGGTGGTGGAAGAAACATGGCTCGGCCTTCTGAACCCAGCGTCACCAATATATTTTCAGCCGAATCCCGCCGGGCGTTTTATGAAGCCCATCCTTGGATGGCCCTGTTTATGCTTGTTGTGGTATTTGCGGCGCCGTTTGCAGGACTCTACGTGTCGGGATTACTTGGTGTGGTGGTCGGAGTGTTGGTTTCGGCTACAGCCTATGTGCTCATGCCGTTGGTCTGGAAGTGGATGGGCGGCTGACCCTCTGGGTCAGCCGCCTTTTGTTCACGATTCCTGTTGGATGGCGGACAGGAGCCACCGACCATCCCGCACGCGCATGAAAGTCCAGACTTCGTAGGACTCTGTAGGGGTGTCCATGCTGCCGTCGATCAGATGGCCGGGCTCTCCACGTGGGATTGCCGTGGAGACGGTATAGTCACGGGCATTCCAGCGGAGGTCCACAGTAGCATAGTCCGTGGTGTCTTCTGACCAGGCCTCGCGTACATCACCCTTGAGCAACACCACATCTTCTACACGGTTCTGGACTCCTCGACTATTGTCCTCGGCCAAGGCCGTATTGAAATAGCTCAGCACTTCCGGCGTCACACACCGTCGTAATGCAGCCACATCTTGTGTGCTCCACGCAGATTGGATATCTGTCAGTAGCTGCTGGAAGGTTGCTTTGTCTTCAGTAGTCACGGTGTAGGTACCAGTGTCGACTTGGTCAGGGGAGCTATTAGCCGAGACATCAAGAAGGCTTCCTCTTGCAGTGGTACTTCGTGAGAGTCCGGTAAACACCGGCGCAGGAGTCTGCTTAGACTTTCTGAAAAAGTAAAAGGCGCCCGCCCCGATCGCCATCAGGAGGAGAATGAGTCCAAAGGAGTTCCCTGATGGAGCTGTTGAGGTTGATCCTGACCCCGATCCGGATCCTGACTCCGCATCCGTGGTCTTGGCGGTGCTTTCGGTCGCACCGAACAGCATATGACCGAGCCAGGTTCCAGCTAGACCACCTGCGATTCCGGCGAGGAGAGGATTGCGTTGCCACCAGGAGGGAGCTGAGGCCGGACTTGGCTGAGACATTGGGTTATTCGCTGCCTGATGCGGTGGGGGTGTTGCGGATGGCCTGGGCGTGGCTGACTGTTCAATGGGTTTGGCTCCGTTGTCCTGATAGGTCCGTGATCCGCGGCTACCAAAACCCATCGATGAATTTCCCCCGTGTGATCCACCCGAAAATCCTCCGCCTGATCCCCTCGCCTTTGCAAATGAGAGGGTTGGCACGAAGAGGAGAGAAGCGATGAGACTGATCGCGATGAGGTGCGAATGTTTCACCATGTGATGTCCTTTCATGACGAGGTGACACATGCAGTGAGAGCACGGCCCCAGCATAACAGCTTTGGAAAGAAAAAGCCGCACCTCGCTAGCCCGTCAGATCAGATGGGAGAGACTTTCGGTGGTGCCCGCTAGTCACACCAACTGTGAACAATGCGTACCACCTGAGTCGATAATGGGGCGGTACGTTGGTCGAGACCCTTACGAGATGATTCGTTCAACAGCTCGCAGTCGGCGGCCGGTTAAACTCGGCGACTGTGGGAAATACGAGAGCCGCAAAATCCCAGTAGCGCATCCGGATCGCTTCTGAGTGAGTCCCTGCCTCAAAGAGGATCTCCTCGTCCCCGATGAGTGAGCGGTCAACATAGACCGGAAGGCCGTAAAGTGTGCCGAGCGGTGGCATCGCGCCGACTTCGCAGTCCGGGAAAAGATGTGCGAGCTCCTCTTCGGTTGCAAGTCGGACGTGGTGGGTCCCAAACATTCTTCTCAGGCGTTGGAAATCGATCTTCGTGGGGGCCGGTAGGACCATGGTGACGAACCGTTCCTTGACTTTTACAATGACCACTTTGGCCATGGATTGTTCGGGGAGCTGGAGTGTCTTGGCAACGGCACGAGCGCGATCTGTTTGAGAGTGCGTCAAGATGTCATAGTGAACGTGTTCTCGATCAAGGTGCGATTTCAGTGTGCGTGGAATTGGCATGGCTCTACCTCCTGGGGTGGCCCATCTCCAGAGGGAGATCGGCGGTGGGTGATACTGAGAGGGGACCTTTACTAGTCGGGATTGTGCTCATGACTACGACTCCACGTAGCTCATGATGATCAGGAGAGATAAGCTGAGTATATTCCTTTTCATGGTTTTAGCAAATCCTCTGTAGGCTCATGAGGCCGAGCTCCCTCGCCGGGCTGGTTCTCGTATGGTCGAACCTGGTGGCCTGATGCCGATTCAATGTGATGGAGGCTGATGGTGCAGCCGATTGAGTCCGTCGAGGGCTGCGGTACGATAGCACTCGGCCATGGTGGGGTAATTGAAGACGTTATGGATGAAGTATTCGACCGTTCCTCCATAGGTCAGGACCGATTGGCCGATATGAATCAGTTCCGTCGCTCCAGCTCCAATGATGTGGACGCCCAGCAGCGCGTGCGTCTCACGGTGAAAGATCAGCTTTAAGAGACCATGGAGGTCGCCGCTGATGTGGCCACGTGCCATTTCTCGAAAAGAGGCCCGTCCAGTAGCGTACGGAACATTGGCGGTGGTGAGCTCTTCCTCATTGCGACCTACCATTGAGACTTCAGGAATGCTGTAGATGCCATACGGAATCACTTTAATCTTATGTGCGTCAGGTAGTTGAAACGCATGGCAGGCTGCGAGTCGTCCCTGTTCCATTGCGGTTGCGGCAAGCGCGGGGAACCCGATGACATCGCCTGTCGCGTAAATGTGGGGGATGGCGGTTTGGTAGTGGGCATTCACGGACAGCTGTCCGTGCTGGTCCGGTGTGAGGCCGATTGTGCCAAGATTCAGCGCTTCGGTGTTGCCGATTCGTCCCATCGTGTAGAGCAACATATCAGCGGTCATGGTCTGTCCGTCCTGAAGGTGTACGGTAGGGTAGCCAGTGTCAGTGACGGATATGTCCAGGTATTCCTGCCCGAGCCTCATCGTGACCCCGTTATGTTGCATCTGAGCCTCGAGAGCCTGCGCGATTTCCACGTCTAAGAACCGCAACATCTGCGTCCGCCGATCGATCAGGGTGACATTGATCCCGAACGCGGCCAACATCGAGGCGTACTCAGTTCCGACGACGCCCCCTCCGATCACGATGATGCTGGTTGGGTTCGTGGTCGTGCGGAGGAAGGAATCGGAATCGCAAATGATCCGGTCGTCAAACGGAATTTCCGAGGGACGGCGTGGTCGTGAGCCTGTGGCCAGTACGATGACTGAGGCCTGCACCTGATCGATCTGCCCATCCGATTGTGTCACGTTCAGGGTATGTGGGTCGAGAAAAGCCGCTGTGCCTGGGATGATGTTGATGTGGTTGCGTTGTAACTGATGCGTAATCACGGCGACTTCGGTCGCGATGACCTGATCCTTCCGGGTCATCAGGTCGGGGAGTGTCAGTTGCCTCGTGAGTGCTGCGCCTAACTGGGCCAGCCCTCGTCGACGTAAGCCATGGATGTACTCAATGGTATCCTTGAGGGTTTTGCTGGGCAGCGTGCCGGTATTGAGTGAGGCGCCGCCAAGTTGGGAGGCCTTCTCAATGATTGCCACGCGCTTAGAAAGTTTCGCTGCTTGGATCGCCGCTTTTTGACCAGCTGGTCCACTGCCAACGACCACCATGTCATAGTCATAGAAACGCATTGAGAGGTACCTGCATCGGTTCCACGAGTGTCGAGTGTGTTGAAGGTACGATATCGTGGAGGCTTCTTCTCACCAAGAAAATAGAAGATGTGTGAATCCGATCCTTGAACGACTGTTCAATAAGCTGGAACTCAGAGGTGGACTTCATTTCCCGCTTCTGATTTGCACAGGTTGGCGAGAACCTCTTACAATAGTTCTCAGATTCACTCTACTTGTTTGATGGCGGGGTTTTTGCGGAATGCATCATTCATGTCTGGTATTTGTCAGGAGGAGAGCATGGAAGCGGATTTGGTAAAACAGCTTGGGCCACTGGCGGTCTTAGCGGGTGTCTGGGAGGGAGACAAGGGTGCTGATGAGGCGCCATCAGATGATCGCGGGACGGAGCAGAATCGGTTTCGCGAGCGGATCACATTTGCGCCGATCGGTGCAGTGCGCAATCATGAACAGGTGCTGCACGCGTTACGCTATGCGACTGTTGCGTATCGAATTGGAGAGGCTGATCCATTCCACGAAGAGGTCGGGTATTGGTTGTGGGATCCTGGTGAACGACAGGTGCTGCGCTGTTTCATTGTGCCACGTGGGGTGGCCTTGATGGCTGGTGGCACGGTGGAGCCGACAGCCACATCCTTTACACTTGTGGCGGAGGGCGGGGCAGAGACCTATGGGATCTGTTCGAATCGGTTTCTCAATAGGGAGTTCAAGACGGTGCGCTATGAATTGACGGTAACGATTCTTGATGCGAATCGATTTCACTACAAGGAGGATACGCAACTTCGTATGCCGGGACGGAAGGACCTGTTTCACCATACGGATGAGAATATGCTCACGCGTGTAACCACGTAGCCGGGTGGTGATGCAAATCACGGCTAAGAGGGGGGATCCATCAGTGATATGTCACTACGACGCAGGAGGTCTCTTGAAACGAAGCCTTGGAGATTGTATGGTGAATTTATGCGTCAAGCCCGTCTTCTCATATGGTCATTGGGGGTGGGAATTGTCGTTACCTTGAGTCTGTGCGGATCACTTTCCCTTGCAGACCCTCTGAAAGTCGGACCCGTTCCGATGGGGGTAGCGCTCTCCGGTACAATAGCACCATCCGTTCTTGTAAGAGCAGGGGACGTGGAATCGAAGCCGACACCATCTCTTTCGATGGTTGGAGAGACGGCTATGGCCTTGCGGACAATTCCGACCGTCTCAGCGCAGATTGCAGTGGGGCGTACGACCGTTATTCCCTATCTTGGTGCAGGGTTTGGTGGTGGCTATACCACGGAATTCGACCGCTCTCTCCATACCCTGCCGGTTGCCTTATCTAATCCTAACTTGACCACTGTCGGATTGAGGAATCTCTTTGGGCCGCATCTTGTGCCGAACGAGGTTCAGCTCGGTATTCGTTTTCCATTTTAATCTACCCCCAAAGCCGAAGACTTCCTGCCAGAAGTCGGCTCTTATCTTCTAACATGCCCCTCGTAGAAGAAGAGGTATTTCATGAAACAAGGGTATCGTTTCGTACTAGTGGATAAAGATGGAGTGCTCGTCAGTGAATTTCAATTGACGGAGAGTGCCCTCGGTCAGCCGGAGGCCTTTGTCGCAAGGTTGCGAGATGCGATCGAGTCCGTTGAAGAGGAGGAACCGTAACGCTGTTTTGGGGGAGAAATACACAGAGTGATGTGGGCAGGTCAACCGCCTGCCCACGGTTCCCCTAGTTGGGTCGGATCATTTCCCGACTTTTAAGAGCCACCCGTCTGCGCGCTTACAGAGGGTAAGCCCTTCGGCAAAAATGTCGACGCGGACGTAGGATCCTGTTGCGCTGGCAGGCAGTTTGCCTTTGACCAGATAGCCATTACCTTGTGGTGTGATTGTAATCGGGACCTTTTCATCCTTGACGGTGACCTTAAGGCTATCAATACGGGTCGCCTTCGACGCCAGGAATGAGAAGTCTGACTTCGGCGCCGCCTCATTGCCCTTTTCATAGGAGTACGGGGCTGGCGTAAAGGCTGAAAAAATCACATCTGCACAAGAACCCTCTGCCGTGCCGATATTCGGACTGGCGTCATATGCCGAGACGTGACTCCCAATGCCGCAGATACTGGCTACCAACACGAGCTGTACAAGATTACGCAGACTCACGGTTATGCCTCTCTATAAGAAAATGGTGGATGATTAGGCCAACATCGATAAAGCGCCGGTATTTTCTACGTCTGAAAGAGAAAAAACAACCCCCTTCTGTCTGCTTGGTCTGTAGATTTAGTGGATATGGATACCCATCTCCTGTGATCATGGCCTGACGTGGATAGTGAGTCTATCGATGTCCTACCGGTCTCGGGAAAAGCTCCCCTGTGCATGAGAGATGGACATACTGTTCGAGGGATGGATATTAGCGGATGGTGACAAGACAGTGTACTGGTCGTCGCCGGCGAGGTCGATGAATCCTGCAAGACTTCGTTCTGAGACTTCTCCGTAACCGGACTGGATTATGTAGTGGTCGTTGCCTCCCTCGTCCACAAAGACGGCCCAGCCGGTGTGGTCAGCCTTTCCAAGGCCGGTTGTGCGATCGAATGTATAATTGTCATGACCGGTTCCCGCGTCAATGGTCAAGCTGACGCCATGGTCCCAAGCCACTCCCGCATTGTAATAGGGCCCTGTTGACCCATATCGATCGTTTCCATGATGGTCGATGAAGAGTGCGACACCATAATGGGCGGAGGCGCCATGGCCGTAGCGAGCTGCCTGATACTCATCCGTGCCGTCGAGGTCGAGCAAGAGTCCCGCACCGAAAAAGTATCCCATTCCTTGTGAGAAGTTAGCGCTCTGATAGCGATCGTGTCCCTTTAGATCCACAAACAATCCGATGCCGCCCGCCAGGCTCTGGGCTTGCCATTCTGGTTGCTTCGTCAGGACCCGAGCGCCGGCGCCTGTGCCAAGGCCGAAGCAGTCGTACTGAAATCCTGGATCGCCTGCTTTCACCGTGGGAGCCTCATGGGCGTTGTAGGCGCTGGGAATGGCGTCACCGCATTGGTACTGGTCGTCTCCTTCGGTATCAATGATGGCCCCGAGCCCAAGAGGTCCTCCAAACCCAAGGGAAAATCCATGGCTATGATGGTGATCGTTGCCTGCGGTATCGATCAAGAGCCCTAGCCCTCCGATTGCCGCCCCCTGAGTCAGTCGGTTGCCGAGGTACTGGTCATTTCCTTGTACATCGACCAGGATGCCTAGTCCCCCAAAACCTGCTCCACCCGATCCCGGAGAAAGCTCATAACGGTCGTCCCCGGATCGGTCGAAGAGAAGTCCGATGCCGAGCCGACCCGTGGCTAATCCTAACGGAGCTCCGGTGTAGCGGTCATTGCCGGCGAGATCAATGACGAGAGCATTTCCATAGTGCGCGTCGTGGGATGCCCCGACGACACCGCGATACCAATCGTCTCCGCCAAGATCGAGAATGAGGGCAACGGGTCCCTCTAATTCATAGGTGTTTGGACCTGGGCCTCCAACCACGATGACCCCTTCGGGCGTGTTCTGGATCAGCCGCACCTCACCGGTGATG
Source organism: Nitrospira sp. (assembly GCA_019636915.1). Taxonomy (GTDB): domain Bacteria; phylum Nitrospirota; class Nitrospiria; order Nitrospirales; family Nitrospiraceae; genus Nitrospira_D. The sequence continues at coordinate 13,188 of JAHBWQ010000061.1, read as the reverse complement.
CCGGGGGGAACCTGTGCTGGAGAGACGGTATCTGGCAATACGGTTGCGAGCTTGTCGAGCCATCGCGTATTCGTCAACAGCGCCAAGACTTGGCCGGCTGCAAGGAGATGCTCGTACTTCACCCGCTCTTCCAAGAGCTTTGCAAACCTGGTGTTCGAGAGGATCTGTGACACCGTGACGTCAGAGAGTACAGAAATTTGTGGGGTATAGGATTCTGCCAGTGCTCGTCCGTGCTCAAAGAGGAAGGCACGTTCCTGGTCGGAAAGATCAGCCAGGGCACGTTCTCGATGGAGAGCGGCCTGGTGAAGGACCTCAAGGATGAAGGCAATCGTGCCGCGGCGATCCGAACCGGCAGGGATGGGGAGCGGCGTAACCGGCGCAGAGAAGCGATCCATGCCGGCCTCAAGCCTATCCAGAAGGGCTGGAAGATTCAGAGGTCTGACTTCGGCAAGTTCCGCAGTCAGGAGTCCATGACGTTCCAGTTTTCTCATGCCTTCCCAAGGGGCCTTCAGTGTGCCCGTGACTGCGCGCTGCTTGTATTGAGCTGGTCGTGCAGCCACCGTTTGATGGGTGGCAATGATCGTGGTATGCGTCTCATGGAGTGTGGAGTGGAGGAGGCTTTGGACAACCGGACTAACCCGATCAATTACCAGCTCGCTTGTGGCGGAGGAGGTGGCGGACCCCGAATGGATGGAAGAGGAAACGCGATTGCTGCTGCATCCGACAATCAATAGAGGCAGGATCAGTACGAAAAGTCCACGCATCAGATCCTCAAAGATGGATCGCGCACAAACTCAGTCAGCGTTCTCATTCCCGAAGTGTATCAATAGGGATTGCATAGGAACAGTTTGTTCTACGAAATGGATGGGGAGGCTGGCCACACTATCACCGTTTTCTCCTGGGTCTGAGGTTTGCTGTGGCTTCGGGCCTTGAGGTAGAGCGGGGAGGAGGTGATCTCTTCGCGCAACCGGGCTAATCACTTGGTGGTTCGAAGTGTCCTGAAGGGCGTTGTTGCCAAGGGACGGTTGCTTGGCGGGATTGTTTGACTAAACTCCGCAGGCTCATTTCGGCGGCCCTCAAAAGTTTAGGATCACCGGCTTGCATAAGGGCCGTCAAGAGAACGAAGAGCGATCGGTCTGCTCGAGAGCCAGCCAAGATTCGATTGGTAACTGGGTCAGTCCCAGCCGCGTTCGGTTCTTCACCCTCATCATCTGATGAGTCCCCAAATAGGTATTCAAAGGATCCAGGATGATCAAACAACCATGAGGGTGGGACCTGGAGCGCATGAGCGAGTGACTCGATAGTGCCAGCTGTAGGATCCGTCTGGCCTGATTCGATCTGTTCGAGCAAGTCGTGGGGTAGACCGGCGACGCTTGCTAGCGATTCGACGGATTGCTTTCGTGCCAACCTCCAACCCTGAATGCACGTTCCGATGAACATGGCAGGATGATACACAATGAGAGAATTTGCTTCAAGAAACAAGACGCCATTTATCTAAATTGTATCATGTAATCAAATGGTTACAGGGCATTCCAGATTGCGCATCAGTTCAGTTATAATGTGAACGCTCGTTGTGGGGTATGTGTGTAAGGAGGTGGAAGTCTATGTTAGGGACGGATATTCGTGGCATCATGGCTGAAGAAGAAGAGGTGCAGCGTCGTCAGGAGGCTCTGAAATCGCTGATGACGATGAGGAGCAAGCAGCTGCGAGAATCGTTAGAGGATCGCATCAAGCGGGCGAGAAATAGCGGAGATTGGACCCAACTTTCTAAGGCGGAATGTGCCAGCCTGCACAAGCAAGAAAAAGCCCACTTGAAATCTCAGCTTGAACAACTCCAGTTTGAGCAAACCAGGACTCGAGGCAAGTTGACAGCCTTGAAGCGAGCGAAGGCTCGTGCTCAGCGTATTCGCGCGGCAGAAGCAGCGTCTGAACGAAGACGTCGGTGAGTGGTGGTCTTGCCGTTGTTCCAATTTCTTTAGGTACCTTGGCGGGAGGCTAGGTGGGAGCAGGGTTGCATCTCCAGACCCTGACTCGCGCGCAGGGCGCCCTGATTCGACAACTGCTTCGTGATAAGACGGTCAGGTCAAAAGAGGGTGCTTTTGTTGTTGAAGGGGCTACTCACTGCCTTGATCTCATTTCCCAACATCCGCAGGCGATACGAAGTCTGCTCATCTCGCCCAGTTATCTCCGTATCGAATGTGATGCTGATCGGACCACGCGATTAAAATTGCAAGGGCGACAGTTTCTCTGTTCGGATCTCGTCTTTCAGCGATTAACAGATGTAGAGACTCCGCAGGGTATTCTGGCCGTCGTTCAACAACCGCAGTGGGACGAAGGGCACATATTTAGACGGTCGAGAGTATTGGGGATTTACGGGGATCGGCTACGAGATCCGGCGAATGTCGGGGCGATTATCCGGACCGCTGCAGCGCTGGATTTGTCCGGTGTCTGGTTGAGCCATGATTCTGTCGATCACTTCAGTCCCAAGGTTGTCCGTGCTACGGCTGGTACGCTCTTGGCTCTTCCTGTGTTCTACACACGAGACATTCGAACGTTCGCATTGCACGGATGCGAACTGTATTCGGCACTTCTCCCAACGGCTGATAGTGTTCCACTCAGGAACATACGGACAATACCGAGCCGGCTCCTCTTCGCTGTCGGCAACGAGGGGACGGGGCTGTCACAGGACGTTGTGAAGGCGTCGAGCATCCGATTTTTCATCCCTTTGGCCGAAGGGGTGGAGTCGTTGAATGTTGCGGCGTCTGTGGCGATCTCGGCTTTCTATTTCAGTGGCCTGCCAGACGACTCACATGTCCCAATCCGTTCCTCGTCGTAGTCGCCAGAGTCATTTGAAAATAAAACGTATTCGGCCTACTATAACCTCATGGTGATGATGCTGAGGCAGAGAATGAGGAGAAGAGTTCTGCTTGCGTTCCTGTGTGCGATAACGATCACTTTTGGCGGAACGAGGGCTTCTGCGGAGCCGGATGGGCAGTTCTACAGTCTTGATATGATTGTCGACTTGACGTTGGCAAGAAATCCGTTGGTCTCGTTGGCGGAAGGTACGATTGAGCAGCAAAAGGGCCAGCAAACTGCGGCTGGCGCCTATCCAAACCCTACCGTTGGAGGTGCTGGTGGCCACGGGATGCTCCGTGACACGAGTCTGGTGGGTCCCGAGTCGAGTCTTACTCGACAGTCACTCACCGAATACAACGTGACCGTCGGGCAACCAGTCGAATGGCCGGCCCTCCGTTCGGCACGGCAACGAGTGGCGGATCTTGGCGTGGCCACGGCCAACGTCGGGATGTTGGAAGCTCGGTTGAATCTGGCCTCGCAGGTCAAAGTCGCCTTCTATGATCTGCTGCTAGCCCAACAAGATGCGGACCTGGCCAAGCAGAACCTCGATACTGTCGAAGGCGTGGCCCGAATCGTGAGGGCCCGTGTCAAATCTGGGGAAGCTCCTCAATTTGAATCCATCAAAGCAGAAGTGGAAGTCCTGAAGGCACGGCAGCAACTTGCCCGTGCGGATAATCTCGTTCGAATCAATCGTGTTGCCGTCGATACCTTGACCGGTGGTGCGCTGGGGCCCACGTACATGGTTCATGGTGAATTCAGAATGCTTCCCCGAGACTTGCGGATTGAAGGGCTCATGGCTCGGATGATGGACCAGCACCCAACCATCCAGCGCTTGCTGAAGTCCGTGGAACAATCGGACTGGAAGATTGAATTCGAACGACAGGCTCGCGTGCCGTCAGTCACCGTCAATGGTAGCTACTGGCGTGAGATAGGGAGGGAAGCGTTTCAAGGAGGATTGTCAGTGCCCCTACCACTCTGGTACCGGCGGCAGGGAGAGATCGCGTCGTCGTTAGGAGCGAAACGCCGAGATGAGGCTGAGCTGCTTCGGACACGTAATGAACTTGGGCGTGCCGTCTATCAGCATTATCAAGATGTCCGCACGACCGCCGAATTGATTGAGGTCTTCGATAAAGGATTGCTCAAGCAGGCTCAGGAAGCGTTGCGGCTTGCGCAGTTTAGTTTTCAACAGGGAGCGTCGAGTCTGCTTGAGGTATTGGATGCCCAGCGCGTGCAGCGACAGATCTTGCTGGATTATGGCCTGGCGCGGCATGACCTCTCCGTTTCCTTGGCCAGGCTGGAACAAGCGGTAGGGGGAATGTTGTGACCGCTCAGTGTCATTCCATCCAACCGTGGTCGTCGTATCTCAGCAGAGGACTGTGGAGTGCGTTGTTTAGCGTGATGATACTGAACGCAGGCTGTGATGGGACACCGAGTGATGTGGTAGCCAGTAAGACGCCGGCTGCGGTTTCTACTCCAGGACGTATCACGTTATCAGCGGAAGAATCGTCACGGGTGGGGCTGGTGGTTCAGCCGGTCGTCCGCAGTGACTTCCGGACGCACCGGGACTTTCCCGCAAGCGTGCAGCCCAATCAACGAAACATGGCGGAGATCACGACATTGGTTCGTGGGCGAGTGGTCGAGGTTTATGCCGATCTCGGGCAGGAAGTGAAGGCGAACGCGCCTCTGGCGATTTTGTACAGCAGCGAGCTGGGGCTGGCGCAGTCTGCGTATCTCAAGGCCAAGGCCAAGCTCCATGTGGCCGAGCAAGCCTTCAATCGTGCGCAATTCCTCCTACAAGAGCAAGTCATCGGTGAGGCCGAGTTGCAACGGCGTCAAGCTGAACTGCTGAGCGTTCAGGCCGAGGCTAATGAATCGCATGATCGGCTCAAGTTGCTTGGTATGAACGATGAAGAATTCCGCCGCCTTGAACGGAGTCGGCAGATTCGGTCGGTAGTGCCGATCGTGGCACCCTTCGGAGGGCGGATCATCGGCCGTAAGCTGACGCGCGGGGAGGTGGTCGAGACCACCGAAAATCTGTTCGTGATTGCGGATCTTTCGGAAGTCTGGGTGCTTGCGAACATACCGGAGAAAGACATTCCATTCGTCCATTCCGTTCACGCGTCGGGTGGTACTCAGGTTGAGGTGCGGATCAACGCCTACCCCAAGGAAGTCTTCAAGGGGACGATCACCTACGTCGGGGATGTGTTGGATCCCGTGACTCGGACCATGCAGCTAAGGATTGAATTGCCGAATCAGGACGGGCGGTTCAAACCCGAGATGTTTGCCACCATTCGACTCTTTTCAGAAGCGCAGCCGGACCGGTTGGCGGTGCCGGAAGCGGCATTGCAACGTGATCAGGGACGAACCTTCGTCTTTGTGCAACGGGGTGCGAACGAGTACGAAATGCGCGAGGTGAACATCGGTGAATCGAATGGTACGCTGACCTCCATCCTCGGCGGTCTCAACGAAGGAGAGTCGGTCGTCACACACGGTGCGTTTGTTCTGAAGTCCGAGTTATTGAAGAAACCTGTCTGATGGTCTCCCGCCTTCTTGACATCTCCTTGCGCCAACGGATGCTGATCATTATTTGCGCACTCATGATCGGTGCCGGAGGGGTCTATGCATTTCGAACTATTCCGATCGACGCGTTTCCTGATGTCACGAGTGTATTGGTTCAGGTCGTGACCAAGGCCCCCGGTCTCTCGCCGGCCGAGGTAGAACGGTTGGTGACCTATCCAATCGAGCTCCAGCTCACAGGGGTTCCCGCGCTCACGGAAATGCGTTCCCTCACAAAGGTCGGGCTGTCGCTCATTACGATTGTGTTCGACGACTCCATGGACATCAACTTGGCACGGCAATTAGTGTTGGAGCGATTGCTTGAGGTTGAGGAACAGCTTCCTCCAGGTGCCGAACCCATGCTTGTGCCTAACAGCACTGGCTTGGGCGAAGTGTTTCAGTATTACTTGCAAGCGCCTCAGATGGCTGCAGCTGATGCTGAAGTGGAACATCAAAGCTTAATCGCACAACGAACGATCCAAGATTGGGTCATTCGTCCCATTCTGAAAAGCACGCCGGAGGTCATCGACGTCAATTCGATGGGCGGGTACGTCAAACAGTATCAGGTGCTGGTCGAGCCAGGGCTCTTGCGAAAGTATAATTTGACGCTCCGAGAAGTCTTTGATGCTGTGGCGAAGAACAATGCGAATGCTGGTGGCAATATTCTGGAGAAACACGCAGAAAAATACATCGTGCGAGGAACGGGGTTGATCCGCTCACTTGAAGACATCGAGCGCATTGTGGTGCGGGAAACCGGAGGGACTCCGGTCTATGTTTCCGATGTGGCGCAAGTCGTGATTAACCATGCGGTGCGGCATGGCGCGACGGTTCTCAACGGGGATCGGGAGGTCGTCACAGGCATTGCGTTGATGTTGAGAGGAGGAAATGCACGAGATGTCGTCGAAGGCTTGAAGGCCCGTGTACAAGAGATTCACGCCAAAGGTCTGTTGCCGAATGGATTGCGGATTGTCCCGTTCTATGATCGTATCGAACTGATCACCGAAGCCTTGAACACTGTCTACAAATCACTGGCGGAAGGGGTCGTGCTGGTCGTTGTCGTCTTGTTCCTGTTTCTTGGCAATATCCGTAGCGCGCTCATCGTCGTGGGGACGCTGGTCTTGTCGCCGCTAGCTACATTTATCGTCATGGGACAGATTGGGCTGACCGCCAATCTGATGTCATTGGGAGGCCTCGCGATCGCGATCGGGATGATTGTCGATGGCTCGGTCGTTGTCGTCGAAAACGTCTACCGTCATCTCTCGCACCATTCGGCCGCCACCATACCGCGATTGCAGCTCGTCACCAATGCCGTGAAGGAAGTTGGACAGCCGGTCGTGTTTGGGATTCTGATCATTATCCTGGTGTTCCTCCCGCTCTTGTCGCTCCATGGCATGGAAGGCAAGATGTTCAAGCCGCTGGCCTATACCATCATGATCGCGCTCTTGGTGTCACTCTTTCTCTCCCTCACACTGTCTCCGGTTCTCTGTTCTCTCGTCTTGAGGCGAGGCAGTGAAGAAGATCCGTGGATCGTGAGAATGGCGAAAGGGCTCTATGCTCCTACGCTTCGGTGGGCGCTTGGACATCGAGTCATTGTCTTGGCGATGGCTATGGGGGCCCTCATTGGGGCATTGTCATTGGTGCCCTCATTAGGGACTGAATTCATTCCGATTCTGAACGAGGGGTCGGTGGCTCCACAGACGATTCGGCTCCCTAGTGTGTCGCTTCCAGCCTCCATCGAGATTGAAAAGCGGATGCAGCAGGCGATTATGGAGTTTCCGGAAGTGGAGATGGTCGTCTCTAAGATCGGTCGAACGGAGCTGGGCAATGATCCTCAAGAACCGAATGAAAGCGATCCCGTCGTTCGGCTCAAGCCGCTCGATCAATGGACGACGGCGAAGACCATGCCGGAGCTGATGCAGAAGTTCCGTGAACGGTTGACATCCGTCTCTGGGGCGACCTTTCTGATCAGTCAGCCGATTCAGCAGCGGGTTGATGAATTGATTTCTGGTGTGCGCACGGAAGCCACGGTGAAGCTGTTTGGTGACGATCTGGAGACCCTTCGGAACAAAGCTCAAGAAATCGCCGAGGTGCTTGAAACAGTTCGAGGTGTTCGTGATATCAAAGTGGAGCAATTATTTGGACAACCCTATCTGACGATCGATATCGATCGCAGTAAGATCGCGCGGCATGGGATCAACGTCGCTGATGTGCGAGAAATCATTTCAACTGCCATTGGAGGAGAGGTTGCCACTCGTGTCTATGAGGGGCAGCAACGGTTCGATCTTGTTGTGCGGTTTCCAAAACCCTACAGAGACGGTGTGGAAACGATTAGCAATATTCGGGTGAGCGATCAGGGCGGCGCCCTGATCCCCTTGGCTGATCTCGGCACCGTGCAGTTGGAAGAAGGACCGGGACGTATCAGCCGTGATCAGCTGCAACGGTACGTGTCGATCGGCTTCAACACACTCGGGCGGGATATCGGGAGTCTCGTGGCCGAGGCACAACAGAAGATTGATGAGCGCGTGGCGCTTCCGACCGGCTATCGGGTGACGTGGGGTGGATCGTTTGAGAACATGGAGCGGGCGATGGCCAAGTTACGGGTCATTGTTCCGATCACGATCGGGCTCATTTTCTTTCTCCTCTATTCCACCTTCAACTCCTTGCGGCAAGCGACATTGATCATTTTGAATCTGCCGTTTGCGCTGATTGGGGGAGTGGTGGCGCTGTGGCTGACCAAGGAATATCTCAGTGTGCCGGCTTCCATCGGGTTCATCAATCTTTTTGGTGTGGCCGTGCTGAACGGCATCGTACTTGTCTCGTACATGAACAAACTGCGTGAAGACGGGCACAGCTTGGACGATGCCGTGACATCCGGTGCTTTGCTTCGATTGCGCCCGGTCTTAATGACGGCGTTGGTCGCACTGTTGGGCCTTGTTCCTCTTGCGTTTGCTCAGGGCATTGGCTCGGAAGTTCAGCGTCCGTTGGCCATTGTGGTTATCGGTGGACTCGTGAGCTCGACATTGTTGACGCTGATCATGCTGCCAGTGTTGTACCAATGGCTGGAAGGCCGTGTACAGGATCCACGGCGTACAGGAAAACCGCCGAATGGAGCGGCGGTTGAGTTGCTCCATGCACCCGGCGATACGCATCATGGGAAGGGCGAATCACAGGTTACTCGCCATCCTGGCGAGATTCCATCGGTGTGATAGACAACTGATTGAGAAAAGATTGATCGCGATATGTGGAAAATCCCCATTCAAATGGTTGTCGGTGTAGGAGTCATTATTCTTGGCAGTCAGCTTACGATTGCAGCGCCGAAGGAGACTGTCCAGCCGAATGTCGACCAGATCAAAGGGAAACGGATTTTTTCAAAACATTGCGCGGGGTGCCATGGACCAGAAGGAAAAGGAGACGGGTATCTATTACTGGGGCCTGATCCGGCTAACCTGACAAGACCTGCAACCAAGAATAAATCCGACGCGATGCTGCTCCAGGCTATCCATGAAGGTAAGCCTAACATGCCATCATGGAAGAGCCGCTTGTCCGAAGTAGAGAGTCGAGCGGTCCTGGCCTACATCCGGGTACTGAAGAAATAGTCGTCAGGACAGTTTCGGTACACCTCTTTTGTTTTTCTTCAAGGAATTCAGAAAAAATCAAGAAGTCATCGTCTGAGGGATCCCCACAAGTACCTGCCTATACAGGTGTGCGATCCGTCGATAAAATGAATTCCTCACGGTGTGGAATGTGGTGCCGAGGTATCCTGCGCCCCTATCAGATAAGGGGCGGTTTCAAGTTCCAAGTGCAACGGGTGAATGAGCGCGCAGTTGCGCATAGACCTCCAGCGGCGTCGCAAAGCTGAGACATTTCCGTGGGCGTGTGTTGAGCCGATGGGCGATGGTATTCAACTCCCGTTGGGTGTACCCCGACAAGTCGGTCCCCTTGGGCAAGTATTGGCGCAGCAGGCCATTGGTATTCTCGTTGGTCCCACGTTGCCAGGGGCTGTGCGGATCGGCAAAGAAGACCTGGATCGCAAGACGGTGCGCCAACCGCTCATGATCCGCCATCTCTTTGCCTCGATCGTAGGTCAGCGTTTTCCGCAGCGGGGCCGGCACATGACGGAGCTTCTTGGTGAAGCCCTGGTACGCACTGGTCGCATCCGTACCGTCCATTTTGGCCAGCAACACGAGCCGCGTCGTCCGTTCCACCAGGGTGCCCACCGCCGAGCCATTGCGCGCGCCTTTCAGCAAGTCGCCTTCCCAATGGCCCGGCACGGTTCGGGTGGCCACCTCGGCAGGCCGTGCGGTGATCGGGGTCATCTTGGGAATCTGGCCCCGGCGGTCTCGGCCTCGCGTCCGCGGGCGACGGGTTTTGCGGGCTTGTCGCAGAGCCGCCAGCAATTCCGTCCGCAAGGCTCCACGTGGTAGCACATACAGAGCCGCATAGATCGTCTCGGCCGACAGCTGCTTGCTCATGTCGCCAGGATACAGACGGCGGAGGCGGCCAGCAATCTGTTCCGGGGAACAGCCTTGGGTCAACTGGGCGGTGACGTGCTGCCACAACCACGGGTCGAGGAGTTTCCGGACACGTCGTGGGTGATGGGCGCGAGCCGTCGCGTGGCTCTGCGCCGTGCAGGCACGATAGGGACGGCCTCGGGGCGTGTTCCGAGCCACCTCGCGACTCAGGGTGCTGGGGGCCCGGCCCAAGATCCGGGCCATCGCGCGGAGCGACTGGCCGTGGGCGAGGCCCAGACTCAAGGTCTCACGTTCCTCCGCAGTCAAGTGTCGATACGATCTCGTGTGCATGGCAACACCTTAGCCCATCGGGGCAGGCAGTGTTGCACTTGGAGTTAGAACTCAAGAGGTCTTTGTGGAGAGGTTTAGCAGGTTCCACCAGTTAGTTGGATCAATGGGGTTGCAAATGTCTGATCGTGTCTGGGTGCCAGCACTTCATGGCATCAGTTAAGCGCGATGTTCATGTTTGCTGGTGCACGTGCATATATTGGAACGCTTTTCTCTGTAACGGAGTCAGAGGCTCACGAGATTGTCAAATCTTTCTTTCATACGCCGTGCCGATGGCTGTGGGAAGGTCTAGCGATTGGCCACTTGCGACGCGTACAATAGCCGTTCTTGCGAGATCAACGTCGTCTTGCGAGACATCTGTCTGGCCTTTGCCGGCAGTCATGCCCAGTATCCATGCGAGATTCTCTATCGGTGAACGATGCCGAAACCTATTATTCGCAAAAACCATAACTCAAACGTTCATAGAAAGCCGAAATCCATGCTTGAGGTGATCACGGATCAAACTATAGTGCGAAGTCCTAAGTCTGGCAAACCCATTACAATTGCAACAGCCGTGCGCCAAGGGTTCATGAAAGAAATTGCTCGTGACGGGTTCAAAACCTGGGAGTGGGCCGATCACGCGTTTCCATCGGAGACACAGCATGAGCAGTTTGAGCGATCGGAGAGTCAACGAATTCTGAACTTCATCAAAGAGAACTCGGACCTTCCGCATCCTTGGGATCTGGGAGCAATTATCAAGACGGACAATGGACGGTTACGCTTGTGGTTTGAGATTTCCGAGCACACGTCTTCGGATGAAGACAGTAGAAGGTTAGACCACCTCAAGGAGTGGAAACAAAGACTGATTCGCTTCGATGGAAAGCGTGATCCTCAACCTTACCCCATCTCATTCATACTCCATGGCTTGGAGCAGGTGAGCATGGTGAGTGATCGATTGAAGAACAGGCTCATCGCTGACGAAATCAATTCCTGGGTCGCAAAGCGCCTCGACGATTGGAAACAAGGGAAAGGAGAGGCACGTATAGGAATAAATATAGAACTATTCGACATGCTGCGGCTGTGTGGAGTGGCCGATGAGCCTCCTGTGAATCGTAAAGTCCTCAAGCCACTTGTTCGGACCAGGAGGAAGAAACGATGACCCCTCTGATCCTTTTCGTCAGCATCTGCTCTCTTGCGGCTTCGCGCAGCAAACAGTGGGATCCTCTTATCTCTGGCCGCGAGTAACTTGCTGTTTTCACGGGCAACGGCTGGCCGCATGAACCAGCCGGGGGTTTTCCCCCTGGCACTCGTGCCCATGTCATCAGCTAGACCTTAGGTGTATAGGAGCATCTATAATGCCACGGAAGCAATCGAAGAAAAACAAGGAGGGCGAAAACACGGACAAGCAATTCATCTTCGCCCATTCCTGCCAGGAGGAACCGTGGAGCGTGCCTATCGTCAGCTGATCTCTAAATCTCTAGAGCGAAGTGATTTGATTACAGGTAATTGGCTTATAGAGGGTCGGCAGATCCCAAGTGTTGTGCCAGTCCGTGCTAAAACGGCAGTCGAATTGGCAACAGTGGCCAACTTGAAAGCAGGCGGCTTGACTCAACACCAAGCCGTTATCGCCGACGAGGTTTCGCTTCTCCGTGACACGGCTAGGGAACGTCTGATTAATTCATGTTTACAGGAAGAGCGCTGTTTCTGAATGGATCAACACGGATACTCAACTGGAAATTCGCTGGTTCGGGAATATCGTTCTCCGGTGTCGCCTCCTGTCGGGCTGCCAGGAACCTCGTTCGCCCACTCATCCGCTCGACTCCCGCCACGAGCCGCCGTCGCGCGACATCCAGATTGGCCAGCCAGCAGTTGATCTGCAGCCAGTGGGTATTCTTCGCCAGGCCCCGATACCGGACTTTGGCCCATCCGAAGATCCGCTTGATCACCAAAAACGTATGTTCCACTTTGGCACGAACCTTCGACTTTGTCCGATTCCGAGTCCGCGCCTCCTCACTCTGTGGCCGATGGTGATGCGCTTTCGCCTGGACGAAACTTTTGGCCTTGAGGGCGTGCTGTCGAATCACGTCACGCTGTCCACTGTAGGCTGAGTCACCCCACACCCGCGCCTCTTGCCCATGCAACAGCTCGGGTACCGCCTGGTTGTCATGCACATTGGCTACCGTGGCTGCTACCGAATGAATCAGTGTAGTCTGGCTATCCACGCCGATATGGGCCTTCATCCCGAAATACCACTGGGTGCCCTTCTTCGTCTGATGCATCTCGGGATCCCGCGTCTTCTGCTGATTCTTGGTGGAACTCGGAGCGGCAATGATGGTGGCATCGACAAGCGTCCTGCGGCTGACCTTCAGCCCGTGAGCGGCCAGATACGCCCCAATCCGCGCAAAGAGTTGTTCGCCGATCCGGTGCGTTTCCAGCAGATGCCGAAACGTGCAGCTCGTCGTCTCAGCAGGCACGGGGTCACGGCCCAAATCAATCCCCACAAACTGCTGCATGGCGCGCGAGGCGTACAACGCTGCTTCAACCGCCGGATCCGACAGGTTAAACCACTGTTGCAGGCAATGTAGTCACAGCCTGCGCTCAATCCCCACCGGTGGCCGGCCCGGCCCCTCGGCCTTGGGGTCCACTGGCGCGATGACCGCCACCAATTCCGCCCACGGCACCACGCGGTTCATTTCCCCAGGAAACCGCTCTCGGCGGGTCGGCTTGCGATACGGTTCAACCGTAACGTCCGCAAAGGTCTGTTGTTGCAGGGGGCATGCCTCCAGTTCGGTGCTGCGCTACCCCTCGCACATCTCACGAGCGGAATAAATCAGAGCTTCCGTAGATGAAACTCGAGGAATGACCCAGGGCCTGCGCACTTTTCTAGGGCAATTATGACAATTCTTACGATCGACGAGGCAGCCAAATTTCTGCGGGTGACGCGACGTACCCTGTACCTGAGACTCGAAATTCCTCGAATTCGATCGGTCATCAACTG
>JAHBWQ010000060.1 GCA_019636915.1 Nitrospira sp. | reverse complement strand
TGAAGGTCTTACGAACGATACCCCCTATTTTTATGCCGTGACAGCATCCTTTGAAGATGGGACGGAAAGCGGGTTATCCGAAGAGGTGACGGCCACGCCGGTGCTCATTGATATCACGGCACCACAAAATCCTTACGCTGTGATCAACCATGGGGCGTTCATGACGAACTCTCCGGATGTTGTGGTGACGATTTCGGCGACGGATTTGGACACAGGAGTCGCGGCCTACTTCATCTCCGAGAGTCCATTGACGCCCATGGCAGGCACACCGGGGTGGGTGGATGTGACGCCGGCGATCAAATTTGGAGCGACCATTCCGTTCATTTTGTCTCCTGCCGACGGGCAGAAGACGATTTACGTATGGTTCAAGGATATTGGGAACAATGTCTCGACTCCAGCGAGTGCCACCATTCTCGTCAATACCTCCGGCTATCTCTGTGTCGCAAAATGGGGGAAGCCTGGTCGCGGTGCGTCGTTGTTGCACGGCGGGGAATTCATGGCGCCGATGTACGGCCTCTGCGTGGATCAGCAGGGATCGCTGTTTGTCGTGGATAACGGCAACAATCGCGTGCAGAAATTCGACAGTGCGGGCAACTTTATTATCCTGTGGGGGAGTTTCGGCTCCGCCAATGCCAACTTCCATAATCCCACCGGGATCGCCTGCGACGGGAAGGGCGATGTCTGGGTGGTCGATACCAACAACCATCGCGTGCAGAAGTTCGACGGAAAACTCGGTGGCTATCTGATGAAATTCGGCTCACGCGGGAACGGCGAGGGGCAGTTCAATGCACCATGGGGCATTGCGGTCGACCGTGTGCGTGGATATGTCTATGTCGTCGACAGTGCCAATTTCCGAGTACAGAAGTTCGACATGGCAGGCGAGTTCATCATGGCGTGGGGCAGCTTCGGCAACGGAGATGGGCAGTTTTATTTCCCACGCGGAGTGGCGGTCGACCAAGAGGATGGAACGGTCTACGTCGTCGACATGGGCAATCACCGCATTCAGAAATTCGACACCAGTACCAACGTCTTGCCGCAGCTCTTGACGAAATGGGGAGGAAGTCCGGCAGCCGGGCATGCCAGCAGCTCCTTGGCGCAGGAGGCAGGACAACTGCGCTCGCCTTGGGGGATCACGGTCGATGGAGCCGGCGATGTGTATGTGACGGATACGGGAAATCATCGGATCGAAAAGTTCGACCGCGAGGGTAATTTCATCACGCAGTGGGGCGGGTTCGGCAACGGTGACGGGCAGTTTAATTTCCCGTACGGGATTGCCGTTGATGCCAAAGGCAGTGTGTTTGTCGTCGACAGCGGCAATACTCGAGTACAGCAGTTCATGCCGGCGGACGAGGGCAGCGAACGCTTGCAAGACGAGGCAGAGGAACTGGCCGAGTTGGATAAAGCGCAACGAACTCAGAAGGTCTGACGAGGGAACAATGCTGGATAAAGAGCCGCGACTGGGACTGACCTACGATGATGTGATTCTAGTGCCGGCCAAGTCGCAGATTCTCCCTAATGAAGTCGATACGAGCACGTTCGTCTCGCGAAACATCCGGATCAATATCCCGTTGGTCAGTGCGGCCATGGATACGGTGACAGAGTCACGGTTGGCGATCGCGATGGCCCGTGAAGGGGGGATCGGCATTATGCACCGGGTTCTGTCTCCGGCTGATCAAGCCATGGAGGTAGATCGGGTCAAGAAGTCTGAGAGCGGGATGATCATGGATCCTGTCACCATTTCTCCCGATGAAACCATTCGAGACGCACACCAGCTCATGGCGAAATATCGCATCTCCGGGATTCCCGTCACCAAGGGGCGCAAGCTGGTGGGGATTCTGACCAATCGAGACCTGCGGTTTGAGAGCAGAATGGACCTGAAAGTGTCGCAGGTGATGAAGCGGGACCGGTTGGTGACGGCGCCGGAAGGCACCAGTCTCGAGAAAGCGCGAGAGATCCTTCATGAACATCGGATCGAAAAGTTGCCGGTCGTCAACAAGCAGTATGAATTGAAAGGCCTCATCACCATCAAGGATATTGAAAAGCGGATCAAGTATCCCAATGCCTGCAAGGACGGACATGGACGCTTACGGGTTGGGGCGGCGGTCGGTGTTGGACAGGATACGGAAGAGCGCGTGACCTTGTTGAAGAAGGCAGGCGTGGACCTTGTGGTGATTGATACAGCTCACGGCCATTCACAGGCCGTGCTGAATACCGCGAAAATGATCAAGAAGTTGTATCCAGCTCTTGAGCTGGTTGCGGGAAACATCGGGACGGCAGAGGCGGCGAAGGATCTGTTGAAAGTCGGAGTCGACGCGGTTAAGGTGGGGGTCGGTCCTGGTTCGATCTGTACAACACGGATCGTGTCCGGTGCCGGCATGCCGCAGCTGACGGCCATTGCTGATTGTGCGAAAGTCTTACGTGGGAGTGGCGTGCCGGTCATTGCGGATGGCGGGATCAAGTTTTCCGGAGACATTGCCAAAGCGCTTGCGGCGGGGGCCTCATCCGTCATGCTCGGTGGATTGTTTGCTGGAACGGAAGAGTCTCCGGGAGAGACGGTGTTGTATCAGGCCAGAACCTATAAGGTCTACCGCGGCATGGGGTCCATCGGCGCCATGGAGCGTGGGGGGGGGGATCGGTACGGACAGGGAGGACGCCCGGCGCAGAAGTTGGTCCCTGAAGGGATCGAAGGGCGTGTGCCATACAAGGGGTCCTTGGCTGCGGTGGTCTATCAATTGGTCGGTGGCGTGCGATCGGGAATGGGGTACTGCGGGTGTAAGTCGATTCCCGATCTCCAGAAGAACGCCACGTTTATCAGGCAATCGGTCGCCGGTCTCAGAGAGAGCCATGTCCACGATGTCATCATCACGAAAGAAGCGCCGAACTATCGAATGGACTGGGAATAGATGCCGGTAAGGGGTTCCGATACCTGACCAGGCACTCACACACGTACCCCTTGCCACTCACGCCTCACCTCTCACGCGGTTAACATGGAACTCTGGCACGATAGAATTCTGGTTCTTGACTTCGGGTCTCAATACACGCAGTTGATTGCCCGCCGCATTCGCGAGGCGCAGGTTTACTCGCAGATTTTCCCCTGTACGGCTTCGTTAGCGACTATCCTTGCCTATCGACCGAAGGGCATTGTGCTGTCCGGCGGGCCATCCAGCGTCTATGAGAAGAAGGCCCCCTTGATTGCAAAGGAACTCTTCGATCAAGGCATTCCCATTCTGGGTATTTGCTACGGCATGCAGTTAGTGACACATCTGTCCGGTGGGGAGGTTGCCAAGTCGGCGCATCGGGAGTATGGCCGCGCGGAACTCACGGTCGACGATGCAAGCGATCTCTTTAAAGGAGTGGGCACCAAGCAGCTGACCACTGTCTGGATGTCCCATGGCGATCGCATTGAACGGATGCCCCCTGGATTTCGATCGATTGCGCATACGAGTAACTCACCCGTTGCCGCCATGAAGCGGAATGACGCCAAGCGCCGGATCTATTGCCTGCAGTTCCATCCCGAAGTGGCCCATACCCCGGAAGGGACCAAGATCCTGCGCAATTTTGTGTATGAGATCTGCGGCAGCAAACCGACATGGACCATGCAGTCCTATGTCGACACGGCGGTAAAGCAGATTCGTGAACAGGTCGGCAAGGAACGGGTGATTTGTGCGTTGAGCGGTGGAGTCGATTCCTCCGTGGCGGCGGCGTTGACGCACCGAGCGATCGGGGATCAGTTGACCTGTATCTTCGTCGACAACGGAGTGTTGCGGGCGGGTGAACGTGACCAGGTCCAGAAGACCTTCGCTTCACAGCTCCACCTGAATCTGCGTGTGCTCGATGGGACGAAGCCGTTTCTTGCGGCGCTGAAGAATGTCACAGATCCGGAACGGAAGCGCAAGATCATTGGTCGGCAGTTCATCAAGCATTTCGAGGCCGAGTCGAAGAAGCTCAAGGGGACCAAGTTTCTGGTCCAAGGCACGCTCTATCCCGATGTGATCGAGAGCGTGAGCTTCAAAGGGCCTTCAGCGACCATCAAGACGCATCATAATGTCGGCGGCTTGCCGGCACGCATGAAACTCAAATTGATTGAACCGTTGCGCGAGCTCTTCAAAGACGAAGTGCGGGTGTTAGGGCATGAGCTGGGATTGCCGGACGAGATCATTTGGCGCCAACCATTCCCAGGACCTGGATTGGCGATCCGCGTGTTGGGCGCGGTGACGACAGAACGCTTGGCGATTCTGCGCGCAGCGGAAGCGATCGTCGATCAGGAGATCAGAGGCGCCGGGCTCTATCGGGAAATCTGGCAGGCGTTTGCCGTGCTGTTACCAATTCGTACGGTGGGGGTGATGGGTGATCAACGGACCTATGAGTATGTGATCGCCATTCGTGCCGTGACGAGCGTCGATGGGATGACGGCTGATTGGGCTAAGATTCCCAATGACGTGCTAGGCCGTATGTCGAACCGGATCATCAATGAAGTCAAAGGCGTGAATCGAGTGGTCTACGATATCAGCTCGAAGCCGCCGAGTACGATTGAGTGGGAGTAGGGGGGGATGGGCGATCAGGTGACTCCTGTGCTCGCGCACCGCGCACTCAAGATCGCTCTGATCTGTAGGCAAAGGTCGGTGCTCGGTGCATGCGCGCAGGAAGGAGTCACCTGATCGCCCATCAGTAGGTAAAATGGAAATACGATTGCAAAAACTCATTGCCAGTACGGGGCTCGCGTCACGCCGGAAAGCGGAGATGCTGATCGCCAGCGGTCGCGTGACGATCAATGGCAAGATCGTGACTGAACTTGGAACGAAAGTCGACCCTGGTCGAGATCATGTGAAGGTCGACGGCAAACACCTGACCTCCGCACAGCCGTTCGTCTATCTGGTGTTGAATAAACCAAAGAATGTGATGTCCACGTTGGATGATCCCGGTGGGAGGGACACCGTGAAGGATTTCTTGCACGGCGTCTCGGTTCGGGTATTTCCGGTCGGGCGGTTGGATTTCGATAGTGAAGGGTTGATGCTGTTGACGAATCACGGTGACCTGGCTCAGGCCCTGTTACATCCGCGATATCATGTTCCCAAAACCTATTTGATCAAGGTGAAGGGCGTGTTGGGGGACGGAGAAATCAGGAAACTGGAGCAGGGGGTGAAGCTTGAGGATGGCATGACTGGTCCAGCCCATGTGAAGAAGGTGAAGAAGGCTGAGCAGAATTCCTGGCTGGAGCTCACCATTCGAGAAGGGCGGAAGCATCAAGTCAAACGGATGTTGGAGGTCGTGGGGCACCCGGTCATCAAGCTCCAAAGAATACGGATGGGTCCCTTGTCGTTGGGCGGACTTGCCCCAGGTGAATTTCGATTCTTGAGCGATCGAGAGGCGAACGCATTGCGAGAGCTTGTCGAGGAACGGAAGGACGCGGTCGAACGGGGAGAGGAACAAGTCGTGAAATCGAAACGTCCTGTCAGGCAAGCGGGATGGGCAAAGCCGGCGAGAACGAAACAGTTTTCCTCCAAGAAAGCGAGAGTGGCATGAACGTGCGGACGCACAAGTGCGGAGAGTTGAGCAAGAAGCATGTGGGCCAGACCGTCGTGTTGAACGGCTGGGTGCAGCGTCGGCGAGACCATGGCATGGTCATTTTTATCGATCTGCGAGATCGCACGGGCATTACGCAGGTGGTGTTCAATGCCGAGCGTAATCTTCGGTGCCATCAAGCGGCCCACACACTCCGCAGCGAATGTGTCGTGTCCGTGACCGGGCAGGTCATGGCACGGCCTGATGAATCAAAGAATCCCGATCTCTCGACCGGTGAGATTGAGATCTTTGTCGACGACGTGGAGATTCTGAACGAGGCGAAGACACCGCCGTTCTTGATTGAAGACGACGCAGATGTGACGGAATCGATTCGGTTGAAGTATCGTTTCCTGGACCTTCGTCGCCCCAGGATGCAGAAGCTGCTGAGCCTTCGCCATGGTATTACGCAGGCCACCAGAGAGTTCGTAAACGCTGAGGGCTTCTTAGAGGTGGAGACGCCGATTTTGACGAAAAGTACACCGGAGGGCGCCAGAGACTACTTGGTCCCAAGCCGCGTGAACGCCGGACAGTTCTTTGCGCTGCCGCAGTCACCGCAATTGTTTAAGCAGGTGCTCATGGTCAGCGGCGTCGATCGCTATTACCAAATCGCTCGTTGCTTCCGTGACGAAGATCTCCGTAACGATCGGCAGCCTGAGTTTACGCAGATCGACTTGGAAATGTCCTTCGTCGATCGCCATCAAGTGATGAGCTTGATGGAGCGCATGATCGTCACGATCTTCAGCAAGGTGGGTGGCGTGCAGTTGCCGACGCCATTTCCACGGATGACGTATGCGGAAGCGATGGGCCGCTATGGGTCCGATAAGCCTGACCTTCGGTTCGACATGCCGCTCTACGACATGACGGCATTCGGAGCGGCGAGTGAGTTCAAGGTTTTCAAGGATGCCGCGACCAAGGGTGGGATCGTGAAGGCCTTGATTGTGAAGGGTGGCGCGACATTGTCTCGCACCCGCATCGATGCCTTGGGAGACACGGCCAAGAGTTTCGGGGCGAAGGGCCTCGCCTGGTTGAAGCTGACTGCGGAAGGTCAGCTGGAGTCTGTCATCGCGAAGTTTTTAGATCCGAAAGCATTTGCGGCGGCTCTATCGGACGCGAAGCCTGGTGACTTGGTTCTTTTCGGCGCAGACAAGACGGCGGTCGTCCATGATGTGATGGGACGGATCAGATTACTCTTAGGCGAAGAATTAAAACTAATCGACACCTCCGCATGGAAGCCCTTGTGGGTAGTTGATTTCCCCATGCTGGATTATGATGCGGACCAAAAGCGGTACGTCGCCATCCATCATCCCTTCACGGCACCGCTCGATGAGGATCTGGGGCTGTTCGATTCCGATCCGCTCAAAGTAAGAGCGAAGGCGTACGACATGGTGCTGAACGGGAGCGAGATCGGTGGCGGCAGCATCCGTATCCACCGTCGCGATGTGCAAAGCAAAGTGTTCGATCTGCTCGGGATCGGTAAGGAGGACGCAGCGGTTAAGTTTGGGTTTCTGCTGGAGGCGCTCGAGTACGGCGCTCCACCGCACGGTGGGATCGCCTTTGGGCTTGATCGTTTGGTGATGCTGCTGGGGAATGCCGATTCTATCCGCGACGTCATTGCGTTTCCCAAAACCCAGAAGGCGCAATGTCCGCTGACCGATGCGCCATCGACCGTTGGCGCCGACCAACTCAAGGAATTGCGCATCAAGCTGGACTTAGTTGAGTAGGGAGTTTCTGTTCCTATGGCAGGCAACACCTTTGGGCGCGTTTTTACCGTTACGTCGTTCGGTGAGAGCCACGGACCGGCGATCGGTTGTGTTGTCGATGGCTGCCCACCTGGGCTGGCCCTCTCAGCAGAAGATATCCAACACGATCTCGATCGTCGGAAGCCTGGTACCTCTCGCCATGTCACGCAGCGGCAGGAGTCGGATACGGTTGAAATTCTTTCCGGGGTATTTGAGGGGAAAACCACCGGCACACCCATCGCGCTGCTGATTCAGAACGAGGACCAGCGCAGCCGGGATTACGGTAACCTGATCGATACCTTCCGGCCTGGGCATGCCGACTACACCTACTGGCAGAAGTATGGCATTCGCGATCATCGAGGTGGTGGACGGGCCTCGGCTCGTGAGACGGCGGTGCGTGTCGCGGCGGCGGCGATTGCGAGGAAGTGGCTCAACGAAAAGTATGGTGTGGTCATTCGAGGTTATCTGAGCCAGCTTGGGCCTCATGAGTTGCCGTTCAAAACTTGGGAGTCGGTCGGTCAGAATCCATTTTTCTCGGCCGATCCGGATATCGTTCCCAAGCTCGAATCGTTTATGGATGAGCTGCGCAAGGCCGGTGATTCCGTCGGGGCCAAGATTACGACAATCGCCGAACATGTACCGGTCGGCTGGGGTGCGCCGGTCTATGCCAAGTTGGACTCGGACTTGGCTGCAGCCATGATGAGCATCAATGCGGTGAAGGCGGTTGAGATCGGATCTGGTTTTGCGTCGGTCACGCAACGGGGCTCCGAACACGGTGATGAACTCACACCTGAAGGATTTCTCTCCAATAATGCCGGGGGCATTCTCGGCGGCATCTCAACCGGACAAGACATCCTCGTCACCATCGGGATCAAACCCACGTCGAGCATCCGTATCCCGCGCAAGTCGATCGACAAGCAGGGCAAGCCGGTCATGGTGGAAACCAACGGCCGCCACGACCCCTGCGTCGGCATCCGCGCCACGCCGATTGCCGAAGCTATGATGGCGCTCGTCCTCATGGACCATGCGCTGCTGCATCGGGCGCAGAATGCGGATGTGACGACGAAGACGCCAAAGATTCCTCGCTCGGTCAACTAAGCCACCTCTTCTACCAAGCGCACACCAACTTCGAAACAAGAAGGCAAATCTTCCTGTGGTAGGGGCATGTATGCTGACTTCCCCCACATTCTTTCCGTGCTGCTTGACCTATGCCGTGAGGCGGAATAGACTAATCGGCGATGATACGCTCCTTTCGGTCCAAGATGACCGAGGCCGTATTTGCGGATGAGGATGTCCCGCGCTTTCGGGCCTTCGAGCGCATCGCTCGAAGAAAGCTCTTGGTGCTTCATAGGGCTGTCTCACTCGAGGACCTCCGAGTTCCACCAGGGAACCGCTTGGAGGCGTTGAATGGGAATCGCAAGGGACAGTACAGTATTCGAATCAATGATCAGTGGCGAATCTGTTTTGTGTGGGCCAAGGGCGATGCGTATGAAGTTGAGATTGTTGACTACCATTGAGGTGTCCGATGGCACGGAAACGGTTGCTTGAACCGATTCATCCAGGCGAGATCTTGCTGGAAGAGTTTATGAAGCCCATGGGCATTAGCATTAACCGTTTGGCTCGTGATATTCGAGTGTCTCCAGGACGGATTAGCGCCATTGTGAATGGAAAGCGTGCCATCACCGCCGATACGGCGCTGCGATTGAGCAAGTATTTGAAGACCTCGTCAGATCTCTGGATCGGACTCCAAGGTGAATTTGATTTGCGAATGGCCAAACGCACGATTGGGCCTGAAATCGACAGGTGTATTCAGGCACATGTCGCGTGATCGGGCCCAATAGGGTGTTCTAGCCCTCGTGCTCATGGACCATGCACTCTTACATCGGGCGCAGAACGCGGATGTGAATATACCTACCCTCAAAATTCCTGGATCGACAATCCGATAACCTCAGGTTAAGATCGACTTTGAGGCTAAGACCGAGGAGCATCTCTCTATCCTCAACCTTAGCCTGAGCCTAGATCTTCTTCCAAGGCGGTCTGTCGTGGGTGAATCCGTTCCGGGTGACGTCTTCCGCTCCATTCTCCTTCGGCTCGACGACTCTGCCGCATGTACATCCTGAAATATGGGCAAACTCTTTATCTCGCACAGTTCAAAGGACGACGCGTTTGTACGCGGCCTTCGTGCGGCGCTTGCCGATCACGGACAGTCTCGCTGGATTGACTCACGCGAGCTGCGCGGTGGGGATCCGCTCT
This sequence comes from Nitrospira sp., assembly GCA_019636915.1. Lineage (GTDB taxonomy): Bacteria > Nitrospirota > Nitrospiria > Nitrospirales > Nitrospiraceae > Nitrospira_D. The sequence goes on along the minus strand of JAHBWQ010000060.1, from coordinate 10,912 downwards.
GGCCGGAAATCCAAAAGGCAATCGACGACGCATCAGCGTTCGCAGTCGTCGTCAGCACGGATGCGCTGCAGTCCAACTGGGTCGGCATGGAATTGACTCACGCGTTGGAGGTTCGGAAGCAGCGCGCCAAGGGTGCATTCCCAGTTATCCCGCTCTCGCTCGATGGAACCAAGATTGGCATGTTCGAGCAATTCTTCGGCGAGGAACCGATTTACATTCCTGTCAGCAGCGCAACCGGCGGGGTTGAAGCGGCGATACATCCGATCCTCGTTGCTCTGGGCAAACGCGATCCTGCCGATGTTGCGCCTACGTCACAGCTTAAGGCAGAGCCTTTGGAGGAATTGGTCCTCGAACTCACCGACTTGAAGTTCCACGAAGACAACGGCGTGCGCCGCCCGTCGGCACGTGCCAGGCTCGTCTATGAACCGTCGACGCCGGGCCAGCGCGAAGTAGCCAGCGTACAGAGCTGGCGACTCATCGCTCCCATCGGTCCCATCGAGGCTGGGGAACTGAGGTGGTATCTCGAGCATTACGCGATCTGGCCGAGTCACTACTTCCGCGACCGTGCGCGTAAGGTCGAAGACAACCTCGTGAAATGGGGCCAACTCCTATATGACGCTGCGCTGCCTGCGGCGTGCACGGCGAACGTCGTCAATGCGTGGTTGAAGATCTGCGATCACGCAGGCCGTCGCTTCTCTGTTCATGTGGACGCCGCCCTCGAAGCCGGCGCATCCGACGCCGACGTGAAGACGGCGAAGGAAGCCGCCACGGAATTGCTCAAGCTACCGTGGGAACTGCTTCACGACGGCGACGGGTATCTCTTTCAGGGGGCAAAACCTACCCGTGTCCGCCGGCGCCTGCCGAATACGTGGACACTCGACGTGTCTCTCGTCGAAGTGCCGATCCGCATCCTGCTCGTGACCGCCAGACCGGAGGATGAGGCCTGCGGGTACATTGATCACCGCGTGAGTGCACTGCCATTGGTTGAGGCCATGGAAGAACTCGGTGGACTTGTGCAGCTTCATGTGCTCAACCCGCCGACGTTTGACGCGTTGGGCAAGGAACTCAAACGTGCCTTTGACGCCCGTGAGTCGTATCACGTCGTCCACTTCGATGGCCACGGCGTCTATGACAAACAGGTCGGTCTCGGAGGACTGTGTTTCGAGTTGCCCGAGGATACCGGCAAGTTGGACAAGCGCCGGCACGCTCTTGTCACCACGGAGGAACTTGGCCCGTTGCTGCGCGACCACCGTATCCCGCTCGTCTTCCTCGAAGCCTGCCAGACTGCGCAGGCCGAGAAGGCGTCTGAAAGCGTCGCCTCTGAACTACTCAAGGTCGGTGTGGCCTCCGTCGTTGCCATGAGCCACAGCGTCCTGGTCGAGACGGCCAAGCGGTTTGTCGCCCAGTTCTACCAGGCGCTCGCGGATGGCAAACGTGTCGGCGATGCCATGCTCGCGGGCCAGCGCCAACTCAAGGATGACACCTTTCGCGGCCGCATCTTCGGCGCGGGTGAGCTGCGCCTCGAAGATTGGTTCGTACCCGTGCTGTTCCAGGAGAAAGACGATCCCCGGCTCTTCAAGACGACACCGGCGAAGCAGACGGTGGAAGATTTCCAAACTGTGCTCGCCACCCGTCTTGGCAATCTGCCTCCTGTGCCTGCAACCAGCTTTATCGGACGTAGCCGAGAACTGCTCGCACTTCAGCGACTGCTGCAGTGCGAACGCTACGCCGTTGTGCGTGGGCAGGGTGGAGAGGGGAAAACGGCGCTCGCCGCTGAGTTCGCACGCTGGATGGTCAGGTCCCAGCAGATCCGCCGTGCCGCGTTCGTGTCTGTCGAAACGCACAGCCATACCGCCGCTGTCCTCGATGCAATAGGGAACCAGCTTGTCGGGGACAAGTACTCCGCCGCTACCTTTAGCGATGTGGAACTGGCAATCCTGGCCATCGAGCGCGCGCTGCGTGAGCAAGCCACGCTGCTCGTGGTGGACAACATGGAAAGCATCCTGTTACCACCCTACCTTGAAACGCCCGAGTTACTCTCCGAGGAGGCGGGCCGCGAACTGAAGGCCATTCTCGCCTTGTGCGAACGTTTGGTGAAGGTGGGTGACACGCGAGTGGTCTTCACCAGCCGTGAGGTGTTGCCTGCGCCGTTCAACGCAGAACGGCACCGCAGGGAGCTGTACCAACTCCATCGCGAGGATGCGGTGAAGCTGGTCGAGCGCGTGCTGAATGCCGCCGGCGGAGACGGTGGCGGCGCCAGCGATGCTGCCCGTGAGCAGATCGAGCAGCTTGTAGAGGCCGTCCACTGCCACGCACGGACTCTGACACTGTTGGCGCCCGCCCTGCGAGCACGAGGTGTCGAGGCCACCCACCAATCGCTCGTCGAGCTGATGGCGGAGATGGATCAACAGGTCGCGCATCTGCCCGCCAACGATCCGAGGCGCCGTGAGAAATCAGTCTTCGCCAGTGTCAAGCTTTCCCTCCGCCGCATGTCAGAGGCGAACCAAGACCGGGCACGCGTTCTCGGTCTGTTTCATGGTGCGGTTGATCTGGACGCTTTGCGCCATATGATGCAGTGGGAAAAAGAGGCCGTAGGCGCGCTGGCGGGTGAGTTGATCGAGACGGGGCTAGCAACACCGAATCGCTACAACCATCTCACGCTCAATCCCGCGCTCTGCCCCTATCTGCATGGGCAGATGGACAGCGCGGAGCGCGAGGCGCTGACGGTCCGCTGGGTTGAGGCGATGCACGAGTTTGCCAACTTCCTCGAGCAGCAGCAGAGCCAGAACATCGAAGTCTCAGCGACGCTGACGGGGTTGGAACTGCCGAACCTCTTTGCACTGCTGGATCTCGTGCAGCGCAAGGGCGATGCGGAGGCGACGATTCACCTGGCCACATCGCTCTACAGTCTGCTACAGAATGCAGGGAAGCCGAGGCTGCTAGAGGTTGTGGGACGGGTGCGCGACTCTGAGGCGAAGAGGCTTGAAGCGTTGGGCGGAGCCTGGAACCACGCGCGGTTTGAGGCCACATCGACCCGCATCCAGCAGCAGGTTGCCGGCGGAAAGTTGCGCGAGGCGTTCGAGGGTGCGCAAGCGTTGCTCCAGCGTGCCAGGGCAGCGGGCGGCCAGGCCTATCCCAGTGCTGAATACGATCTAGCGATGGCCTGCTGGATTCTGGCCCGTGTGTTGCTAGTTGCCAGCAACCCGGAACAAGCCCTACCACTGCTGGACGAAGCCACCCAACGATTTGAGACTGTGGCAAAAGGGCAGGCCAATAAGGCCGCGGAAGGGATGGCATCCATTTGTCTTGCAGAACAAGGTAACTGTTTTCTTGCATTAGGTCGGGTCGATGAAGCAGCAGCGGCCTACGAAGAAAACATCCGCCGCGCCGAACAACTCAAGGACACTAGGCAGGTCGCCGTGGGCAAAGGTCAGCTTGGGACCGTTCGCATGCAGCAGCGCCAATATCAAAAGGCACTGGAAGCCCATGCTGATGCGCGCAAGCAGTTCACACAGTTGGATGAACCGGGTATGGTCGCTGTGTCCTGGCATCAGACGGCTATGGTATATCAGGAGGCAGGTCAGCCGGAAGCAGCGGAGGAGGCCTACCAAAAAGCGCTCGCGCTCAAGGTGCGGTTTGGTAATGTCGCAAGTCAGGCCAGCACGCTTGGGCAACTTGGGAATTTGTATAGCGATGTCCTCAACCGTCTCGAGGAAGCTGTGGTCTTCCACAGCCAAGCGGCGGGCAAATATGTTGAGATCGGTGACACTGTGAACGAAGGCCGCGCGAGGAGTAATCTTGGCGAGACTTTACGAAAGCTCGGACGTTTGGACGAAGCGCGGCAGGAAATACGTCGTGCGATCGAATGTAAAGCGCAGTCAGACCACTACGCCCTGCCGTGGACATCCTGGGCCATCCTCGCCCTCATCGAGACGGATACTGGCAATCCCACTGCAGCCGCGGAAGCCAAGGGCAAGGCCATTGCCAGCTACCTCGCCTACCGCCGCGATGGTGGCGAGAACCACGAGGCATCTGGCCGCATAGCCCTCGCCGTGACCCAATCCCTGCTCGCCGGCGACCAAGCACAAGCTATGTCCCTCCTCCAGCAACAGTCTGCGCGCTTCGAGGCCACCGGCTTCAGCGGCTTCATCCGCGGCCTCCAAGCTATCGTTACTGGCAGCCGCGACCGCACCCTTGCCGACGCTCCAGATTTACGCTACTCAATGGCCGCTGAAATCCTCTTCCTGATCGAAACGTTGGGAAAGGCTCGGTAGTATCCGCATTCCCGCAAGGAGTTATCAAGCCGCTCTGTCACTATGCCGTCGCCTGGAGTTTGGCGAATACCTCACGAGCTGTAGTCACAACTATCGATGGCGCTTTGTCTGGGCTTCCGGCATCGAATGGCGGTTGCGGATCGTACTCGATCAAGAGTTGGGTGAGTTGTGCGGCGTTGGCGCCGAATTCTTCCGCCACTAATGTGAGAGCCATATCGATGCCCGATGAGACACCGGCGGCGGTGAAGACTTTGCCATCGCGGACCACTCGCTTTTTCGTCGGGATTGCCCTGAATTGTTTGAGCACATCGTGCGCAAGCCAATGGGTGGTGGCTTTCAGTCCACGGAGGACGCCAGCCGTTGCAAGTCCCAATGCGCCCGTGCAGACCGACGTGGTCCATTTGGTGGTTTTGTGGACCTGGGCGATCCATTCTATGACTTGCGGGTCACCCATGATGGCTTTGGGATAGGCCGTTCCTGGCACGACAAGAATGTCGGGATGGAGCGTCTCATCCAGACTGTAGTCCGCCGTTAACCGAAGTTTGCCGAAATCCGTTTGCTTCATCCCCTTCTCACGCGCCACAAACCGCACATCGGTGTTGAGTGTTGGGGCCTGGAGTACCTCGTAGGGCCCGATGGCATCCAGCGCTGTCATCCCGTCGTACAATAAGATTGCCACTTGCAGTTTCTTTGTCTCTTGCATGGTTGCCTCCATGGTGATGCTCTGCGTCAGCCATTACGCGTCTGGTGTTCCATCGTATGGAACCGTTGTCGATAGGCTTGTGGGGTGATGCCTTTGTGGCGCTGAAAGGCGCGCCGTAACTGTTCATGCCCTGTAAAGCCACATGCTTGCGCGGTGATATCGAGCGACGTGCCGGTGGTTTCCAGGAGACGAAAGGCATGTTCTAAACGAAGTTTCTCCAAGTAGAGTGCCGGTGTGTCTCCGGTTTCTGTAACGAAGACTCGCGCGAAGGTTCGTGGACTCATGCCGGCTTGAGCGGCCATGTCCTCCACAGTCATCGGCTTATGGTGATGGTCAGCCAGCCAGCTCAGGAGGTCCGTTAATCGTTGGCCTTCAACAGCCTGAGCTTGGAGTTGTGTGCTGAATTGAGATTGCCCGCCTGGACGTTTCAGAAACAGGACCAGCATGCGGGCTGCAGCCAGGGCGATATCATGTCCGAGATCTTCCTCCACGAGTGCCAAGGCCAAGTCCATGCCTGCCGTGATTCCGGCTGACGTATAGACATGACCGTCCTTGACGTAGATCGCGTCTGGTTCGACGGTAATCGATTGATACCCCTGAGCCAAACGTGTGGTCTCACTCCAATGGGTCGTGGCTCGGCGGTTGTTGAGCAGGCCGGCTTCCGCGAGTAGGAAGGCGCCGGTACAGATCGAGCCGATCCGTCTGGTGCGGCGCGCCATGGTGCGGAGCCAGGCCAGGAGTTTCTGATTGCGCTGAAGCGCGGTCATGTCAGGTCCACCGCAGACCATCAGCGTGTCGACCCTGTTATGAAAGTTCTGCCACGAGGCATCCGCGATCAGGCTCAGCCCTGAAGCCGAACGTACCGGACCAGCCTGATCAGCGAGGAGCACGATTCGATAGGGCGGCATTGCTTTGTCCTGTGCAAGGTAGGACGGAAGGGAAAAGACCTCGTACGGGCCGGTGATATCGAGTGCTGCAACGCCGTCGAAACCGAGGAGTGCGATGGTGCGTGGTGTGTGTGCTGTTGGTTTGCGAGTTCGTTTCATGAGCGGTATCCTCCCATCAATCTCAGGATGGCACAATGACAAAGATACCGCAGAAACTGCCATTGGGCTTCTCTCTGAGGATCACAATGCTGAGGATGGAATGGCTCAATTCTGGTGATGTGGAGGGAAGCGGAAAGCAGTGTAGTGGAAGAGGGAAGGGTAGAGGCTGCTACCTGGGTCGTTCTTGAATCGAGCGGATCTCGATTGTTTGCATAGTGGCAAAGAGGTTGGATGTGGTCTGCTGTTCGATAAAGGTGAGAAACTGCTCGACTTTGTCGCGCGAATCGATGATTTCGATGGTGATGGGCAGATCTTCAGCCAACCGTTCGATCTTGAAGGTGTGGATCACGCGGGTGTGGGGACCGAATCCCATGAGCCCGCGGTAGACGGTGGCTCCGGCCAGCTGCCGCGCGTGAGCCTGTGTAACGATCCACTCATAGAGGGGACGTCCAGCGTGTTTATCTCCTTCTCCGACATAGATTCTCAGCAGACAACCCTGTTCAATACGCATGATTCATTTCCAGAGTAGATAGGCGGTGGAATAGCCAAGCCAGACTGCACCAAGGCCAAAGATTGTATGGCCGATGATATTCCCGAAGGCCAACCACACTTCTCCATCGCGAAGCAGATTCATCGTTTCGTTGCCGAAGGCCGAAAAGGTTGTGAAGCCGCCCAGTATTCCGACGATCAGAAAAGACCTGGCCTCCGCGGGAATGACGCCCCGATGATCGGCCAATTCGGCGAGGAAGCCAACCAGTGCGCATCCCACAAGATTGACGGCCAAAGTGCCGAATGGAAATTGAATGCTCTTGCTGAGTTGTTGCGCATAGCCGCTCACAAGGTACCGCAAGATGGACCCGATGAACCCGCCGGTGCCGATGAAGAACAACGTACGCAGGATGAGACTCTCTGCAAAATGTGAGCGTCAGTGCCAGGTTATTGTACCCAAGTAACTTGTTTGAGTCACGGGATTCAGTCTGGCTCTGTGGAAAGACACATAGTACAATCGCCGAGGCGAAACGATTTAGTCAAAGGATGCAGCCGATGATTGAGATCTACACCGATGGAGCTTGCAGCGGGAACCCCGGGCCTGGGGGGTGGGGTGTGTTGGTGCGAGATGGGAACGTCGAAACCGAATTCTCCGGTGGCGAGCCGGCGACGACGAATAACAGAATGGAATTACTCGCGGTCATTGAAGCCTTGCAGTCGTTCGCTCAGCCGGTGCAGGCGCGGGTCTACACGGACTCACAGTATGTACAAAAAGGCATCAGCGAATGGATCCACAGTTGGAAACAACGGGGCTGGAGAACAGCCGGGAAGGATCCAGTCAAAAATGAGGACTTGTGGCGGAGGCTTGATGAATTAGCTGCCAACCATACCCTCGAATGGCATTGGGTCAGGGGGCATAACGGGCATCCGGAGAACGAGCGAGTGGATGCGCTCGCCCGAGCTGGTCTTGAGCAGGCACGGCGAGGTGGGAAACCAGCTAATCGTCCATCGGTGGTTCCTGTCGAAGCGTTTCGTGCTTCAGCCAAGACGAAGCCCATCGTCGAGATTCAGCATGCGACGGTGTATAGAGGCGAGACCTGCGTCTTCTCTGATTTTTCCTTTGCCCTAGATGAAGGCGAACATGCGGCAATCCTTGGTCCGAATGGGGCAGGGAAATCCACGCTGCTCAAGTTGTTGTCGGGTGAAGTCCATGCCATGCCGAAGGATGAGACGCGGTGGGCGCTTTTCGGCGAGGAGCGATGGAATGTCTGGGACGTGCGGAAACAAATCGGTATCGTCTCACACGATCTCCAACGGGATTACCTGATCTGTGCCGAAGGGCTCAATGTGATTCTCTCAGGCTTCTATGCCAGCAACGATACCTACGCCTATCAGGAGTTCAGCAAGACACAGAAGACCAGGGCCTATGAGGTGATGCAGGAATTGGGAATAATGGATCTGTCTGGCCGCCGCTTCGGCCACTTGTCCACCGGTGAGCAGCGGCGGTTTCTGTTGGGTCGAGCCTTGGTGCATGATCCCTCAGTACTTGTGTTTGATGAGCCGACCAGCGGCCTTGATCCGAAGGCCTGCTTTCACTACCTCGATCTGTTGCGTACGCAAATCAGCAAGGGCAAGACCCTGCTGCTGGTGACGCATCACTTACATGAAATCCCACCGGAGATCGATCGCATGATTTTCCTCAAAACTGGGAAAATTGTGGCCGACGGTGCCAAGTCAACTTTGCTCACGAGCGATCAGATCAGCGGACTCTTCGACAGTAAAATGACCCTCGTACAGGCCAATGGCTGGTATCAGGCCCTGCCGGGGTAGGATGTTGAAAACGCTCTCCAGCTTTGTTCTCGCATCGCTCAAGGTCTCAACGTACGAAAGGCGATGGTTAAAGACCTAACCGCTCGCATGTGATCGAAGCGAGCGGTTCAAGTGAAGCTTGGTATGTACCTCCTCGGCCTTTCACTCGTCCCGGCCTCGCTGGAAGGTCAGTTTGAACATCCTGTGGGAGATGGCAGGTGTTTCGTGCTTTCCAGGTGTTCGAAAATTAGAGCCAAGATTAGGTGTTCAATAGTCCGCTGATTCGAATCTTTACCGTTTTCTACCGCAGTGCCCGCACTTCTTTTTGACGAAATCTGGTTTGAGCGATAGGCTTGAAAGGTTACGGTTGCTGGTAGCCGGCCATGCGTCAATCCCGCTCGCAAACCATTAGTCGGCGAATCCAGATTGCTTCCATAGTTCTTTTCAACCTGTGTGCCCTCAACGGGTTTGCTCGTAGCTCGGCATGGGCTGAGACTTGGGTCTGCCCTCGGTCGGGACAACCTGATCTGTATACAGATCGTGAATGGCCGGGTTGTCGGCAAGTGGGAGAGACGAAGACCTATTCACCGCTGACCATTTCTCCGGTGCCGAAGGCGTCGCCAGGCCGCAATCTTTCCCGATCGTCTCCATCAGTTACGAATACCGTCTCGTCTGAATTTTCACAGCAACCACAAGGGAGGAAGCCCGTGCCCTTTTCCGATGTCATATTACCCTTGCCCCTCTTGAGTGTTGGGCAGGATCGTGTCGGTTCCATCACTGGTTCATGGAGGGGATACGTGGCGCAACTCATGGTCGGGTACAAGGCCGATGGAAGAGGCCCGGAGATTCTTGGTGACTCCAACTTAATGCCCGTCTCTGCCCATTCTTTTCGTACGGCGGTCGCAGTGGCCTCAAGGGCGGTAGGCTATGACCCGCACTATCTTAGTATCCGGATTCTCGTTCCGGACCCAGTAGATGGACCCAGTGCCGGAGGGATTTTTGCTGTGGGTGTTGCTGCCGCCCTGCTTGGCGATCAGATTCGTCAGGATATCTGCATGTCGGGCACGATTGAGCCGGATGCAGAGATTCAAGCCGTGGGGCGACTCATGGATAAGATGAATGCCTGTCGAGATCTGAGAAAGACCACGATGATTGTGCCGGATGCATTGGATAATAGTCATCTCAATTTCACAGGAGCGGAGCGATCTGTTCAGGTGATCGAGGTGCATACACTTGCGGAGGCCTATAGCGCCGCCACTGGGCAAGCACTGCGCCAGGCTCCGTAGCTGTGCTCCCCACGCATCATGTTCCATGAAGAGGAGGATCGTCATGAACAGGATTCTACGCTTGGTGGAACTGACACTCATCAGCCTTGTGTGGTTGGTCCCCGTTGCGTGGGCTGCAGATCCGGTCTCGATCAGCTCCCTGCAGGCTTATCCCGAAGCGTACAAGATGAAGGTCGTCCAAGTGACGGGGATGATCAGTGGGTATCAGATGCAGCACTTCATTGGAAGTAGCTCAAAGCTGGAGAAGTGCATTCAGAATTTTCTTGTTGATGATGGGAGTGGGATGATCCAGGCCAGCTATGCGGCGCTCTGTCAGATGGGGCCCGTGCTCCTCAAAGACGGCGATCAGGTAACTATCGAGGGGCACTATTTGGGGACGCTGGATGTGAAATCGGTGAGGAAGAACTGAGGGAAAGTTCGTGCATTGTCAGGATGTACGGATGGGGTATGAGGATGTCGCTATTTCCCCCGAAATCCGAAAAAGGCGCCGGCGCCGGCAGCACCGGCTGAGGGGAGATAGCCGACCGCCACTTCCTTCAAGCTCTGGGCTTGGCCTCGGGCCCAGTCGAGCGTGCGATTTACATCGCTCTGGATCAAGTTCCATTCCAGGTGAATCCAGCCGGTGGTTTTGAGAATGGCCACGAGCGCCGCCAATGAGATGGTGATCAACAGCGCAACCTTGAGGGTCTTCCGAAAGGCCCAGCCAAGCAAGAATCCGCCGAGAAAGCTGGCGCCCCCGCGGGCGAGTGCCGGCGACATCATATCGCTGAGCCACGCGCCGAATCCGGCGACGGTTGTGGCGCTCGCGGCCATAAACGATTTGGCGGCCCAGGGTGGGTCGGATAGCAGGGGGCCGAGTGTTTTCGCAAGAAAGCTGCTTTTTGTCGCAGGAACTGGGTTGCTCATAGGCGATGGTTCTCAAAGGTATTGCAGACAGACGGATCCCCGGACTCGAGCCCACGCTTGAGCCAGGTCATCCGCTGTTCGGACGAGCCGTGGGTCCAGCTTTCAGGCTGGACGTGGCCGCGTGACATCTTCTGCAGTCGGTCATCGCCAATGGCTGCCGCTGCGCGGAGCCCTTCTTCAAAATCTCCCGGCTCGATCAGGTTCCGGTTACGTTTGGCATGGTAACCCCACACACCGGCATAGCAATCAGCCTGAAGTTCCATGCGAACCGACAGGGCATTGCCTTCTGCTTCAGAGGCCCGCTGCTGGAGACGATGCACTTTTTCGGCGACGCCCAGGACATTTTGCACATGATGGCCGACTTCGTGCGCGATCACATAGGCTTGGGCAAAGTCCCCC
>JAHBWQ010000006.1 GCA_019636915.1 Nitrospira sp. | reverse complement strand
ATCGGGTCACGCGTCCCTGGAAGTTTGCCTCAGCGGATCACACAGAAGCTCTGTGACATGGTGAAACAGTACCACCCCATCTACATGAACCTGCATTTCAATCACCCCGATGAGCTGACCCCGGAGGTGAAGGCTGCGTGCGGTCGTCTGGCAGATGCCGGCGTTCCACTCGGGGCCCAAACCGTTCTGCTCAAAGGAGTGAACGACGATCCGGAAATCATGAAACGGCTCGTCCATCAACTCCTCCTTGCGCGAGTGAAGCCCTATTACCTCTATCAAGCTGACTTGACCAAAGGAACAAATCATTTCAGGACAACCGTTGAAACGGGCCTGAAGATCATCAAAGCGCTCCAGGGCCATACCAGCGGCATGGCCGTCCCTCATTTTGTGATCGATGCGCCGGGTGGAGGCGGCAAGATCCCGCTGCTGCCCGACAATTACCTGGTCCATCTGGATGAGGACGGGGCCGTTCTCCGCAACTACGAGAACAAAACCTTCCATTACCCCCAACCAAAGACAGACGGTCGACGAGAACTTCCGATGGTTGGTGTGGGCTCCGCTGTCGGCGAGACAGAAGAAGCCTATGCGGCTTGCGGGGACAGTTACCCGGATCGCGACGGCTACGCCATGTGGGGAAACAGCTGCGGCGGAGATGCGGACGAACTGTGACGACTCATTCACCCCGATCCGGGATTTTCCCCTATCAGGACATCAAGCGGTTGATCTCCGTCGGCGCCATCACTGCCGCTCCGGCGATTGAGGACCGACAGATCCAACCGGCCAGTCTCGACCTCCGGCTCGGCCGCAAAGCCTACCGACTGATCAGCAGTTTCTTGCCGGAACTGTCGGCGATCTCGTCCCGCCTGAACGTCATGGATTTCTACCAGTCGGATCTCGTGATGTACGAAATGGACTTGAGCGATGGTGCCATCCTAGAAAAAGGCCACGTCTACCTTGTCCCCCTGCTGGAAGAATTGGCGCTCCCCACAACGATCCGCGCACGGGCGAATCCGAAGAGCACGACCGGGCGCCTGGATGTATTCACCCGCGTGGTGACGGATCTCACGTCGGGATTCGACGAAATCCGAGCCGGCTATCGGGGACAACTTTTCCTCGAGGTGGTTCCCCGTTCGTTTGCTATCAAAGTCCGCACCGGACAGTCGCTGAACCAAGTCCGGTTCGTACGCGGCGAGGCCACGGTTTCAGATCGATCACTGCACGCCCTCCATCGGGCGACTCCGCTGTTGTACCATAACGTCGCGCCCACCAAGCGCATCGGCAGCCAAGACGTTCGCGCGGAGCGTGGCCTGTTCCTTCGCATTGACCTCACCGGAGGGGATCAGCGAGATTCCCGCGTGATCGGATACCGCGCCAAGAAAAACAGCCATGTCATCGACCTTGAGAAAGTCGGCCACTATGCCGCGGCTGACTTCTGGGAGCCGCTCTACCGCCATCGCCACGACAGCTTGCTATTGGAGCCGGAAGAGTTTTATATCCTTGTCTCAAAGGAACGCATTCGGGTGCCCCCCGGCTATGCCGCCGAAATGGTGGCGTACGAAGCGGCCTGTGGCGAGCTTAGGACACACTATGCAGGGTTTTTTGACCCGGGCTTCGGGTATGGGGCCAGGGGCGAGATTAAAGGCACGCAGGTCGTCTTAGAGGTTCGTCCGCATGATGTGCCGTTCTTGATCCACGACGGACAAACGTTTTTCAAAGTATTGTATGAAACCATGATGGCCAACCCGACACAGCTCTATGGATCAGGCTTGGGCTCATCCTATCAACGACAGACCCTCACGCTCAGCAAACATTTTAAGATCTGACTATGGCTCCATCTGATTTGCCGTCTCATCCTAACGAACCCGCTCGTCCGTCGCCTCCACCCGAACCGGAGGAGTCGCGCGGAAGTTCCGAACACCAAGTTCACGTCATCGGACTGATGGTCGGCACCGCGCTGATGTTTATCGGGTTTCTCAATATCTTTCTTTCCATCAGCGGCGGGTTTGAGATCAATATTGTCCCGTTTCTTATCTATTTTGGCGGCCTCGCAGTCTGGGCCAACGCCGCTATCGAAACGCCGGCCATCCGATATGGTGTCATGGCACTGGCTGTCACGTTGGCCTTAGGGCTCTTTCAATATGGTGAAGTGCTGTTTTGGCACAAACAAGTGCTGTTTTGGACCACCATCATCATCGTCATGTATTTCATGTTCGTCGAACCCAAGAAGCCGACCACCTGAGCGTGATGCACCCTGCAGGATGACGATCTCCGTCATCATTCCGACGCTGAATGAAGAACAGGCCCTTGGGCAGACACTGGCCAGCCTTCCATCGTCTCTCGCTCTTGAAACCATTATTGTTGATGGAGGAAGCAGCGATCGCACTCTTCCGATTGCGAGTGCCTTTTGCACTGAAACGTCCAACTCTCACATCGTAGGAGCGTCGACCGGACGAGCCCGACAGATGAACGAGGGCGCGAAAATGAGCCGTGGAGACATTCTCCTGTTCTTGCATGCCGACACACAGGTGCCAAGCGATGCCTCTCGAATCATTGAATCTGCTCTCCAGGACCCGGCTATCGTGGGAGGCCGATTCGATGTCCGATTCGACACTGACTCCGGTTGGGGACGTATCATCAGCGCACTCATGAACTGGCGCTCACGTACAAGCGGCATCGCCACGGGAGATCAAGGGATCTTTGTCCGTCGTCACATCTTTGAGCAACTTGGAGGCTTTGCGGACATCCCACTGATGGAAGATATCGAGTTCAGCCGAAGGCTCAAACAGACCGGATCGACTGTGGCACTTCGCCAAACGGTCATCACCTCATTCCGACGATGGGAACAGCAAGGCCCGCTTCGGACCATCCTCCTGATGTGGATCCTACGATTCCTCTATTGGGCAGGCGTTAATCCACATCAGCTTGCACGCTTCTATCATACCGTGAGGTGACACGTGCCGACTCCTCGCCCTCAGCATTCAGCATCCAGCACTGCCCTCGTGATCTTCGCCAAAGCGCCGATACCGGGCCAGGTGAAGACGCGTCTCTGCCCACCTTTGACACCGGACGAAGCCGCGACGCTCCATGGCAGCTTTGTCCTCGACACGTTGGAACGAACCAAACTCGCCGCGACAATACTCACATTACCGGTCGAGCGGCACTTGGCTTGTGCACCGTCCGCCATGCATGTGTTCTTCAAGATCATGGAAGAGCGGCACGGCGTAAAGATCTTTGACCAAGTCGGCGATGACCTGGGAACAAGAATGGCTCGTGCATTTGAGCAGATGTTCGCCCGCGGATACCGGCGTGTGCTGATCGTTGGAACCGATGTCCCGACTCTTCCTCTCGATCGATTTAAACAAGCCCTCGCTCTGCTCGAAGGCCATGATCTGGTTCTTGGTCCCGCTCTAGACGGAGGCTACTACCTCATCGGTCTCAAACATCTAGTCCCAGAACTCTTCACCGACATTCCATGGTCCACCGAGCAGGTCCTCGCTTTGACGAAAGAGAAAGCGGCAGCGCTTGGACTGAAGACTGCGCTGCTTGAACCTTGGCGGGATGTGGATACGGTCGGCGATTTGCAAGCACTCATTGAAGCAAATGTCGCCGACGCCAAAAATCCCAAAAATGATCGGGCATTTTCGAATCGGACTGCCGGTGTGCTGCAATTGCTCGCCAAACGACTTGGTTCGAAGGCATAATACCTCCGTAACTCTCTAACGTTGAGGTTCATATGGATCAACAAGTCGCGCTTATCACCGGAGGGGCAAAAGGCATCGGGCGAGGAATCGCCCTTGATCTCGCGGCCAAACATTGGAAGATTGCGATCTGTTATCGAACGAGCGAGACAGAGGCACAGCGGACCACCCAAGAGATTACGGCACGAGGGGGAGAGGCGCTGGCTCTCCGCTGCGATGTTTCTGATCCAGTTGCAGCCAAGAATCTCGTTTCGCAGGTAGAACAGAAGTGGGGACGGATCGATGTCCTGATCAATGGAGCCGGCCCTTATCATCGCATCAATCTGTTCGATGAAACCGTCGAGGGCTGGAACGAGATGTTTTCGGGTAACCTTCACCCCATCTTTTATTTGGCCCAGGCCGTGGCACCGGGCATGAAAGCACGCAAATCCGGCCATATCATCAGCTTCAGCATGGCCAACGCCGATCAAATGGAGGCCCAGCCGGACGTGACCGGCCACTATATTGCCAAGGCCGGCATCCTCATCTTGACGCGGACATTGGCGAAGTTGCTGGCGCCCTACGGCATCACCGTCAATGCCATTTCTCCAGGCTTCATCGACTCGGGCAGCGCGCCACCGCAAGAACTCGCGGCTATGGTCAAACGTATTCCTGCCGGCTATATCGGAACGATCGACGATACAGTCGCAGCCGTCCGATATCTCCTCAGCGATGACGCTCGATACGTCAACGGCGCCAATATTCAAATCAGCGGAGCGTGGGGGATATAGGAGGTAGAACGACACCCAGGTTAGTTCCTTGCTCACTGAGCGCGCACTCGAAATAATCATATTCTCTGATGAAGGGTTGTGCTCGCTCAATGTGCACAGGTGGAACCAACCCGGGTATCGTTCTTGAGAAGGGCGAGGGGGAAGACGGAATCGGTCAATGCGCGTAGTGTGAACGACTCAAATACTCGACGCGTTTCCGAAAGGGAAGGAAGATTCTGAAATGGAGGGTCATTGATGAAATCAGAGCTGGAACGCGAAGCCCATCGGCGATTCGTCCAAGCCCTTCAGCATGAGCACGTCACCTGCGTGCAGCCGGGCTGCGGTGGAGCCATGGACGTGGCTGATCACTCTCCACATAGCGCCCGCATCAAATCCTACGAAGCCACCTGTGAACGTTGTCATACCGTTGAGAAGATCACCGGCAAGGAGGAGCATCATCCTTCCTGGGACGTGGCCTCTATTACCTTGATGGCCGAAATGCATCTCCTCCACGAACAGCCGACATGCTCGTACGACGACACGCCTATCACCTTCATCTCCTTACCCAACCCACGACGCAAAGCCCGGTATCGCCTCCAGTGTTACTACTGCGGCCGGCACACTGAAATGAACTGGCCCCCACCGGAAGCCAAGCGGTGAGAGATCAACCGTAATGGCACATCACACAGCCCCTCCTCCAGACAAAATCTTTTGGAAAGATACCTGATTCACAGATGTTCGGCGTATTGATTCGATCTCATGCCTGTCATATAGTTGTTTTCGTTGTCCACACGGAGGAGGGAAACAGATGGCGACTCCGAACATTAAGGAAGAAGCCCACAGGCTAATCGAGAAGCTCCCTGCGAACTCCACATGGGAGGACCTCGTACACGAAATTTACGTCCGTCAGACTATTGAGGCGGGATTGGCCGACAGTCAAGCTGGCCGAACGACGGGTGTCGAGCAAGTGCGATCCTCGTTCGGGCTGCCGGTGTGAAAGTTCATTGGACCGATACCGCTCTAAGCCATCTGCGAAGCATTCATGCCTACATCGGTCGGAGTTCACCAGAGTACGCCCTGAGAATCGTTGATCGCCTCACCAGACGCTCCCAGCAAATCGCCGCGTTTCCACAATCTGGTCGCATCGTCCCAGAAGTCGATCTCCCTCCAGATACGGGAAGTTCTGGAAGGCCCTTACCGAGTCATCTATCACATCAAACCCGGACCAACTGGCCATTATCGCTGTCATTCATGGATCGCAACAAACACCATGGACCACATAGGCTGTCGGCACACGGAAATGAACTGGCCGCCGCCTGAAGCGAAACGATAGCCCCACATTGCTGTAGAGTTACAGACGGCATTTGCACTTGATGCGATTAGCACCTGACACAAACACCGATCCGATAGGCAATAAGGCGTATTGGATGTAAGATGCAGTATCTTTGTTCATAGGGCGAGGTGGCAGGTTCAGTATAGGTTTGGTTAGGAGCGCGGTCACGTCTTGGTAAAACTATTGGTACTCATGTAGATGCATACGGCTCTGTTGGCATCGACTATTGTGTCGTCAAAGTACTGAAGTATACCAACGCACTGAACTCCCGAAAAGTTGTCAGGACAATTAAGCTGATATGCAACGAATCCCTTTATCGCAATTGAGGGTCATTGGTTCAGTTCTTTTTTGAGTTGGAGCAATCCTCTTCCTAGGTCAATTCATCTTGGGAATATATTATCAATGGCAATATCCGGTTTTGGATTCTGTGGCAGTATCCATCATCTGTTGGAGTATAGGAACCCTAGGAAGTATATTGCTTGTCGGCAGTTTTTTCATAGATCTCTTCAAGCGATGAACATTGTGTGAGACTACTTGAAGGAGTGCGTGAATTGGAGATTAAAGTGAGCGAACTGGCCTCCTACATCTTATCAAAGAGGTTGGCGAGCAAAGTCAGAAATGCCATGAATACCACGAGCAGCATTACGCCAACCAGTAATGCATCAGAGTCGGAAATCTCCTCATCGGGAATTCCAATAACCTGAAGGAAGAAACGTCCGATCGTGTCCAACGACATATCTTCACCTGCAGGTTCTACTACCCTTAGCTTAGACAGTCCTCGACGAATGTGATGTTTAAGTGGCATCATACTTCACCGCTCTAGTATCTAACAGCTTTTTGAATGAACTCAGCGATTCGTCGGAAGTAGGCGACGCCGCCTACATGATATGTCGTGTTATGGTCGGCGCCTTGGATTACGTACCATTCCTTAGGTTGTTTGGCTGCGTCGAAGACCTGGCGTCCCAGTTCGATCGGGATGAGGTCATCCTTGTCTCCGTGGATGATCAACTTTGGAAGAGACAGCTGGGGAAGGCGGTCGATCAATCGATGTTCCGCTCCAAGAAGCCAATGAACAGGCAACCCACCGTAGTGAAATTTGGCCACGGCTTCGATAGAGGGGAAACACGATTCAAGGATCAGTGCCGAGGCCGGTCGTTGCACGGCCAATTCACCGGCTACTGTTGTTCCAAGAGATCGGCCGAAGAGCACAATCCGTTCTGGGCGAATGTTTCTCGTGCGCGTGAGATAGTCATAGGCCCCATAGGCATCGTCGTAGAGTCCCCTCTCACTTGGTCTGACCGCCTGGCTCCTTCCATACCCTCGATAATCGAACAAGAATACGGATAGCCCGAGCTGGAACAACAGTTTCAGATTTTCAAGGCGGTGGCTGATGTTTCCCGCATTGCCATGGCACCAGAGCATGACAGGACGATCCGCCGCTGCTTCGACATACCATCCGAACAAACGAACTCCATCAGCAGCCTGAAACCAGACCTCTTCCAGCGGCAATCCACTGACTCTTGCCCAGTCTCGGTTTTGCCAGGGTTCAGGATAGTAGACAAAGAATTGATCGAGGAAGCCCACGAAGGCAGGATACCGGAACCGACGCAGAGAAGGAAGCACAAGGCCCACCCGAGCCAACTACCTCCAACGCATGAAAAAAGTGACGGTTTACTTGTCTCATTTTCTAAACCGCGCTATAGCTCATTCGACAAAGGCCTTGCAACGTACCCCGCTACGTGGAGGATGTGAGATGCTCAAAGCCGCTTCCAGCATGCTTTGTGGACTGTTTGTGTTACTGACCCTGTATGTACTACTGACCCTATCTGGGTGCTCCGTCATGATGGCCATGGGTGGCGAAGAGCCGGATTTTGAACACATGAAGGTTGGGACAACAAAGGAAGAGAGTGATGTTGAATTTAACCAGCCGGGAACGCCGAATGACCTTGGCGAATGGAAAACTGAAGTGACGTACAAATACGAGATGAAAAATTCTCCCAATGCAGCCCGTGCAGCCATTTATGGCTATGACGACTTAGCCACGCTCTGATTTGCCGAACCCTTGTTTACTGTCGGCGTCGCCTAGAATGCCGACAACAACGCGCTTTCCATGCGCGAATATCCACCTCCCCCACCTTCACCTCAGATGAAGGCTGCCATTGAGGAGCAAGAAAAGCACGTGCACCCCCCACCCCGCGCGCGAGTCAGATCCCTGCACCTCATTCAATCTCACACCAACCAAGCAGCAGGCCCCCGTAGGCCCATCGCTCAAAAGAAGGCTTGTACACTGAACAGGACATCATTGTCGTGATCGCGGTGGTTATACTCCAACCTCACCACCCAATTCCTGGATACGGTGAACCGTGACCCAACATGCCATCGAAAATCATCGGATTTGTCACCCAGCGGAAAATAGAGATACGACCCCGTTGCCATAATTTTCCACCGTTCAGTAAGGTCGACCAACATGCCGACTGTGGCACCGCCTCCAACTCGATGTAGCTCATGGTAGGCCTTGCTGACGCTTGCTTCGGTTTCCGCAAAAGCAAACAAGACTTCGCGATTGAGCAATCGCAATTCTTTTGCCCCTCCGATCCCGCCGCTGAAGATGCCGTTGCTGCAGAGCTGGCACCCGTTATGCCGGATGGTATTCATCCCAAGGTTGAACTTCCAGGAGGGGGCGTGAAAAACGGAATCGATCGGGGAAAGGGAGAGAAGATTGAGCAACGTCGCCCGTTCTACCCTGGTCTGATCTGCCCGATTGTAGTGCCGCACCGTGATCGAAGCCAGTTCAATCTGCGCGTCCGGCGTATACCCAACCTCCGGATCGAGCAAGTCATGATAACCGCCGCGAAAGGTCGCTTCTTCAAAGGTGTCATTATTGCGCCAACCTCCTCCGATTGAAACTCGGTGCATCTTATGTCCAAGTTCAGGCTGCTTCGCAAAAGGGCGCACCAGGAACTCCTTGGATGGGATACGGAGCTGACTGCGAGTGGCCAGAATTTCTCTGTTTTGGGCCTTCCATTCCGGTTTGGGGTCATCTGTCGTCTCAATTCGGTAGCGCAGATAATCCGATGCGAGATCCAGTAAAAATGCCTGCTTGGCGGGCACCAATCGGGTGAATGCCGTAGAGGTCATTTCCCCAACGTCTTGTGTCATCCGATGTGCTAAATCCCGCTCCTCCGCCGGCAATGCTTCTCGCTTGCGCTTGATAACCGTACTGCGGGAGGGACGATAGGTGATATCAGAGACCAGGCCAGGTTTTGACACGACCAATCGAATCGTATCGGCCGGAACAGTCCACCCTATGAACTCATCGGTCAAGTGCAATTCAGGGTCGGCATAGTCCAGGAGCGCGAGAATATGATACGAACAATTCTCCTTGAAGAAAAAATAATCGAAGTAGGCATTCCCTAGTTCCCAGGCATGCATTAAGAATCGCCGCAGCTGGTTTCCCGTGAGGTTCAGGCGATACTCCCAAATATCTCGGTTTTCGATATCTCGATACTGCTGAACCTTCAGATAGTACGGAATCGTCGAAAAATACCCCTTATAGCTTCCAAAGATGCCTCGTATCGGGTAAGCAAGACCGGCGTGGGGAGGCACCTCGGCCGCGTAGTTGATCGTATAAGCGAGAATTCTGGTCTGCTCGGTCTGCCCCTTCTGATCCACTCGGAACAAGGTATGGCCGAACATAGACGCTGGGTTGTTCAGAAAAGCTGCGGGAAAGATCAGAGAGATCGACTGAACCTCAAAATCCTCATACCACCGATCAAACCGCTCACAAACCATCGGTGGGAGTCGAGCCGAGTCAAACCGCAATTGTTCCTTGAGCCAGTGGTACCGCGCAACGAACGCGCATTGCGCAGGCTGCTTTGAGCGACCAACCAGATCAGCGAAAAAAAATTGCGCAAGTGTCGCCGCAAGCTCAGCAGCAGGATCCGTCTTTCCTTTGGGCGATAAGAAAAAACCAGGATCGTCCTGCTCGCTCTCATAGCCACCAAAGAGATTCTTCCTATAGTGCAATAACAGCTGCCATTCACGATGGTCTGCGAGCCTGGCTCGTTCAGCCTGGTGGATGAGCTGTTTGGAATAAAGCTCTTGATCAGCTTCCTGTGCCTCAGAGGAAAGAGGAGCGGACAGACAGGCTAGAAACGCGACAAGTAGAACCAACACGGTGCAAACAGAGGCAATAAGGGCCCCGGCATTTCTGCCAGGGCCCTTGTACTAGCTTAACGTACCGATGCCTGTGCGAGGACCGGATGGCCCGCGATCGCATCGTTGAGGGACTTCACTAGCGCGACTGGTGACGCTTCTCCAGCTTGAACCAAGGACGTATACCGTTCCTGGGTCATGGCAAAGAACTCTGCATGACGCTCTGCCGGCACACCCATCAGCGTCGCAAGCGAGGCCAGGTGTTCGCCCTGTCCTTGAGCCATTTCAGCCGTGAGGGCATCGAAGTTCAACGACGCAAACATGGTCGTCTTATGCTCACCCATAATCTTGCCATCGTTCGTACACCCGGAGGTGCCGGTGCTGATGCCGAATGTCTGACTGCCGAATGTTCCGTTCGTGGTAGCCATCATCACCTGAGGAGCGATTTCCTTCTGCCCTTTGTAATCCCCCCAAGCCAATTTCCCCAACCCACAGCCTGGACCAGTGTCTGGATTTGCTGCCATTGCCAACCCAGCCTGGCTACCAAACAGGATCGCAACAGCCAATAAGAGTACTTTCTTCGACATAAGTCCTCCTCCGGTAGTTAGAAAGTGGTTAAGTACCCGCACCATCGTCGAAACACCGCAGAGTATAGCTGAGTTCGACTCCAATGTTTACAAAAATTTTCGATTGACAGAGTTCCCCCGCACGGTGGAACTAAACACCTAACAGATCCCCCTTTCGGGAAACCTGATATTGAAGCGGCGTGACACCAACCTGTTGACCATTGATCCGCACCGTAGCACCCATCGGATCTGAACTGACCGTGAAGTTCTGGGATGACCCGCCGAAAAAAGAACATCCTGACAGATAGGCCGCACAGACAAGAATCGTGAGTGCCCGAGAACACTTCTGAATAAAACCGATTTGTAATAGCATCTACACCCTCACTTTCGCTTTCTCACTCATATCAATATCATGTCGGTGATGTACGAGCAAATCCGACTCACACAACGAGTACAAATGATTATATTCGTTTTTCTTTCCATGCACGACACGGCATGATCCGGATCAAGTTTCACATTGACGACCCTCACGCATTTGACTATACTCCGACTCGGTGAACGCTTAGAGTACCTAGGCAGATCACAGGGGTTTATAAAACTTCATCCACAAGGAGGATTCATGAAGCGTACGAGCCTTCTACTTACTTTTGCAGTCCTCATCGGACTCAGTACGTCAGGCTGCATGATTGTGGCATCTCCGATGTTGGGGACAATTTACACCGAAGCGAAGTACGGCGATACCGCCACTGACGCTTCTGGAGCTTCCAAAGAGGGTAAGGCATGCGGCCAGTCCATCCTTGGGTGGGTCGCCACCGGCGATGCGAGCGTCTCGGCAGCAAAAGCCGCTGGTGGGATCACCACCGTTGCGGTTGTCGACCATTCAGCCAAGAACATTCTTGGCGTGATCGGCGAATGGTGCACGATCGTTCGCGGTAACTAGGCAACTCGCAATACCTGAGAGAAGAAAGGGCCTTCAGGATTATGTCCGGAAGGCCCTTTCAGTTTCCCTGCTTTGCCGCTGTTGTTGAACCATGGGACTTGATTCCCTGGTACGATCCGTCCTGCTACTGAGTTTGCTGTCTTGCTGCCCGAGTCTTACCGACATCGCGTTCCCAGCCGAATTCGGCGATATTGAACTGAGTGCGTACGCACTAGGTATGTTGCCCGGGAATCAGGCTCTGTTCAATCAAGGGACCATGGCTTCCGCTTCGGCTCAGGAGGGTTTTGGAGCGGGGTTCAAGATCGGAGTCTTTCCATCCGCTCTGAATCGAATAGTCGGCCTCGAGATGGACTCCAACATTCATGGCACGGCCCTCTCGTTTCCCAACATCGCAAACGGACGCACGAATGAAACGGGACGTTCTGACCTGCTCATGATCAATACGACGTTCAACGTGATCCTCCGCTATCCAGGAGAACGGCTTCGTCCATACGTCGGTGCTGGCATCGGGTGGTCTCACGGAACACTCCTCAATCCGAACATCGCAGGACGTGACGATAAGGACTTTGATTCGGCACGTGCCTTCACTCATCAGTTTCTCGGTGGAGCACAAGTCATGCTGAATCCCCAACTCTCTCTGTTCGGGGCACAGCGAGATATCGCGATCTTTTTGTTTGGTGAGTATCGGTATCTGTCGTCAAACTATCACTGGGAAGGACTGGCTGCCGATTTTCGCACTCACTATGGACTACTTGGTATTGGGCTACGCTTTTAATTCTCCATGCCAGCCTGCTGCCGGTCCAACCGGCAGCAGGCTGACCCCAATGAGACCTACCGTTTGACTTCAGCAAACAGTTCCAACCGATCTCCAGCAGTTGCCTTCAACTGCTTATGACTCAATTCCTTCATGACCTGGCATTCGCCGTTCAGCAGGCGAACATTCCCGTCAGGAGTATACTCGGCCTCGGAGAGTAGATTCCCCTGTTCATCAATCAGGCGAAAGCCCGTTGCACTGGCGACGATCGTGGCACGGCGTTCGACGATGCCAGCACGTTCATAGATCACAGACGCACCATTCTCCAAAGAAATCCATCGGATCGTGGTGTCACCCATGCTGACCATTTTTGTCCCGCCACTCCTGATATCAGAAGATTTGATCGGGCTATCTCCCGTCCAAAAGTGGATCGAGTTGAAGATGAAAGCGTCCAGCAAGGCCGAGAACTCATACACCGGCAGAACAAACATGCCGAAGAAAATGATTTCTCTCATCCACTTGCTATTTACTTCACCACTACCTTTGACGTTGCTGTTCCAGTGATAAACATTCCTGGTAAGATTGAAGGGGCCGTAGCAGGCAGTGCTAAGGAGCACGAGGCAAGCTAATACCCCTACAGCCATCAATCGGTGAGCTACGCGGTTCATCATCATCCCCTCCTTCTTTCAAGGCATAACATGATGATCTGGCTGATATCCTACAGCATGCCAAAGTAATCCCTTATTACAAGATGAAATCGTGCACAAGCTTGTCTGATCTAAAACCTAGAGTAATGCTGCCCGATCTTCCAACATGATGTGTCTCGCCGACAGCCGTGTCCCGATCGTGATCACTCCTAACATCCTCGGCAGCTTAAAGCGCTTCGGCCCCGCTGAGCCGGGGTTGAACAGCAGCATGTCATCGAGCCATTCATTCTTCGGTTGATGGGTATGGCCAAAGATACAAATGTCTGGTCGCATACGATCGAGAAACGCTCTCCCTTCTTTGCTCAGTTTCCCTGCTTCAAACACGACATGCCGAATCGCAATATGAAATCCATTTAAGTTGAGAACCGCCTCCTTGGGAAAGCCGCTCTTCTCGTACTCGTCTACGTTGCCGGAAACCGCCGTCACAGGAGCGATGTCCTTCAGGTGATCGATGACGGTGGGCTTACCGATATCGCCGGCATGCACGATATGATCGACATGTTGGAAATGCTGATGGATTGCCGGGTCGAACAGGCCATGCGTGTCGGCGATGACTCCGATGCGGAATAGCCGTGATCGGCTCACGGAGCAGAGCCCGAGGATACGCCCAATCCCTCTCGGACCTTAGGCCACTCAAACGAGAACGGCTCAGTCTTCTGCTTCGGCATTGCCGCGAGTCGTGCTTTGAGATGATCGGCCCTGACACTGCTCATCGGATGGGTGGAGAGCCACTCGACCCGTCCTTCGTCTTTCTCCGCCAGTCGTTGGAAGAATGTAATCATGCCCTCGGGATTGATCTTGGCCTGATAAAGCAGTTGCAGACCAGTCACATCCGCTTCGGTCTCCTGAGCTCGGCCGAACTTCAGCGTCATCAATTCCATCCCGAGCTGTTTCATGACCCCACCCAGCCCCGGTGGATTGCCCAGGACGATCGACACGACGGCCACAAACCCCAGCTGTTTGATGATCCGTTCAAGTCCATGCCTCTGAAGCACATGGTTCAACTCATGAGCCAAAACCCCCGCCACTTCTTCCGGACTCTCTGCCTTTTTCATCAACCCCGTGAATACGACGACATACCCACCGGGAAGCGCAAATGCATTCACGATGTCGCTCTTCACGACAGTGACCTCGAAGCGATAGGGGCTGTTGGGCACCTGACTGGCTAGTCGCTGTGTCATCTCCTTGACCGCAGCCACTGCGGGCCCGTCTTTTGTCACATCCTGCCCCGCAAGAAACTCACGGTAGGCTGATTCACCCAACTTCTGTTCCCACTCCACCGGAATGCGATTGACGGCGAGTTCAATCAACAGATCACTCTCGAACCACAATCCCAGTACCAGCACAAGGACCGTTCCGCTGACGAGCCCCCACACGACCCGATGACGTTGCCGGACCTGCCGGACTTGTTCAGCCGCTTGCTCAAGCGGCATGGTTAAGTGATCAGGCGCCGCTTGTCGAAACGCACGGATCACATCGGGGTTTTTCAGGTACAGGGTTCGTTGCCCGGCCGAACCGGTCCATGCCAGGACCAACTGATCATGATCCAACCCACCCGCTGAGACAGTCAGTGCCGAAAACGGCACTGTTTCCGATCGGCTCTCCCCTCCATCATGATCTGGAGGAAAGATAATCGTCAGCCCATGCCCTTCCATATGAACAAGGCAGGGAATTCCACTGGTAGGAAACTCGTTGCCGAAACAGAGCGCATTGGGATGGAAGTCGGTCATGGCAAGGCTCTGGAATGATTCACCAACGACGCAATATCCTCTCGCGGATGCTCAAACCGTGCGGCCAACAAGGCCGCAGGTAAGAAACAACCGGAGGCGTACCCTCTGGGGTACGTCGAGGATTGTTTCGAACCGAGAACGCAGTTGGCGGCCGGTTTCAGCATCCGCTATTCGGAGACCGGGATGAACTGTCTGACCCATGCCCCGAATCCGCCGGGGTTCCGGCTCTGAATGTAGACGACACCTGGCCCGCGGAATCGGCACACAAAACCTTCGCCCGACGTAAAGCTGGCCACCCATCCGGAGGTGGCTTTTTCGATGTTGTACGACGTGGTGGAGGACCAAGCCACCAGATGACTATTGTCGACAATATATTCCTGACCAGGTTTCAATTCGATCTTGTGAATGGCACCGAAGCTGTTCAGCACCAACATGCCTTTCCCGCTCATCTTGAGAAGAAAGAACCCTTCCCCGCCCAACAATCCGCGAGTCATACTCTGCATTTGACTATCGATGACGACCCCATCTGCACCGGCAAGAAACCCGTCTTTCTGCACCATATATTCGTTCACGCCGTCGAGTTCAAGAATCACCGTCTCTCCGGGCACCGTCGACGCCAGCAACACCTCACCTGCCCCCCGACTCGCACGAAGGGTCTGAAAGAAAAACTTCTCCCCCGTCAGAAATTTCCGCGACAAGGCTCCGAGAAATCCGCCTTCCATTTTGCTTTCGATATCAATGGTCGGGGAACAGGCCACCATCGCACCAGACTCCGCCTTGATCTTTTCTCCTTCCGCCAATTCAATACGCACCATCGGAAACGCACCGGGATATAAGATTTCGCTTTTCATTCTGTCTCTCCTCCATTTATTCTTCCTTCACTATCCTTGGGCAGAGCAGGTCGATGTCTCTTTGCGCGCATGCACCGAGCACCACCCGCCGCTCAGCTATCCACATCCTTCTTGCGTGCACGGTGCGCGAGCAGAAGACACGAGCCAGCCTTGCCCCAACTCACCCCGCTAACCACCCATAGACCCGACGGCTTGGCTCCGGCCCCTCCTCCAGATAGCTCATGCGGAGTCTCCCCAGGGCATCACGTGGCACCTCATGTCGTTTGGTCTCCACGTCAATCCCGAACACCTTCGCCGCATTGAGACCAAAAATTTGTTCTCTCACCTGTCTCGTCAACGGTTGATAGTGGTGTTCTTGGATCAATGCCTCTGGAATCTGAAATCGCCGGAAGGCTTCGATTTGCCATTGAGGTGTTCCATACCAGATCGAATCCGTCCCCCACAAGACATGATCGACACCGAACGCACGAATGAGCCGCCCCAGCAGATGCGCGCAGATCAGCGGATAGGTGGTCACCAATTGCGCAAACGTCGACCCCAGCTCCATATAGATGTTGGAGATCCCCGGCTCATTCTCCTTCATCCGGCAGAATTCGGTAGTCCACGGGATTTCGCCGGTCTTTGCAAAAACTTGATCGACTGACGCCACGCCTCGGAGCCCCGAGTGATAGACCAAAAAGTCGAGGTCTGGAAAGTCCTTGGCCGCCTTCATCAGGTCTCTCGGATGGTTGTAGTCGGGGACAGGCCCCAGCGGGAGCCCCTTGTGAACACAGATCCGCTTGACCCGCAGTTTTCTCGCTTGCTCCAGCATGGGATAGGCGATCCGTTCATCATCCATCCGCCAGCCTCGGTCGAATCCCTTCGGACAGGACCCGGTATAACACTTCCAGGCATCAACCTTGAGCATCTCAGCTTGCATGGCCATGAAGTCCAAATCTGCCGCGCCCAACTGAGGGGTCACCAGACCATGGGCCAACATCCGCTGTGAGCCGGCCAATCGATTGATTTCGTCTCGGATATGGGCCATTTCTTTTGGCGGGACCACGGCCTCTTGTGGATAAGGACCCGGCGGCGTACTGATTAGGCCGATCGCGGTTTCACTGTCAAAGAAAACTTCCTTGACGAAATTCTTCCAGGACAAATCATCGATGGTGCCACGATCACCGGTCAATCGTGGATTGAGTCCGGACTCACGAATGGACCGTCGCAGCGACAACAGCGCTTGCTTGGACACAGCGCCTTTGCGAGTGGCTTCGGCATCGGCGGGATCATAACCGGATCCAACGTAGTGGGTTTGCACATCGAAGATAAAGTACGGGGTGCCCTGTTGCTCGGCGAACGCCGCGCTCTCGAAGAGCTCGATGTCTCCAATATTGAAAAACTTGCCGAACGCGGCATTCATGGCCAACAGCGCCGCAGCCATCCCACCCGTTGCGCTCAAGAATGCTCGCCTGGTCACTCCGCTGCGCGTCACTGCTCGTTCCATGAGGTCTTCGGCCACTCGCTCAACACGCTGCTGCTGTCTCGTCTGGGGAATGGGGCGGAACTCCTCATTCGAGACAATCCTCGTTGGAATCCGCGTTGGGCAAGTCAGGTCCTTCTTCATGATGCGACCGCCAAACCTGGAATTGGGATGTACTCCATGACCGTCCCTTCACGATGTGCGGACCGTTGATTGTGTGAAATACTCAACACGCTGTCAAGCGAGCATTACCGAGCCCACCTTGTTCGCGCCAAGGATGAAACGTCTCTGCCAGCAGTTTCATGTTTCATGACTTGACGTTGTTGGTTTCCGCACAATGTGAAACGTTGAACATGAAACCTGAAACCCTGGAGCAAAGAAACGAACAACGCAGATGGGGGCAGCGAAAGCGCTCGCGAACACGGCACACGATGCACCCGGGTAAGACCTATCTCGACTTTGACGAAGAGACGGAAGATTTCGTCTGGCTGGCGGAGGTGGACGCGAAGGGGATCTCGACAACCACGTCTGCTTGCGAATCAGCGTCCTGATCTTTCCCATCGTGACCGACACTGTAGAGCAGACCCTTCTTCTGGTTCACCAACATCGGGAGCCCGGTGTATGGATCGTAGAAATCCTGTCCTGCCTTGGCAATCTTGCTAGGAAGATCGCCGTCTGAAGACCCGCGTCGCAGCCAGGCCTGTAGGCTTGCAAGCCTGAGATGGGCGTCCGTATCGACGATCATTCCGTTATATACATCCCAGGCTGGCAGCGGTTCGACTCCGACAAGGTTTTCAATCGGGTTCGTGAGGTAATCCGTCACGCCGGCCGCGGGGAAACGCACATGGTCTTTCCGCTTCGGAAGGGAGCCATACTGCTTTTCGCCGGTCGCTTGGTACGATGTTTCGTAGTATTTCGCATAGTCGTTGAGCCGACGCTGTTTGGGCAAGGGCAGGGCCGACACCACCATGGCAGACATTGATTGACCTTCAGCTCTCGCCGCTTTTAACTGGCTCTCGTAGGTCTTCGCCGCCGAGACCAGTTCGCTCTGCATGGGCCACCGCAACGACAGCTCACCTTGATCAAGAGGCCGCACCAACTTCGTGATGCGCCCTAAATACTTGGTGTCGAGATCGGAACGGACCAGCAAGCCTGATGCGACAGCGATGTCGTCGTTGATCGCTTGCAGCGCTAACATTTTCATAGGAAGCGTCCGCGCTTGGCCCAGGACAACGCGCCACGCGTCCATGTCGGTCTCCAGTCGATCGACGGCGACATCCGCACCTTGCCCAAATCCATCCGCAACATGCAGCTGGTGGGCGAAGACCATCGCTCCACAAGGTGGGCTGACCGGCTGACCATAGCCCCAATCTTCGAACGGAAGTGTTTGCCACTGACGATATCGTTCGAGTGTCACATGCTGTTGACGACCCCACCCCTGGATCGCGTCCTGATTCGATTTGAATTGGCCGATCGGATCCGATCCTCGGACCCACCCACGCATGGTATTCGCGGATGCACTCGACCGATCACCAGATTCAGCCCCTGGATTTCCAGCGCAATCCAACGCAGTTGTGCTGTTTCCAACGACAGGTTGTCTCCCAATCCCGACGCGGAGAGGGTCTTGCCCGACCGGTGCATCGATCCCGAACAACACTGTGTAGGCATTCTTTTGAGCCCCAGAGAGCGTCTGTTGCGGCGTCGTTGTAAAACTCTGAAACGTCGGTGATGGTGGTTCCTCCATGATCATCCATGTCACTGCAAGCGCCCCCATACCGAGCACAATACATAATCCCACAAGCGCCACAAGTCCGAAAACGGTCCTCACGATGGCTTGGGTGGTTGAAAAACACGTACTTAGAAAGCCTGTGATTGCGGTTCCCAATCCACTCAGAACCGCGCGCGAGGCTTGTTTCTGCTTCGCCTCTTCGATACGGATGCTCGTCTCAGATACCCTCCTGAGCCGTGACGTTTCACTGAATGCTGCATCCGCAATGTGAGCCGCTGGCAGTGGCTGGCTGACGTCCTGCCGTTCTGGGATCGCCGGTTCGGCTGGTGTGGCGCAAGAAGCAGAATAGTCCCGACTCGCTCGCGTCGACACACTGGACTCCGCCCACTCTTTTGGAGGAGCCACAGGTTCGGTAATCGGCGAGCTTGTGTGAACATTCACTACTTCTGTTGGCTTTTCGTCGTCACGCACCGCCTGTGAGGTTCCCAGACGTTCAGACAAGACTCCACGATTGTTCACGATGGGCTCTGTCGTACTTCGTTCGATAGAAACAGTATCCAAAGATGGAACGGTCTCAGTCTTCTCGGTTATGACTTCGTCGACAGGTTGCAAGTGATGCGATTGGAGTTCTGCCTTGGAGCCTTGCCTGACCTCCTCCGTGGCTGCACCCGCGCGAGCCTGCTCTCGTTCGACGAGGACCTCGACAGGCTCACCGTGATCCTCTACTTGATCCACAAGAGAGCCGATACTTGGTTCCTGCGTACTCGGCTGAGGCTCAGGGGTCGGTGACACAAGCGATGTCGCTTCGTCAATCGGCGATGATTTTACGAAGGAGAACGCAGGTTCCGACTCCGCTACTTGATCAGTGTTTTTTGCCGTCGTGGGCGGGGCGCTCGTCACCGCGACGGCATCATGCTCTTCCGCCGAAGGCATGATTGGAGCCTCTTGTGCGAGCACAAACGAGTCCGGTTCTATATCAGAATCATTGGCCAATGGCGCGGTCGGCAGATGGCTGTCAATAGTTTGTGAAGTGCGATCTCGATCCTGCGGCGGATCCTGAAACGGTTCAATCGATTCCGCGATCGACGAATTCGTCTGGGCAGGCGGGATCGAGAGTGCCGATTCCTGCACGTGATCCCATGGCATTGAGGTAACCGGTGATCTCGCCGCCTCTTCGTCTCTTTCCCGGATCTCTCCCCCTGGTTTCAGAATTTCTCTGGCGAGGTCCTCGACCAAGCGGGATTGAGAAGATGGGACAGGAGGTGTCTCTGTCACCGTCTTATTCTCGCGGCTCGACACTGGGGGCGTTGACACATCCTTTGCAGGAGATTGCTCACCGAGTTTCCAGGCGGTATCAAAGATGGATTTCCAGGAGAACCCCGGCTGCTTCCAGGGCTGCGCGATCTCATCGGTTGAGACTTGTGTCGGAGCTATTGGTGTATCGGCAGGGATGGAGCGCTCTTCTGCACGCAACTTCTCAACTGTATCAGTCTGAAGAGAGGCTTCTTCTTTGTGCGGCACTGCGATCGACTCTGAAGGCGATGGATCGGGCTTTAGAGAGAGAGAAGGTAGCTTTTCGTCAGACTGAGGCGGATGGGCTAGACGAGGCTCTGCGAATCCCGCTGAAAAACTGACCGACGCGTCTATGGTCTGATCCGAGTCCAACCTCATCGCCCCGGATGCGACAGGACCCTCGAGGATAGGCACTGTCTCTGGAGCTTCAGCCGATTCCTGCTTCAGTGTTTGGGACGAGCCAGAATCAACGGCGACCACATCTAACTCGACTTCCAACGGCACTACGGGAATCTCTGCCACGGAATCTATGAATCCTGGAGAAGGGGGAATATCCTCCACCGAGCGCTGCTCGACAAATCGTGCGATCCCTTCTACAGATGAAACCTCTCCGACCTCACGGATCGAGCGTTCTGTCTGGGTATCAGTTTGAGCATCGATGCCACTGTGTTCTGTCTGAGCAGCTGCAACTCTCTCCGGCAGAACCAGATCCTGATCAGAAGACTGTCCTACTTGCAGGGCATCCGCACTATTTTCCAACTGTACCGTTGGCTCTGCACGACGTTCAGCTGGTTGAGACGTCTCAGCCGTCGCCCCCAACCCTTCCGACGGGACTTGGATGTCCCATGGCATCGCTCCACCGACTGCCTGATGACCGAGCTGCTCCCTCCCCCCCTCCTCAGAGTCCTCCGGGTGTAGCGTGGTAGTCTCGAGAGCACTCGGATGACGCGCCACTAATTCGCCGGTTTGCGCATCAAAGGAGGAGGCCAACCGGAAGGCGACCGGGCTAGCCGGAGCTAATTCACGTATTTTGGCATAGAGTCGATCAGCATGATCCGGATGCTCGGGATCAGGATCTTCGATCAAAATATCGACGGCCTTGCCATACTCCTCAACAGCCTCAAGGGCATTCCCCTTTTCTTGATAGATCGTCCCCAGTTTTTCGAGGTAGGGCACACAGCGCGGGCCGGCGGCGAGGTATTCACGGAGCAATGATTCCGCGAGCCAATAGTCCTGACGCTGGAACGCTTCTGCAATAAGCGCGTCGAAGGCCTCTCGTGCCGGAATGAGGCTCCCCAATCGAAGGTGGAGAGTCGCGAAGAGCCGTCGCGCCTCCATATTCACGGGATCGAGAGCCAGGAGTTCCTTGAGCGCTGCGGATGAACGCCCATATTTCCCGGCGTTCATTTGGGTGATGGCCTCCTCCAGCAGGGCACTCTTCCTGCTGTAGCCGACCACCCCGCGCTTCGGCGTACGGATTGTCTCCGTCTTCTCTGATTTTGTTGAGGGTTTCTTATTCCAGCGCACGGATTAACCTTAGCAGATCCTAGGATCCACAAGCCCCTATGGGCTCCTTCGCCTCATATCAGGGTACACCCTTCTGCTCAAAGGCCTTACTGACTCTGATGAGCATACCTTCCGGGGCACTAGACCATCAGGTGCAGTGGTATAAGTCATTGATAGTCAGTGCCTAACAGATTAGTCTGTTACTATATCGGCTTGAAATCCCTAGCGCTTACATGAGCTCCCTTAATCAATTGTGGATGCTCATTCCTTCATATGTTTGATCGGTTGAGAAGACGGTTTCCTGAGGCAGCCCACATACATTCCCTTCTCCATGTATTATCGGCTTTTTCATGAAATTCATTAGCTTAGGATGGAAATGAGCGACTCCGGAAGGCGCTCCCTCTGTGAGTGACTCATTGAGGATCCTGAATGAGCTTCAAGGACTTATCGGCAGGTGGATAAACACCCGGTAAACAGCATCGAGTTGGCGCAAAGCGTAATCCTGGTTGTGCCACTGGATCCGCCTATGGTACGGTCAAACCCAGATATCAAGTTACAGAAGAACCACGGAACTCCTAGCTCCATCGTGCAAGTTCAGTCGGACCTCACACCTTCATTATCCACAGCCAGACAGGTATGCACCTACCTGCTGTGGGGACTGCTCTGCTGGTCGGCACTCGTTCCGCCCAGCCTGTTTGCGCAAGGAACCGGCTCACAACCGGCCAAGGTGTCTCTTGATTTCAACGAAATTGACATCCCGGTCTTTGCCAGGTTCATCGGTGAGATCACCGGCAAGAACTTCGTGCTGGATGAAACGATTAAAAAACAAGGCGGGAAAATCTCCGCGTTTTCTCCGACCAAGGTTTCGCCGGACCAGGCGTTCAACATGTTTGTGGCGGCACTCGAGGCCGCTCGCATCGCGGTCGTGAAGAAAGACGGAAATCTCTATCAAATTGTGCCGATGGGTGATCTCCCGCCAGAGCGGGGGGTGTTTGTTTACAAGCTTAAACACGCCAATGCCACAGACCTCGCGGCGGTTCTGACCAATCTGGTAGCCCGCTCACAAACCGTGGCTCAAATGACACCTGGGGTTCGTCCCCCGATCAGGCCGTTGACGGAATTTGAGGCCCCCGTCCAAGTGTTTGCAGACAAGGCCACAAACTCGATCATTGTCAGTTCGACCAAAAACGCATGGACTCATATTCATACTGTGATTCGGGATCTCGATATACGGCGAAAGCAAGTCTTTGTCGAAGCCGTCATCTTGGAAGTCCAAGTCGACCGACTCAGACAAATCGGCACGGACCCGACACAGGTTCTCGGTGGCGCAATAAAGGGCCCATTACGAGGATTCGGAGCAATCAACAACACTCCGCCGGATTTCTCCGCTCTTGCCCAAGCCGCCCAAGCCGTTACGGGTGGAGCTGCAGCAGGAGCGACAGGAGGTGCATCACTGTTGTTCAACTCAGCGAATGTCCGGGCCTTCCTGAACTTGCTGATGAACCTCACGGATACCAACATCCTTTCTACCCCACAGGTGCTCGCGGCGGATAATCAAAAGGCCAAAATCGTCGTCGGTGAAAACCGCCCGTTCCCGACCGGGCAAGCTCAAGGAATCACAGGTGGAACCCTGGTGACGATCGAACGAAAAGACGTCGGCGTCACATTGGAACTCACACCCCAAGTGCTTGAGGATGACCTGATTCGACTTGAAATCAAGCAAGAGATTACCGCAATCGCAGATAACGTGGCACAAACGATTGGGTCCGGCTCAGCCAGCATCCCCGTTGGTCCCACCACCACCAAGCGATCCATGGAAACGACGACCATCGCCCAGGATCTTCAGACCATCGTCATCGGGGGACTTGTACGTGATAACATTACACTGAGTGAGAAGAAGATTCCCTTGTTCGGAGATATTCCGTGGTTGGGCTGGCTGTTTAAATCGCAGAATCGCCAGACCGAGAAGTTGAATCTTCTCGTCTTTTTGACTCCGCATTTGGTGCGAGACGAGGCGGACATGGCCGAGCTTAATTCAAAAAAAGCAAAGGATGTCAATACCTTACAGCATGAGAACCGGATCGAGGAACCGACGAGACTCAAGCAGGACTTGCTTGAACGCCTTGATCCGCCTTCAGCACTCCCCCAGACCTCGCCGCCTGATAGGTTCGGTAGGCCTTAACCTGCACTATTCTTGAACGCTTAGCAACAACATCCTATCCGTCGTTACCTTTGATGGAACTCAGGACCCCGAGCCTGTCGAATGGTGAAGCCCGAAGCGCTTTAATTCGAAACGAGTTACTTTTCACGTAGGACGCTTCACGAGATAAAGCCCAACACATTCCCAGTACAGTACCATCAGGCCACGTTGCCCCTCCTCAGAGGAATGGTCCCTGGTTCTCCACCTAACTATGCTGCATCACGACCAATGACAGACCAGGAGAACCGACCAATGGCTGACCCAATTGTGAACTGGCGAATCCATCGTCGGCTTTCCGTCGCCTATCCTGTCATCTTTGGAGGAGCACCGTTTGTCGGAGAAGGAACGGTCTCAGACCTTTCCCTGACAGGCTGTTCCGTGAACTGCGATCGGGCAGTCTTGAGGGGCAGCTATATTAAACTAAGCGTCCTGTTACCGGATCCCACCTCCTCCCTGTTCATCGAACTCGGGAAGGTCCGCTGGGTCAAGAAACATGCCTTTGGTGTCGAATTTATCCGCATCCCGACACTTACGCGTCATCGATTGGATCGAGTCATGACACAAGAGTCGGCTCTAAACGTACGGCTTCCTGCAGTACCCGCCTAAGCTCGCTCTAGCCCATCTCTGTTCACACCAACCCGATGAGTCGGGAGGGAACACAAGCTCACCCTAGCTGTGAATTCTGATAGTGGACAGGAATTTCGGAGAGGAAGAGGGGGGAAAGCCCAATCCCTACGGGCAACTGCCCACCCCATCTTTGCGTAGTGGGGCAGCCAATCAATATTGTCGGACGAGCCTATGGCTTGATGTCAAAGTGAATCGACACGCCCGCATGCGCCAGGATCGTATCCATCGTGGATTCATAGCGATTCACAACAAGCTCTCCTTGCCCACCAGCAAAGGCAGGGCCGGACAGCCCGAACCGGTCCGATGTCAACCCGTCATGATGGGCACGGATATACTTCGCCTCTGCAAACACAGCCACATACTTGAAGAGATGCGCCTTGATGCCACCGACCCCCATAAACCCGACCGTCGTGTCTCGTTCTTCGGTGATGGCGCGGAAAAAACCCGTCCCAAATTGTCCACCTGGCTTCGTCGCGATCTGATGTGCGCCCACGCCGATCCCAACGTACGGAAACCACCGCCCATTGGGATAGGCCTCGGAAATCGCCATCGGGTAGCGAACCAGAAAATTGGAGCCGACGTAGATACCATTGACTTCCGTCGTGGTCCCAGCCCCTGTCGCGGGATCACGATTATAATTGTCCTTACAGCAGGCCACATCCGCATACCAAAGCATCCCGGTGATTTCCACGCCGAGATCGAATCCCCACAACTTGTTTCTGGTAGGAAACCAGATCCCCGCGTTCCCCCCGAATGAGTGTTTCGTCTGATAGTCGATATTTTGGACGATCGTCGGCGTGGTCCCATCCGTAAATGTGGCATCCGCACTCCGCGGAACTGCGATACCCGCCATAAAGGACAGGTAGGGCTCGATCGTCCCGGATGACATGGTTGGGAGAGCAGTCGATACCGCATAGGGATCAGCGACCCGTTGGCTGTCCGGACCTTCCGCCCGAGTGAGATCCGAAAAGCCGAGGACACAGAGGAGACACATCATCGCCGAAATTCTCGCGTTCATTCAGCGTCCTCCCAAGGTAAAGCACCCATGTTCTGCGACAAATCTAGTTCGCGCAGTTTGAGATCCGTCAGTCGAACATCGAAGGTTCGTGCGGTGAAATGAGTACGTCTTTGCGCGACTCAACTCGCCCCCCCGACCCTACGGCTTCCAATCAAAGTGAATCGCCAAGCCCGCATGCACAAAGACCGTATTAATCGAGGATGAATAGGGATTCACAAAAGGACCTGGCGTACCAATCAGTAGACCTCCATCGGGGGACTGTGCGAACCGATCCGACGACAGCCCGTTGTGGTGGGCATGGAGATACTTCGCCTCCACAAACGCCGCTACATACTTGAAGAGATGCGCCTTGATGCCGCCCACACCCTGAAATCCGATCGTCGTATCTCGTTGGGTGGTGTCGGCATTCATAAGGGTCCCTCCCCGAAATCCCCCTGGCTTCATCCCCAGCTGATGCGCGCCCACGCCGATCCCGACGTAGGGATGCCACCGGCCGTTGGGATAGGCCTCAGAAATCGCCATCGGGTAGCGAACCAGAAAATTGGGACCAATATAGACGCCTGATATTTCCGTCGTGGTGCCGCGATTGGGGAATCCCCCGTTATTGGCCCCTGTGGGGTCATTATTAAAAAAGTCGCGACAACAGGCCACGTCCGGATACCACACATAGCCAGTGAGTTCTACCCCGAGGTCGAATCCCGCCAGCTTGCTTCTGGTGGGAAACCAAATCCCTGCGCTGGCGCCCCATGAGTGTTTCATCTGATAATCGACCTTCGGAACCACTGTCGGCAGGGTCCCGTCCTGAAACGTGGCGTCCTGACTGAACGGAATCGCCACACCTGCCATCACGGAAAAATAGGGTTCGAGCGTCCCGGAAGACATGCCCGGGAGACCAGACGAGAGGGCATAGGGATCGGCGACCCGTTGACTGTAGGGATCTTCTGCCCTGGCAAAATCCGCAGAGCCGAGGACACAGAGGAGACACATCATCGCCGAAATTCTCGCGTTCATTCAGCGTCCTCCCACGGTAAAGCACCCATGTTCTGCAACGAATTGGAGTTGCGCAATCTGAAATCCGTCAGTCGATCGTTGATAGTCAGTACGGTGAGGTGAGACGAGCGTGTCTTCGTACCACTCAGCTTGACGCCCAGTTGGGGCTGTTACAGTTCTTGGCATAAGCATCCACAGATCCGCCTCTCCGAGCGATCAGAAGGGATACTCTTCTCGCATCGTCAGGGCGAACGGCGCCCACAGTAGCAACCCCGCGTTCGATTTTGAAAATAGATAAAACGGATTGAAGCTATCGGTTAATCCAATACTGCATCTTACATGAAGACAGGGCGGTGACACTCGATTAGTTGACTCTCTCCAACACTCCTCGTGAAGGGACGTGCGTGAAGTGCCTCAGCTAGCGGTTTCGAGTTTTATGCTTCAGGCTTTCCGAAAGCCAGGAGTCTAAAACATTGAACATAAAATCTTGAACTCAGGATTAAGCAACGTGCGTGTCGCAATGGCGTCTTGGCAGTTACAGCAGAACCCCTCATAATCATGCGCCTAAAGGGAATTCTCTTTCCAGCCCCATCAGCTCTCCCTTTCCCATTCTGGTCACACTAATTCAATGAGCCCGGGATGGAACATTAGCTCGCCCGAGTTTTGTATTCGGATATTGGAACGAGACTTAGAAAAGGGAGGTGGAACGTTCACACGTGACCGGCAACCGCCCACTCCGCTTTCACTTAGTGGGATGGGCGGTCACTATTCTCGTACTCGCCTACGGCTTCCAGTCAAAATGCAGTGACAGACCCCCATGCACCAAGATCGTGTCGATCGTGGATGAATAGGGATTAAAAACTGGCGGGTTCACTGCCGTTGTGATGATTTGGGACCTTCCGAACCGATCCGTCAACAGCCCGTCGTGATGAGCATGGAGATACTTCGCCTCTACAAAAAAAGCTAAGTACTTGAAGAGATGCGCCTTGATGCCTCCCACGCCCTGAAATCCGACCGTCGTATCCCGTTGGTCGGGAATGGGATTTGTATCGAGATTACCCCCCGGCACACAACAGGCACTCAGTCCCCTGGACCCCCCTGGCCTCATCGCCATCTGATGCATGCCAACGCCGATCCCGACGTATGGAAACCACCGTCCGTTGGGATAGGCCTCAGAAATCCCCATCGGGTAGCGAATCAGAAAATTTGGACCGATATAGAGGCCTTGGATCTCCGTCGCAGTACCTTCACCGGTTGCGGGATCACGATTATAATTATCCCGACAGCAATGTACGTCCGGATACCACAGAAATGCGCTGAGCTCCACGCCAAGATCGAATCCCGCCAACTTGTTTCTGGTGGGAAACCACACCCCCAAGTTGCCCCCGATCGAGAATTTCGTCTTATAGTCGACCTTCTCGACTACCGACGGTGTAGTCCCGTCCAAAAACGTGGCATCCGTACTGCGAGGAATTCCTATACCCGCCATAAAAGAAAGATAGGGTTCGACCGTCCCGGAGGACATGGTTGGAGGATCGGGGGATATCGCATAGGGATCGGCGACCCGTTGACTGTAAGGATCTTCCGCCCTGGTGAGATCTGAAAAGCCGAGGACACAGAGGAGACACATCACCGCCGAAATTCTCGCGTTCATTCAGCGTCCTCCCACAGTAAAGCAGCTATGTTCTGCGACGAATTTAGATTGCGCAATCAGAAATCCGTTGGTCGATCGTCGATAGTCAGTGCAGTGAAACGCGAAGAGCCGGTCTTCGTGCAACCCAGCTCAACCCCCTGTTCGGCGGTTGCAGTTCTTGACATAAGCCTCCACCAATCCGCCTCTTCCGAGCGATCAGAAGGGGATACTTTTCTCGCATCGTCAGGGCGGACGGCGCCCACAGTAGCAACCCCGCATTCAGTTTTGAAAATAGATAAAACGGATTGAAGCTATCGGTTAATCCAATACCGGGTTGAACATGGGGACAGAACTGTGGCTCAAGACCAATCGAGTCTCGCTCCAGCGCACCTCATGAAGCGCCTCGGCCAAGGGGTTTCAAGTTTCAGGCTCTCTGAAACTTGAAACTGCCCATAAACCGTCAAACATGCAACCTTGAACTCAGAATTGGAGGGAGGAGCACCCATCTTGTGGTATCAACGGGTTGCTGGTTGTATCAGAAGAGTCATGGATCATGATTGCCAAGCTACCTACCGACCTAACGCTTTCTTGACTGCTTCACCGAT
Source organism: Nitrospira sp. (assembly GCA_019636915.1). Lineage (GTDB taxonomy): Bacteria > Nitrospirota > Nitrospiria > Nitrospirales > Nitrospiraceae > Nitrospira_D. The sequence continues at coordinate 18,587 of JAHBWQ010000006.1, read as the reverse complement.
CTCAGCTGGATTTTTGACGACTTTGACTCCAGCCGCTTCTAGAGTCTTCATCTTTTCGGCTGCAGTCCCCTTGCCGCCAGAGATGATCGCTCCGGCATGGCCCATGCGACGACCTGGAGGTGCTGTAATGCCGGCAATGAAGCTGACTACCGGTTTCTTCACGTTCTTCTTGATGAACTCAGCCGCTTTTTCCTCTGCATCGCCGCCGATCTCGCCGATCATGACGATGGCCTGAGTCTCCGGGTCTTTTTCGAACAACGGCAGGACATCCACGAACCCGGTGCCGTTCACCGGATCGCCACCAATCCCGACACAGGTCGTCTCGCCTAATCCCAATGTCGACAGCTGATGGACGGCTTCATATGTGAGGGTTCCGCTGCGAGAGACGACACCGACGACACCTTTTTTATGGATGAAACCCGGCATAATGCCGATCTTCGCCTCGTCAACAGTGATCACGCCTGGGCAATTCGGACCAATCAGTCTCACATCCCGACCACGAAGGGCCCGTTTCACTTTCACCATATCATTCACAGGGATCCCCTCGGTAATGCAGATCACGAGCTTGATTCCAGCATCGGACGCTTCCAAAATTGCATCGGCACAGAAGGGCGGTGGCACGAAGATGAGCGACGTATCGACCTCTGTTTTTTTCACCGCATCGGCCACCGTATTAAACACGGGAATGCCTTCGACCTCCTGACCGGCCTTCCCCGGTGTCACCCCAGCAACCACCTTCGTCCCGTACGTCTTGCACTGCGTCGCGTGGAATGAACCTTCTTTCCCCGTAATCCCCTGCACGACGACGCGTGTATTTTTATTGACGAGAATGCTCACGACGCTCTCCTTTACGCTGCTTTTCCTGTCAGTTTCACTATTTTTTGGGCGGCTTCCCACAAGTCGTTCGCCACATCGAGCTTCAATCCAGACTCCGCCAACAGCTTACGCCCCTCTTCGGCATTCGTCCCCTGCAACCGAACGACCAGCGGCACATTAATCTTCACTTCCTTTGCCGCTTCAATCACCCCATGGGCGATGCGTTCACAGCGCACGATGCCGCCGAAGATGTTGATGAAGATGCCTTTCACGTTTGGATCTTTCAGCAGAATCCGGAACCCGGCTGCGACCGTCTCCTTCGTCGCGCCACCACCGACATCCAAGAAGTTCGCCGGTTCGCTGCCGGCCAATTTGATGACGTCCATGGTGGCCATGGCCAGGCCCGCACCGTTCACCATGCAGCCGATGTTCCCATCCAGCTTCACATAGTTCAGGTTGTTGGCTGTTGCCTCGATTTCCAGCGGCTCTTCCTCGTTCAAGTCCCGCATCTTTTGCACATCTTCATGCTTGAAGAGGCCGTTGTCGTCGAACGAGACTTTGCCGTCCAGCGCCACGACGGTCTTTTCCTTCGTGATGATGAGCGGATTAATTTCGACCAGGGCACAGTTCTTCTCCATGAACAGACGGTACAGATTGCCCAGCATTTTGATGAATGGATTCATCGCCGTCGGCTCGATATTCTGAAGCCCGAGCGCAAAGGCGATGTTCCGCCCGTTGTATCCCTGAAATCCCACGGCGGGATCAATCGGTTCCTTGATGATCTTTTCCGGGGTCTTGGCGGCCACTTCCTCAATTTCCATCCCGCCTTCTGTGCTGGCGATGAACGTGGGCCAGCCCGTCTCGCGATCGACAAGAATGGACAGATAGAGTTCCTTGGCGATATTCGCTCCCTCTTCCATCAGCAGACGGTGAACCTGACGCCCTTTGGGACCTGTTTGATGCGTCACCAGCGTCTTGCCGATGAGCTCTTTCGCAAACCCTGCCACCGCTGTCTTATCCTTCGTGATTTTTACTCCACCGGCCTTCCCACGACCACCGGCATGGATTTGTGCCTTTACCACGAATACGGGTGTATTCAGCTCATTGGCCCAAGCAGTGGCCGCTTCAGGAGACGTAATTTCCTTTCCACGCGGTACCGGCACGCCGAATTGAGCGAACAACGACTTGGCTTGAAACTCATGAACGTTCATTCTTAACCTCGAAGAGCTAAAAGCTGATGGCTAATGGCCTTATGGCACAGACTGAGAGCAGAGGGGCTTTTTTGCCATTCGCTATCAGCCATTTACCAGAGGCTCCCTATGCTTTCCTCGTGTACGCTGGCAGAATCATCGGCGAGATGACACCACTGGCGTTCCCGTGCTTCTTGGCTTCCGCGCGGAACTGTTGCACATGCTTGAGGGTCAGCGCGCCCTGTTTCATCGACTGAGCACGACCGGCAGCGGTCAAGCCGGAGCGTTTCCCGAACACCATGAGATCCAATAGCGAATTCCCCATGAGTCGATTTCGCCCATGCAGGCCCCCGGACGCTTCGCCTGCCACGAACAGATTCTTCACATTGGTTTCCGAGTTCGTATCGATCTTCACCCCGCCGTTCTGATAGTGGAGCGTCGGGTAGATCAAGACCGGATCCTTACTAATATCGATCCCGAATCGCTCAAACTGCATCATCATGGCCGGGAAATGCTTCTCGACGGTTCCTGGTCCATGTTCGGCATCCAAGAGCGGAGTATCCAGCCAGACACCGACGCGGCCGGACATGGTACGAATTCCGCGGCCTTCCTCACATTCCCGAATGATGGAGGACGACACGACATCACGAGTATCGAGCTCATTCACAAACCGTTCGCCCTTGGCATTGACCAGATGCCCGCCTTCGGAACGAATGCCCTCGGTCACCAATGCACCGATCAGCTGCTCCGGATACACCGCCCCTGACGGGTGATATTGAAACGTATCGACATGCGCGAGTTTGGCACCCATGCGATAGGCCAGACAGAGCCCGTCACCTGTCGCCCCATAGTGATTACTTGTTGGAAATCCTTGAATGTGCAGCCGACCGATGCCACCGGTCGCCACAATCACCGACTTGGCGGCGACCACCACATGCCGCTGATTGTCGAGATCTTTAAAAATCGCGCCTGTGCAGGCCCCTTGGCCGTCGCTCAGCAGTTCAACGGCAGCCGCGAACTCCAATAATTGAATCTTTTGATTGATGACTTCGTCTTTGAGGACACGCATGATTTCGAGGCCGGTGTAGTCCGAGCAGGTCAACAGGCGCGGCTTAGAACTCCCCCCGCCCTTCTTCACATGCAGATTCCCGTCGGCCTGCCGATCGAACAGCACACCCAACTCCAAGAGCCACTTCGCAATCGACGGCCCATCTTCGACCATGACTTTGAGCAGGGCATGGTCGTTTTCCATGTGCCCGCCCTTGAGCGTATCGATGAAATGGGTGACCGGCGAATCTTCCGGCGCGACGGAAATCTGCATCCCGCCCTGCGCCATCACACTGTTGGAATCGCCCAAGCGAAGCTTGGTGGCCAGAATGGTTTTTGCTCCCGCGCCATGGGCGTGCAAAGCCGCGGCACAACCGGCCCCGCCACCACCGATGACCAGGACATCACAGGTATACTGAGGCGTAAGATCGGTATTGTCTTGAATGGAACTGTCGCCTTCAAGCAAGGTCGCCAACTCGACGACGGTTTTGTCGCCTTCGTTCGGACCAAACTTAATCGGACGATAGGCGCTGGCCCGAAAATCCGGATGGTACTTGTGAATCAGTTGGTCCCGGTCCGCCGGAGAAAACTTGGGGATGGTCTGCTTACGCCGGGCATCCCGAGTCTTGTGCACGATCTGTTGGAGCGCGTGAATGTCCATGTCTAGCTTTCAGCTACCTGCGTTCAGCAACCGCCTCTCAGAAGCTGAGAGCGGATGGCTGATGGCCTGGTGGCTATTTCACCGTCGCACAATGTTCGGCCAGTTCTTTCTCATTCATCTTCAGAATCTTGGCCCACTCGTCCTTATAGATGTCGTCCTGAATCTCTTTGATCCTGGTATCGAGCCCGACCGGCTTGTCAGTAAAATGCGCGCCCTGCGCACGGCTGACATAGAGGGCCACGAGATTCGGCGCAATGTCGGCAATGCAGACCGGCGTACACATCCCGCACATGACACAATCCATAAACATCTCAGAGACGCTCTTAAAGTCACCGAAAACAGCCTTCCAAACTCCTTCCCGCACATCGATTTTCTGCGGGCAGGCTTCAGTGCAGGCATTGCAATTTCGGCACAGCGGAGCTTCCGGATAGAGATTGAACAGATCTTGTTTCGGGTCTTGGAGCTTCTGAATTTCGTAGGTGGCCTTTCGGGCAGGAAACGGCGGCATCATCGTAAACGACATGCCATCCTGTACCGCCATCTGACAGGCGAGACAGGTTCTCACTTTTGGATCATCTTTTGTCCGGTAGTAGGTGGCGCAGGCCCCGCAGAATCCCCCCAGACAACCGACGCCACGCACGACATCGATCCCTGCGTACCACATGGCACGGACAACCGTAATCCCCTCCGGCACGTCCACTTTCTTGCCGGCGATCTCGATCGTGACCATCCGGGGCTTCATCACCTCGGGCTGATCGATCACATTTTCGTTTAATTCTTGAGCCATTTTACAAACCAGTAAGGGGTGAAGGGTGAGGGGTATGGAGAGATCCTCACCCCTGACTCCTTACCCCTGACTCCTCACTGTTTATACGAACGAATCGATGATCTTGTTCAACGTCGCGCTCGGCCGCATCGCCTTGTACGCCTTGGCATCGTCCGGGTGATAGTACCCGCCGACGTCCTGCGGCTTGCCCTGCGCGGCCAACAATTCGCCGTCGATCGTCTTCTCATTGTCGCTCAACTCTTTGGCGATCTTCGCAAACTTCTCTGCAATCCTCTTGTCCGCCGTCTGAGCGGCCAAGGCCTGCGCCCAATAGAGCGCCAGATAGAAATGGCTGCCACGGTTATCGATTTCGCCGACCTTGCGGGCCGGTGACTTGTTGCTCTCCAGGAACTTTGCATTGGCTTGATCCAGCGTGTCCGCCAGGATCTTTGCGACCGGGTTATTTCCAGCCTTGGCCAAGTGTTCCAACGAAGCAGCCAGCGCCAGGAACTCACCGAGCGAATCCCACCGCAGGTAGCCCTCTTGTTCGAACTGCTGCACATGCTTCGGGGCCGATCCACCGGCACCGGTCTCGAACAACCCGCCGCCGTTCAACAACGGAACGATCGAGAGCATCTTGGCGCTGGTGCCGATTTCGAGAATCGGGAAGAGGTCCGTGAGATAGTCACGCAGCACGTTGCCGGTGCAAGAAATCGTGTCCTTGCCTTCCTTCATCCGCTCAATCGAGTACCGGCAGGCATCAGCCGGTGACATGATCTTGATCTCGAGCCCGTTCGTATCATGCTTCGGCAGATAGGCATTCACCTTCTTGATCAATTCAGCATCATGGGCACGGTCCTTGTTCAACCAGAACACGGCCGGTGCGCCGGTTGCCCGAGCACGCGTGACCGCCAACTTGACCCAGTCTTGAATCGGGGCATCCTTGACCTGGCAAGCACGCCAGATATCGCCCTCTTCAACCTTATGTTCGTGGAGGGTCGAACCCGACGCATCCACGATGCGGATCGTACCGTTGGCCGGTGCCTTGAAGGTCTTATCATGTGACCCATACTCTTCCGCAGCCTGCGCCATCAATCCGACGTTGGGAATCGTCCCCATCGTCTTTGGGTCAAAGGCCCCTTTCTGCTTACAGAATTCCACCATCTCGTGATAGACCGGCGCATAGCTGGCGTCGGGAATCACACACTTCACATCCTGCAGCTGTCCTGCCGGATTCCACATCTTGCCGGAATCACGGATAACCGGCGGCATGGACGCGTCGATGATGATGTCACTCGGCACATGGAGATTCGTGATTCCCTTGTCACTGTTGACCATCGCCATCGGCGGGCGCTTCTGATAGACCGCCTGAATATCGGCCTCGATCGCCTTCCGATGCTCATCCGGCAAGGCCTTGATCTTGGCATAGACGTCGCCGAGACCATTGTCAGGATCCACGCCCAACTTCTTGAATGTCTCGCCATGCTTCTCAAACACATCCTTATAATAGACAGTCACGCCATGGCCGAAGATCTTCGGGTCGGAGACCTTCATCATGGTGGCCTTCATATGGAGTGAAAAGAGAACACCCTTGGCCTTGGCATCCTCGATCTGCTCTTCCAAGAACCTGCGAAGCGCCTTGACACTCATAAAGGTGGCATCCAGCACTTCACCGGCCTGCAATGTGACCTTCTCCTTCAGCACCGTAGCCTTGCCATCCGCCCCAACGAACTCGATTTTCGCCGTCGTCGCAGCGGGAATCGTGCGAGACTTTTCATTGGAGAAGAAGTCGCCGCCCTTCATGTGCGAGACATGGGTCTTGGAATCAGACGACCAGGCCCCCATCTTATGCGGATGTTTCCGAGCATAAGCCTTCACAGACAACGGAGCACGGCGGTCCGAGTTGCCCTCGCGCAACACCGGATTGACCGCGCTGCCCTTCACCTTATCGTAGCGGGCCTTGATGTCCTTTTCCTTATCGTCCTTCGGATTCTCCGGATAGTCCGGCAGCTTGTACCCTTGCTTCTGTAATTCCTTGATCGTCGCAACCAGCTGCGGAATCGAGGCACTGATATTCGGCAGTTTAATGATGTTCGCTTCCGGCGTCTTGGCCATTTCTCCAAGCTCCGCCAACGCATCATGCTGCTTCTGCTCCGGTGTGAGATATTCCGGGAATACCGCGATGACACGGCCTGCAAGAGAAATATCGCGCAGTTCCACGGTGACACCCGCTGCCTTTGTGAAGGCATTGATAATCGGCAAGAAGGAATAGGTCGCCAACATCGGCGCCTCATCCGTCTTTGTATAGATGATTTTGTCTGCTTTGCTTGCCATAACGCTCCCTCTTGGTGTGACTGTTTAGTTCAACGCATTGAGCGCCGAACCCGCCTTGAACCACGCGATCTGCTGCGCCGTGATGCTGTGGTTCGCCTGGATGGTGAGCGCGTTGCCATCCGCTTTATGAATCGTTACCTGCACCGGCTTGCCAGGAGCCAGACTGTTCAGCCCCGTCACACTGATGCGGTCCTGCTGCTCGATCTTCTCGTAGTCCTTCGGATCAGCGAAGGTCAACGCCAAGATCCCTTGTTTTTTCAAATTGGTCTCATGAATGCGCGCGAAGCTCTTCGTGATGACCGCGCGCACGTTCAAGAAGCGAGGCGACATCGCCGCATGCTCCCGGCTGCTGCCCTCGCCGTAGTTTTCGTCGCCGACCACGATTGACCCGATGCCCTGTGCCTTGTAGGCGCGGGCAATCTGCGCGATCGTCAGGTTCGACTCACCGGTCAACACGTTCGTACCCTTGCCCGGTTCGGACGAAAACGCGCTGTTGGCGCCGAGGAACATGTTGTCACTGATCTTGTCCAGGTGGCCTCGGAATTTGAGCCAGGGACCGGCCGGTGAAATATGATCGGTCGTGGTCTTGCCCTTGGTCTTGATTAAGAGCGGCAGCTTCTCGAAATCTTTGCCGTCCCACTTCGGGAAGGGCTGCAAGACTTGCAGCCGTTCGCTGGTCGGTGGAATATCGACCGTGAGACTCGACCCGTCTTCCGCCGGTGCGATATAGCCTTCCTCGCCCTTCGCAAAGCCCTTGGCCGGCAACTCTTCACCGACCGGAGCCTGGAGTTTGAACTCCTTGCCGTCGGCACCCTTGACCGTCTGATTCACCGGATCGAAGCCGAGATCGCCGGTGATGGCATAAGCCGTTACCACTTCTGGACTTGCCAAGAACGAGAGTGTTTCACTGATCCCATCGTTCCGGCCTGGGAAATTCCGGTTAAAAGAACTGACAATCGAATCAGCTTTGCCCTTCACCCCATCCGCACGCTTCCACTGGCCGATACAGGGACCACAAGAATTCGAGAGTACTGTCCCCCCAAGCTTCTCGAAGGTTTCCAAGAACCCATCACGCTTCATGGTGTGATAGATACGCTCTGATCCGGGAGAAATGAGGAACGAGGCCTTCGCCTTCAACCCAGCCTTCAAGGCCTGCTGTGCCACGTGAGCTGAACGGCTGATATCTTCGTACGAGGAATTGGTACAGCTCCCGATCAAAGCTGCCTTCAGTTCAACGGGATACCCCTTTTCTTGCGCTTCGGCTTTCAGCTTGGAAATCGGCCTGGCAAGGTCCGGCGTGTGAGGTCCCACCACATGGGGCTCCAACTTGGAGAGATCGATTTCAACGATCTGATCGTAATACTTTTCCGGAGCCTGCATGACCTCTGGATCAGCCGTCAACAAGGCCTTGTTGACCTGGGCCAACTTTGCCAGATCCGCCCGATCCGTAATGGTCATATAGTCGACCATCTTCTGATCGAATGGAAAGACCGATGTGGTCGCACCAAGCTCCGCACCCATGTTGCAAATCGTACCTTTCCCGGTGGCACTGATTGTTTCAGCGCCAGGTCCAAAGTATTCAACGATCTTATTGGTTCCACCCTTCACCGTCAGCAGGCCGCAGAGATAAAGAATCACATCCTTTGCAGACGCCCATCCGCTCAACTTGCCCGTCAGCTTCACCCCGATCAATTTCGGATGGAGCACTTCCCACGGCAAACCGGCCATCACTTCGCCGGCATCAGCCCCACCGACGCCGATCGCCAATCCACCCAACCCACCGCCGTTCGGCGTGTGTGAATCGGTCCCGATGATCAAGCAGCCAGGGAACGCATAATTTTCCAGTACGACTTGGTGAATGATGCCAGCACCCGGCTTCCAGAATCCGATGCCGTACTTCTTCGCCGCAGAAGCCAGGAAGTTATAGACTTCCCGGTTCTCGTCCAAGGCGCGCGTCAGGTCCTTCTCAGACCCCATTTCCGCACGGATCAGGTGATCGCAGTGGATCGTGCTCGGCACCGCAGCTTTCTTTTTGTTCGCCTGCATGAACTGCAGCACGGCCATCTGAGCCGTGGCATCTTGCATCGCCACGCGATCGGGACGCAGCGCCAGCATAGCCTTGCCCCGCTCCCAATTCTGGGTATCGAAGTTGTCGGCGTGTGAAACGAGAATTTTATCAGCCAGCGTCAGCGGTCGGCCGAATTGCTTTCTGGCCTTCTCGAAGACCGCCGGCATCTTGGCATAAAGATTTTTCGCGAGATCCATGGACATGGGAGTAGCTCCTTACAGTTCTGAGTGCTGGGTGCTGAGTGCCGGACGAAGACCCTACACTCAGAACTCAGCACTGGTTACTCAGCACTATTTCAAGGGCGGCACTTCCCGACGCTTGGGCGCCGCGTAGTTCACCAGATAGTCGAACAGTCGGATCAGGCGACTGTCCTGCCGCTTCTGATCGACCCAGTGGCCGATCAATCCGATCGTGCGCGACAAGATAAAGAAGCCGTTCAAACTATCGACAGGGAAGCCCATGTCGACCAGAACCGCTGCCATCGTGCCGTCCACGTTTAAAATCAAGTTATCCTTCTTGACTGCCGTGACCTGCTCCACCGCCAAGGCGAAGTCGAGGCACGGCGTTTTGATATCCAAGCTCTTCACATAACCCACAAGTTCCTTGACCCGCTTGTCCGGATTGCGCAAGCTCTTCACTCGGTGGCCGATTCCCGGCACTGGCCCTACGTTCTTCTTCATGTAGGCCAGAAACTCATCGACATTCATTTTATTGTCAACGGCATACTTGAACCAACGCCCGGCGTCCGTCACTGCGCCGCCGAAGCGCGGACCGATCATGATGAGCCCGGCCGCGACTGCTTGAGACAGGCCGATTCCGGCGCAGGCTGCGAGGATCGTCGCGTAAGCTCCGCTGACGCAAGGCCCGTGATCCGCCGAAAGCATCATGATGCGCTTGATGATTTCCGCTTCCTGCTTCGAAATGAGACGCTTGTCCCAGAGCAGACCGATGACGTGAGGTATCTCGTATCCCTTGTTGATAAGCTCTGAGGCTGGATACCCGACATAGCATGGCTCATCGCCACGGTCGTCGCTGATCGTGGTCCGGATCAACGGAGCCACCATCACTTCGTCTGCCTTCATCGCCTCTTCGACCGACTTCGGCAACCTGGGCAGCACCGCCGGCTCCACCGGCTCCTTCACCTGACCGGACTTGAGCAGCTCTTGATAGGTTTCCTTGATGGCCGGCCCCAAGGCTCCGAACGTCGGCGGGACGATGGCCCCTGATTTTTTGAGCGCGTCCGACTTGGATCGTGCCGATCCCTCGCCTTTCATCCCTTCCTTGGCACCGGCATGACCGAACTTCATGCCCTTCGGCAAGCTCTCCTGACAGAAGCCCGAAACCACGCCGATCAACTTGACGCGTCGCTTCTTGGCTCCATACCACTCAGCGGCCCGCTCTTCGAGGTCTCCACCCATCTCACCGACGATGACGACCGCCTTGGTCTGCGGATCGTTTTCAAACATTTCAAGGTAGCTCACATAGTCGGTGCCAGGGTAGGCATCGCCACCGATACCAATGGCCGTCGTGATGCCATCGGCAAATTGTGAGCAGATCCAGATAATTTCGTTCGAGAGGCCGCCTGACTTTGTAATCACGCCAAAAGAGCCTTCACGATACAACTTCGAGAGCACGAGGTTGTCGAACGCGCCACCGATGACGCCCAACCGGCACGCCCCTGCCGAGATGATCCCGATCGAGGATGGCCCGTTGAACACCTTACCGAGCTTGCGCGCATGCGCCCCAAGCAGTTTGGCGTCCTTTTCCGGAACACCCTCGGTGATCATGGAGACGACCTTGATGTTCGGATCATCCAACGCTTCCATCCCACCCTTCATGGCGCGATCGGCACCGATGTAGACAAGGCTGGTATTGATGGCTGGATGATTCTTCGTCGCTTCGGCGATCGTCTTGTAGATGGGGATCGCAATCAACCCGCTGCCGTACGGCACTTCATTGGTCTTGCCGGCATCGGGCGGATAGACGAACGCCTCGACCGTGAGGGGGCGTTTAATTAGGTAACAGAACTCCGCCATGCGGCGGGCTGCATTGACACCGGCGGCTCCACCCTGAATCACCACGCGGGTGTCTTTATTGGCCAGAATACTCATCGAAAGTCCTCCAACAGTGAAGCCTCCAGCGGTCAGCATTCAGCCGACAGCTGATGGCTAATAGCTGATAGCTCGTTACTTCTGTAACGCTTTGTCGACGATGTCCGTCAGCGGAGTGTTGCGGTCGAAGACGTTGATGTCGAAGCCCTCGTCCTTCAGTGCGCGCATCGCATCGAGACCTTCCTTCTCACGCGGCCCGCCGCGGCGCACCCAGATCTTCACGCCCTTTAACTTGCCGTCGCCCTTCGCTTTGCGGAATCCGTTGATGATGCCGCCGAAGGTCTTCTTGACGTCGGTAAAATTCGCGATCGCACCACCGACGATGATGTTCTTGATACCGGGCAACGAACAGACTTTTTCCGTCAATACTTCCACGGCCCAATCCGGCGGATCACCGGAATACTCGGCATAGTTCGCCAGCTTGCCGCCTCGTGCTACAACCGCGTCAGAATAGTAGACACTTGCGCCGCCGCCTGCCGGCAGCATGGCCGTGTCACCACCCGGAATCTCGATGAACTTGACGGACCCCTTGATCTTGCCGTCGACCGCCATGACTTCCATTTCATCTTTGCTGTAGGAACGTCCGAATTCCGCGGCGAATTGAAAGTTCCAATCCGGATGGCGGAACTTGGCGTCACCGTCCAGCAACGTCACCGCATCGAGCGCGACCAATTCGCCATCGCTCTCGCGTGTCACGACGGGATTCACTTCAAGATACTGTGCGTCTTCGCTATCGAAACAGGTGAACATTTTTCCGGCAAAGTCGGCCATCTTTTTCGCGAGCGAACCCGTAAAGCCGGCCTCTTTCGAAAGTTTTTCGAGCTGACCCGCCGAGGGAGCCTGCCCGACTTCCAAGCAGAGGCGTTTCACCCGGTCCCAGTTCGACTCGACCTCGATCCCACCGCAATTAGCGACAAGAATCTCGCTGCCTTCGCGGGTCGACTTCACCGCACAATAGTATTCCTCTTTATGTGGGACCATCTCCGACACAATGACCTGCGACACGGTGATGCTGCCGACTTGACGACCGATCATTTCCTTGGTTGCAGCAATTGCGCCGTTCAGATCCAAACCAACCTTGACCAGACCGAGCTTAAAGCGTGAGCCGAGCGCCTCGTGCGCCTTTGCCACTAACTTCGAGGTCTTCATCCAATCATTGGCTTGTCCGAGCTTGGTCAGTTCGTCAACGGACGTGACGACGACATAGTTGGGGACGTGAATCCCCCACTTCTTCATCAGCCCCATGCCGGGGCCTTCCAACACCTTAGCCATGCGAATTCTCCTTCGTAGTAACTCAGGCAAATAGGGGAGCGGGATTTTAGCTGAAACTGACAGGATGACTCAAGACGCCAGAGGAACTAATAGAGAGAGGATCAAAAGACCTAGCAGAAGACCTTTCGCCAGATATTCTCCTAAACGTCCAAAATATAATACATTTCATGAACCATGATTATTGTTTCGATCGCATGGCCTGACAGTGGGGGCAAAAATATGAGCTTCGTTCGCCCCGAAGCCGTTGAATCACTCCACCACATCGATTCGGGCAGGGTTGTCCCTCTTTCCCATAGACCAGATGCCGCCGCTTGTATTGCCCCTCGCTCCCGTCAGGAGCAAAAAAGTCTCGCACGCTCGATCCTCCATGCCTGATGGCATCATCCAGGATCTCCCGCATGATTGCATAGAGCGTTACGAGATTGCGCACCGACACCTGCCTAACCTGGCGATTCGGGTGGAGACCAGCCCGAAAGAGAATCTCGTTCGCATAGATATTCCCGATACCGGCAATGACTTGTTGATGCATCAAGAGGGTTTTGAGCCGCCCACGGCGCTCCTGTAAGAGTCGCACAAAGTCCTGCTGAGATGTAGCCAATGGGTCCATCCCAAATCGGCGAGTGCGATAGCGATCCAGTCCGGCTTTATCCAACAGCGAGAGGCGTCCGAATCTGCGGGGATTCCAATACCGTAGTTCTGGTTCATGACCTCCTTTGAACAACAATCTCACATGAACATGCTGTGGATGTTTTGTCGGTGTCGATTGGAACAGGAGGAGTCCAGTCATCCCCAACTCGGCCACGACATAGCGACACGCTCGACTGTTCACAAATCCCAAGGCAACACTTTTTCCGAACCGTTCAACGGACTGTAGGACCGCACCGCAATACCACGACGCGGTGTCATAGCCCTCTCGAACAATATCCGCTCGTCCGATCCACACATCGGTCACCTGTGCGCCGAGTAGACGCGCGCGGATTTGTCGAACGACGACTTCGGCTTCGGGAAGTTCAGGCATTCTATAACCGCGTTCTGAGCTGAAAATGTGCGGCATTAAGCCACGAGAGGGAGGGAAAGGCAAGACTGGGCGACGAAATCGAGAATCGCGTTACGAACCAGCCTAGCAGGACGCCTTGGAACGGCGGAGTTGACGAACCTGCTCGATGGCGACCTGTAGATTCGGCAGCGGCATGGCACCTGGATGCCGTATCATGACGAGTTTCAGGACTTCGTTGTATGATTTCCCTTCCACACAACAGAGGTACGCCATGACGACGGAAACCGATCGCCCCATGCCGGCACGGCAACAGACCAGTTTTCGCTCGGTCGGTGCCCGCGACTCAAGCCATTGCACCGCTTCCAACAACTTTGCAGGATCGGCCTTAGCAAACTCTCGAAAGGGAATGTGGCGGTAATCCATCCAGGGGGCAGGGGTGACGGCCACCTCTTCGGCCACCAGCAACAGAGTCCCGACGACCGCCGGTGGTTGCTGCGCATCGTCAATGTTCCCGACCAACAACTGGTCCGTAATCATGTGCATGGCTTTGTGAGTATAACGTGCCCCGGAGAAGCGTCAAGCATTCTCACCGGTACTGCCGCACCAGTTGCGATTCCTTTTCCTCGCCCGTTATACTCTCCGAATGGTCACGCTCACTCAGCAAGAAGTGGAACGCCGGCTGAACACAGTTCCCTGCGCCATCTGCAAACAATCGAGTTTTGCCATCGATGAACGTTTCATGGGGGCTGACGGCGACTGGCGAGGCATCTGTAAGAAGTGTTTTTACACGTTCCCCGTCTATACCGACATGGAATTCTATCTCCGCACACAACCTGACATCCCGTTTCGCTTAAAGGAGATTTCATGCACCGCATGCAATCATCGGGGTGTGAATCTTGACCTTCGAGCCACCTTGTCCGTACGGGACGCCTACTATTTTGTCACCTGTCAGGGGTGTCAGCGACAATTTGTCGAGAGATCCTCGTTAGAGGCCTTTGAATAAATCCGCTCCTACTTCCCAGCACTAGTGTATACTGAGATTATGAGTGACACGCCAAAACAGCCGGAGCTCTCGCCGGAAGAAAAGCCCAAGGTGAGAAAAGAAATCCCCGTATTCGCCATTCAGGACGATGATGCCATCATGGCTGAGGAAATGGCGGACCTCTTCGAGGAAGATAAGGTGTCCCACCAGCACGGCAGCTCAGAACCGGAAGCGGATTAGCCACAAGGCCTCCGCCGTCAGCTTTCAGCAAGTCCTCTGATCTTTTTGCGAACTAGCAGCGCTGAGCAGTAGTGCTCCCCCTCGAGCACTTTGGCTCGACCGCAGTACGCTTCCCAGTTACTGGCTTGTCGCTTCGCCAAGCCAGCTTCGAACAGTTCGGTCTTCTTCATACCACTACTGCGTGCCAACTGACGGTGCCTAGCCCCCGCGATTCGCTCGCAGAAACGCTCAGAGCTGCTTAAAAAGAGAGATTACCCGACAACGGGTCGCTTATGAACTCTGCGCCTCGCGAACGGCTATTGATGCGGGCATTTACCTTATCCTTCGAAATAGCTCTTGAGCCGCATCAGCCTTTGTGAGAGGTCATTGGTATTCGGATTGATGTCCAGCAGTTTTTCGATCTGTTCACAATATTTATCTGCGGTCTGTCGATTTGCTGATCTATCTCGATCGGGATCTGCAATTGTGTCCTTGCTTAACAGCTGCTCCTTTCGCCAGCCGTTATTCTCGCTAATGAATTTAGCAGTTTCATAAATTTCCATCTGACTCTCGACAATCTTGGGAAGCCATCGATCCCGCGCCAACTTGTTTCCCATGACTGTCAACAGCAGCACCAAAATTCCTGCAACGACTAGAGAGCCCATAAACACAAATACATAGAAATATGTTGTGTGTAACCTCTCCTCAATTTGAGCATCAAAAATCAAAGCGCCAACTTGAATAAGAAGCGCAACAAGCGTAAGCGTCGTGAAAAGCCATGTCATTACAGATTCAATTTCGTCTCTTTTTATCGCGAACGGATTCGTTCCGAAGAAGGATTTGTTCAATTCAGGCACGTTGAATTTTGTCAAAACCACGAATAGTCCTGTCCCTCCTAGAACCATCGAGACTAGATTGAGCGTCGTCTTGTCCATCTTTGCTGATTGCGCGTTTAGACCACTTTTTGTATTTTTAAAGCGAAAACAGCAGGCTGATCCCAGCTTTTCGTGCCTCCCAAGTGCGAGAAACGCGGTACCAGTCTACAGCTACTTGTCCCATTTCCTTCACTCTCCAGCTCGGCTGGAAGGGATGGCCACGAAGGCTCGGCTATGGTGAGCATGTGATACCAAGAGAAACAGAAGACACTGGGTGCCATTCTTCTA
This sequence comes from Nitrospira sp., assembly GCA_019636915.1. Classification (GTDB taxonomy): domain Bacteria; phylum Nitrospirota; class Nitrospiria; order Nitrospirales; family Nitrospiraceae; genus Nitrospira_D. The sequence goes on along the minus strand of JAHBWQ010000006.1, from coordinate 2,961 downwards.
ATCCTGTAAAGCGGCCGGTCAACAGTACCGCGTGCGGCAGCCGTCAACACTCACCGCATCAGGGCTGAGCCTAAGTTGCCTGCCCATCGTCAGCCGAGACGACTTGTCTTCATGCTGCCACACTCAAACGCACGCACCGTTCGTCACGTGATCTTAGCTAAACCGCGCGAGTTATTTTCACACCAGAACTTTGTTCGAGCCGCCCCAGCGACGACACCTTGCCATTCTTGTCTTTTCGCACAATTTTCTCAATCTGCACGATCACACCGCGGTGCCATTGGTCGAAGGCCCCATTGGCGGGAGACGCGAGGCGATCCTGCCGGCCAACCTCTTGCCGGCCTTGTTCATTGCAGAGCCAGGCTCGTTTCTCCCCTTTCATGACTCGCAGTTCGCTCACGACTCGAAACACATCAGACTGCCGCTCGACGATCGTCTTGCCGTCTTTGCGTAACAAAAGATAGGAAAACTTCAACGCGTCCTTGATAAAGCCCACTTCGGCATCAATCTGTTGAATGACGGTCGGTGGTTCCCAGGCCCGCTCTTCATGGCACCAATCGGTTGGATTCACCAAAGCTGGACATCCGCTTTCATGAAGACAGGGGCTGTAAACGGTGCAGTGTTTCTCTTGAAGTAGTCGGTCACGCACGTGAAGCAACGCTCGGGATGTTTCGCGTAGAGCCGGCTCGACGATCAGCATCGTACCGTGCGGGGCCAACAGCGATAACGCTTCTGTGATCAGACAGGTCCGCATCTTGATTGAGTCTTGTGCACCAGTAAAAAGCTCATTCAAGCAGTTAGCAAGGATTATTAGATCAAAAGGCGCACGTTGTTTTATTTGTTCTAACCAGACTCGCCGCTCAAGATCTCCTTCATAGGACTGTAAACTCGCTGCCCCAACAGTAGCCGCCTGGCAGTATCGATCCCACAATTGTCGGGCTTGTCTAAGAGCTGCGTTCGAACCATCGACAGCAGTCACGGACAGGGGATACGGCAACGCCTGCTGTTGCCACCAGTCGAGGACTGCCAACGCCCCGGTACCAGGACCTGAACCAAGGTCCAACACTGAGAAACTCTCGTCCAGTTCAGGAGTAGGCATCTCATTGAGCAATCGCTGTATCTTGGCGAGATTGACCGGCAGAAAATACTGAAGATATGCCGCACCTAATTGGCTACTATCCAGATACGAAACACTGAGGCGATCCCGCTCTTTGGTAAAGATTCTCGACAACTCGCTTACAGCCTGAGCCAGCTGCTTAGGCGAACCGCTCGCTCCCTCAACGGAGACGTGAATGGCATCAAGAAGCCTTCGTGACACCGAAACGTTGAGGCGTTGCATAGCTGTAGTGTATGCTCAAGGTATTACGGAGGACAACCATGACAGATGATATTCTGAAGGCCTATAAAGACGTCGAATCGGCAGTAGAACGCTATATCCGACTCTTGCACGACCACGTCAACATGCTCCAAAACATTGAACCACCCGGCTCCGACAAAGTCGTTCGGCTGACGGCCGGGTCCAAAGCCATGACGGACAGTGCAGGGATCTACCTATCCTACGCCAAATATGTGGCTTACGGGATGCCGGCCAGTGAGGAGATGGTGGAGGATGAGATTCAAGGCTAGCTGTCAGCAACTAGCTTTCAGCTGACAGCTGTTGGCTAACGGCACAGAAAAACAAGGGCCCGTCCGGCTGGATACCGGACGGGCCCTTGTTTTTAGTCCCTTGCTATTTTAAATGCTGCGCATGAACTGGGCAACTTCGTCTGGATTGACGGCACCACCCATAATCTGCGACATGGCGACGTTCGTCGACTTCTTCCCAGTCAGACCGGATTCGACTTCATCGACGATTAACTCCACCGGCATTGATTGACCACCGTAGACCCGCGGACCACCGATGATCTTTGCCTTAGAGTACCCGTAGATCGCAGTGGCTACTTCTTTGGCCAGCCAGCCGACATAATTAAATTCCGGCACGACAATTAGTTTCACCTTGCCGCAGAGTTCACGTAGCTCCCTCGTCGGGAACGGACGGAGTGAGCGAACCTTGATGAACCCAACATTGAGGCCTTTTTCCTTACAGATTCGCACGGCTTCACGCGATTGAGCAGCGGCGCTGCCGGATGCGATAATTACGGCATCTGCGCCTTCGACGTTTTCCGACGAGAGCATGCCACCCATATACTTATTGATGTACTTACGGGACCGTTCGACAGCCGCCCACACTTCCTGCTGCCAGACCGCATGAATGTTATAGGCCATGAAGTTCGACTTCTGAACCGGGGCGTCACGAGACAGGCGCGCGGGAGGATTCTCCGCATCAAGCACCGGCACTGCACCACGCCAGGCTTCACGCGGCGGCAACTTGATCCCACGATCTTGCATTCGCACATAACCACGGGCATGCGTCACAAAGAACCCGTCGCAGCAGACCCCAACCGGTAAGGTCACGTCGTTCTTCTCACTGATCGTGAAACCGGCCATTGTGAAGTCAAACATGTCTTGCTGATTCTCAGCATGGAACACGATCATTCCGCAGTTCAGCAGGTAGGACACTTCTATATTGTCCGGCTGAATAGCAAGAGGCGCATTGACGACGCGACAAGTAAACATCGCAACCACCGGAAGACGATGACCAGGCCAGGAGGCAATGCCCTCTAAGCCACGTAATGTACCGGGTCCGGCCGTGGCGGTGTAGCAACGGACGCCCGATCGCGAGCCTCCGGCGATGGCCGCCATGACACCGACCTCCTCTTCACCACGATAGTACTCTTTCACATAGCCTTCGCCGTAGAGCACTCCGACCAGCTGCATCGTTTCACTCTGCGGTGTGATCGGATAGGCGATGGCTAAATCCACGTTTGAGCGACGGATCGCTTCCTTGGCCGCTTCGCTGCCCGTGATGAACTCCTTCGTCCGCGGTGCCTCATGAAACATGTATTCAGGAGTCACGACCTTCTG
>JAHBWQ010000059.1 GCA_019636915.1 Nitrospira sp. | reverse complement strand
GTCTTTGTCCAGCAACGTGGGCTCTTTGCTTCGATGTTGTCGATGGTCAAGAAGCTGGGATTACGGGTTCAGGTACTTGAGACGCAAGAGGAACACTTGCGTTCGATCGACCAGACGATTCTGAGTTTCTATCGACACCACCGTGAGGCGTTCGCGCTGTCGACCGGAGTCTGCTTGTTCGGCTGGTTGGCCGAGTCGCTCGAGGTTTTTGTCATCATCTCTTGCCTCGGTGATACCGCCAGCCTGGGGGCCGTCATCTCAATCGGTGCCTTGGCTGCCCTGATTAAAGGCGGGACCTGTTTTATCCCGGGTAGTCTTGGGGCGCAGGATGCCGGTAATCTTCTCTTATTACAAGCCTTCGGCTACAGCGATGTGACGGGTATGACCTTCGCGCTGTTACGACGTTTCCGTGAAGTTGTCTGGATCGGTATTGGGTTGGTGTGTCTTGCCCTGGTGGGGAAACGGGGACTGAGCGAAGATCACCGAGCTGAGAGCCCATCCTGAACGATTGTCTGAAATCGCTCAATCATGCGATCCCATACGAAGCCGTGAAGCCGAAAGTCTGCGGCACGGTCGACTCTGTGGAACTGAATTCCCATGCGATTCCCCTGGACCCACCGAACCTCCGCCTCCTCCACCGGTAACGACTGCGCCTGGTCTGGGAGGATCAATCGCATCCGCAGCGTGGTTCCCTGTTGCAGAGCATCTATGGATTCAATGGTGCAGCCGAATACCGTGAGGTTCATGACTTTCCCTTCGGCAATCGTGTCGGTTGCAGAAAACATCACGGGGTATTGCACGACAAGGGGGACACGATAGTGTTGGCGTGAATAGGTGCGGGTGAATTCCACGGTAAGGCAGTCTAGTTAACCGCTCCCACAAAAGGGAATCCCTCATTGGTGGGGACAAGGCGCGAATATTCAACGGAGTCTTGAATGTGCGGGCAGGTCGTTTCTGCCACGTGTCAAGCGGAATAGTGCTTGCTGAGATGTTCGCGTTGCAGATGGAGAATCGTTCTGACGAGGAATTCGCGTTCTTGTGCACTCATCCGGATGAAACGACCATGAAGACGAAACGTGTGTTGCAGGTTGTGAATGGGATCAACCCGCAACACTTCCACATAGGCTTTGAAAGGTTCCTGGTTAGCTAGTAACAAGGTGCATAAGAGAATGTCGTTTGCTTGGAAGGCTGTGTTAATCGTCACACCGATTCCTCCTGCACTGAGATTCACAGATATCTGTGAAAATGGGCCTTCGGAAGTGTCTGCCTCAGCCTGAAGGCGAATGGAGAGAGTGCTGGTGATACGGTAAAACTCACGGCGATCTCTCGGAGAAGATTGCGGGGGAGACGAATCTGATGCCATGGTAATCGGAAGTATAGCCAAAACCTGGGTGCCGATCCATCGATCGGGTATTGGTGCGAGCGTTGAGTGGAGGGCACAATGCTCAAAACGAACGATTGGCTGGCCGAATCCAGGGGGTATGCTAAGCGATGCAAAGACGTCGAAGCGAACGCATGTTCGGGCGCCTCTGCCTCATGTTCAATGGCCAGATGTGCTGTGGCATCGAGAAGGGCCGCCTCATGGTTCGCGTCCTGCCAGATCGTTACGACGCGCTCCTCAAAAAACCGCGCGCCCGCGAGATGGATTGCACCGGCAAGTCACTCAAGGAATGTTTATGGAGGGCGAACATGCCCTCCCCTAAACTTTTTCCGACATCAGTGGGTTAGGATAGGAAGGCGTGGTTGAGGGTGAGCTATTCTCGTTTCCCGTTGCTCTTGCCGAATCCTGTGAAATCCGGAGATTCTATGAGAGTCTCATCACTCTTTTCTCCTAATCAGGTTAGGTGGCATCAGTCCAGTTACTGCGGGGGGGGAGTCTTATGGCTTACTTGGATACGAACAGAGTTGACTCGTTGGTCCTCGACTCCTCCAACTCGTGCCTCTGGGACGAGTCTTTGGGGTAGATGGATCCCTCGCGAGCTGTTGATCTATTCAATCTGTACCTCCCTGCAATACTTCAAGCGTCGTGCTCAATCGTCAATCGCTCTATGGTTTGAACGCAAATAGGGGGCCCCTCTTGATTTACAAGCGTCTGGCAGGTTGTTAGGATGCGCCGCATGAAAGTGGCTCTGACGTTGCTTTGGATATTGCTCGCCCTCCTCGGCGCGGTGGCTCTGGCCCACGTCGTCGGTGTCGTCAATCCCAATGAAAAGGTGAATGGGCTCTGGTTGGTTGTGGCGGCAAGTTGCATCTATGTGTTGGCCTATCGGTTCTATGGCCGCTGGTTGGCCAGGCAGGTTGTTGGACTGAACAATCAGCATGTGACACCGGCGGTGCGGTTGAACGACGGCGTGAATTTTCATCCGACGAACAAGGTCGTGCTATTTGGCCATCACTTTGCGGCCATTGCGGGGGCTGGGCCATTGCTCGGGCCGGTGCTGGCAGCACAGTTCGGGTTCGTGCCGGGGTTTCTTTGGCTGGTGATTGGCGCCGTGCTCGGCGGCGCGGTGCAGGACTTCATCATCCTGGTTGCTTCGATGCGACGCAACGGGCGTTCGCTGCCAGAAATTGCCCACGATGAACTTGGTTCTATCACCGGGACAGCGACAGCAGTCGCCGTGCTCTTTATTGTAGTGGTCGCGCTGGCAGGTTTGGGTTTTGCGGTCGTGAATGCGCTCTACCACAATGCCTGGGGGACGTTCACCATTGCGATGACGATCCCCATCGGGCTGATTATGGGCTTCTATCTTCAGAAGTTTCGCGCTGGCGCAGTGGCTGAAGTGTCGATCCTCGGTATCGTCTTACTGATCACTGTAGTGCTGTTTGGTCGTGTGGTCGCACAGTCGTCTTATGCATGGTTCTTTGAGTTCGATAAACCAGCGCTGGTCTGGCTGCTGGCCGGCTACGGCTTTCTCGCCTCGGTGTTGCCGGGTTGGATGTTGCTGGTGCCTCGTGGGTATCTCTCAACCTTTATGAAGCTCGGCGTGGTCTTTCTGCTCGGGTTCGGCGTCATTCTGATGGCGCCGGCGATCGAGATGCCGCGAGTCACATCATTTGCTTCCGGTGGCGGGCCAATTATCCCCGGCACCCTCTTTCCGTTTCTCTTCATCACGATTGCTTGCGGGGCAATCTCAGGCTTTCACTCGCTGGTTTCGTCCGGAACCACGCCGAAGATGATCGAGCAGGAGTCTCAGGCGGTGGTAGGCTATGCGGCCATGTTGTTGGAGAGTTTCGTCGGTGTCATGGCGCTGATCGCAGCATCGGTATTGATTCCTGGCGACTATCTGGCGATCAATACGACGCTGGGTGCAGATGCGCTCACTACCATGGGTTTTGCCCCGTCGCGAATCGCTGAACTGTCTCAGATGGTTGAAGTGGACGTGGCTGGACGTCCTGGCGGCGCTGTGTCCCTCGCGGTCGGTATGGCGTCGATCTTCTCGGCTTTACCTGGGATGTCGGGTCTGATGGCCTATTGGTATCAATTCGCACTGGTATTTGAAGCACTCTTCATCCTGACCACGATCGACACAGGCACGCGCGTGGCGCGGTACCTCATCCAGGAAATGGCCGGGCGAGTTTACGCCCCCTTTCGTCAGATGAACTGGTTGCCGGGTGTGATGCTGAGCAGTGGTGTCGTCGTGGGAGCCTGGGCCTATTTGATTGGGACCGGGAGCATTTCAACGATTTGGCCGATGTTCGGTGCGGCGAACCAGCTGCTGGGAACACTGGCGCTTTGCATTGGGACGACGGTGTTGATCAAGATGTGGAAGTCGCCCTATCTCTGGGTGACGGCGCTCCCAATGCTCTTCGTCGGCGCGATTACGCTAACTGGGTCGTATGAGATGTTTTGGATGTTCATGAAGAAAGCTGGAACATTGGCCGCTGGTCAGGCTTTTGCTCTCTATCTCGATGCGGTGCTGGTGGCGCTGGTCGCTGTGCTTGGTTTGATTGTCTTGAGTGACAGCCTGCGGCAGTGGTATGGCTATGTTGTTTTGAAGAAGCCGTTTACGTCGAGCGAGGTTGTGGTGATGGCTGGTGGAGGGTCGGTAGGGCGGATGCAAACGGCGATTCATTGTGATGATGAGAAGAGGTTTAGGCTGCCGCATGGGACAGGGTGTTGTTAGTGAAGGTGAGAAGCAGCCTGGTTGATCTCCTGTGCTCCCGGAGTGCGCACGCGGGATCAGCAAGATTCTAAATTAAGGGCGGTGCTCCTTCCATGGGCGCAGTGGGAGGTCAACCAAGCTGCCTCTCACCTAGGGAGGTGGGAAGAAGAGGAGGAGATTGTGGCTGATCAGTTTTCATTCGATGTGGTATCGGAAGTGAATATGCAGGAGCTGAAGAATGCGCTGGATCAGGCGACGAAGGAGATTAAGCAGCGATTCGACTTCAAGGACTCAAAGACGGAGATCACGCTGAAGGAAAAGGAGAAGGAGCTGGTCGTCGTGTCGGATGATGACTATAAGCTCAAGGCTGTACAGGAGATCATCAAGGCCAAGTGTGTGAAGCGAGGGGTGTCGCTGAAAGCATTTGATTACGGGACAGTTGAACCCGCCCTCAGTGGGACTGTCCGGCAAGTAGCGAAGATTCAAAGTGGTTTGGCGTCAGACAAGGCGAAAGAGATCACGAAGGCGATCAAAGACTCGAAGCTGAAAGTCCAAGGACAGATTCAAGGTGAACAGGTTCGGGTGTTGAGTAAGAGTAAGGATGAACTCCAATCGGCCATCGCCTTTTTGAAGGGCAAAGATTTTGGAATCGATTTGCAGTTTACAAACTATAGGTAAACGGTGTGGCGTTTGTGGCAACCTCATGAACATTCTGCTCGCTTTCCTCTTTCTTGCGACCTCTCTCGCAGGCTGCAATCGTAGTGATCCCATCGTTCTCCTCCAGCTCCATCCAAAGAACCCTGACATCATTTATGTCGCGACCAATGATTACATCTATAAGACTCGTGACGGTGGTCAGGCTTGGTCAAACCTCTCACAAGGGATGAGTCACTCGCGAGTGATCGCCATGGCAGTTGATCCCGCATATCCTGCAACGGTCTATGCGGGCACGAAGGGTGATGCGGTTTATAAGAGTCACGATGGGGGGCAACGGTGGGCCTCGATGCGTGCAGGGCTTGATGATGCGACGATCAGCTCTGTCGTGAATCAATTTCTCTTTGACCCCATTGACGCGCAGCATATCTTCATTGCCACTACAATGGGTGTGTTCGAAACAAAAAATGGTGGTGAGCAGTGGGTCAAAAAAATGGAGGGGATGAAAGAAGTGTTGATGGTGGTGACACTCGGGATGGATCCCACTCGTCCGTCGATTCTCTACGCAGGAACAAGTGGTGGTGTCTATAAGTCCATTAATCAAGCCGGCCATTGGGAAAAGGTGAACAATGGGCTTGTTCCACCGGACATGGTGAAAACGTCACGGGCCTTGAATGTGACGTCGATACTCGTCGATCCCTATGAACCTGATACTGTGTATGCGGCCACCTTAGCAGGGATGTATAAGACCACGGATGGAGCCCAATCCTGGAGGCGGATCGGGGAATCACTAGTGGATCAAATGATTGTGGGGATGGTGCTGGATCGAACGCGTCGAGGTGTACTCTATATCACAGGGCGCGATGGGGTGCATCGAAGTGATGATGGTGGGGCAACCTGGGAGGCAATGAACAGGGGATTTTCTACCACCAATGTCAGGGCCATTGCTCAAAGCGATGTCAATCCGAAGGTGTTCTATGCCGGCACCAACAGAAGCGGCCTCTATCGGAGTCAGGATGCAGGTGAGACGTGGGAGTCCATGCCGCGGGTAGGGGGTGGGTAAGGGGAGACCAATTATCGGCGTTGGCTGTTTAAATCGGAATCGCCGATTGCGGCTCCGACTCCCCGTCGAGGAAGGGTGGAAGATCCTTCACGATTTTGTGAACGATCAACTTCAAAGCCTGTGCTGCTCGACATGGTGGTATCGTGGATATCTGTTCCCGGTCGATAGGGGAGCTGGCTGTCGTGGACAGTATCCCCTCTCCGAGGGTGAAGGGATTCGTTGACATTACTGTAAGGAGAAACCGAGGCACCGATGTCTGCTCCGAAGTTGGCATTTAATCTGGTGTCTTCAATATCTCCGCCGATTCGTGAACGCAAGGTTGTGTCCTGAATATTCATTCCTGTTGGTGCGGAGGAAGGTGGCTTTTTAGTCTGGAACTCCCTCTTGATCGCTTCCTCCTCATCCTGAACCCGTAATCTGGCGCGCCCGCTGTTTTCATAGTCAACTTCTTCGAGGTTCCGTTGAGCTTCGTTCAACCTTTCCAGGCGATCATAGAGACGAAGAAGGTCCTCACGGGCCCGCGCGACAGTTCCAACGATTTCGCTGAGAGTGAATTGCCGCGCAAACGTCCCAAGTTTTGGGGCAACCCCTGGTCCCCCGCCTAGGCCGCCATTTCCCGTACCATTTCCAGCGCCTGCGGCGGTGGCTCCCTGTCCTTTCCCAAATCCGGCTGAATTGTAGATGCCTTTTTGCTGGACTGCTTTGAGGATGTGGGCTGCCTCATCAATGAGGTCCACAATGTTTGCGGGTGCATCATCATCGGTGAGACAGCATGACACAAACGTTCGATAACGATCGGAAAATTTCGAAGCAGCATTTTGTAAGTCAACGATTTTGATTGGGTCACGGTCTGGGATGTCAAACCCTCGTTTTCTCGCCGACTCTTGGAATGATTCAACGGCTTGCTGGTCGTAGAGGGGTTTGCAGCCGGGGCTCTTGCCGGTCGAAATCTGTTGATCAGGTGTCTTGTCCGGACACCAAGAAACCGGCGCCGGTTGATTGAGTGGGTTGTCGGGGTTGAAGTCTTTCGCCATAGTGTGCGCCACGATAAGAAATATGGTGACGATCAAGGGGGAAAGACCTGTAAGGAAATAATTTCGGGTAGTTTTCCTCATGAACGCATTCTCTAATTCAAACTTACAGAAGTCAATGAAACTCAAAGAGTTGGATGATTTGGACAGGCGGGATGAATTAGAAAAAGGCAAATGATATGGCCACTTAGACCTAGAAGAGCAGAAGAATTAGCCTCTCATGGCGAGTGCCACCTTGTATGTTATCTACAGGTACAACAAGCTGTAAGTAGCTGAAATGCAGTTGACAACCAGAAATGCGAGAGTATACTCCCTCGAGTGGTGGGTGAAAGTGGTGGCTAGTGGGTGAAAAAGATCGTTGGCCAATTCGCAGCACATATCAGTGTTTGGAAAGGAGGTCTGCGAATGGCTCGTTTCCCATCAACCAATCACCATTCTGGATTGTACGGTGGGGTATGGTGGGCATGCCGAACTGCTCTTGGAGGCTGGGCAACCCGGAACGAAGGTCGTCGGGTTAGATTGCGATCCTGAAGCGATTGAGTTCTGTCGACAGCGGTTAAGTCGATTTGGAGATCACATTGTGTTGTGCCAGGGGAATCATAGAGATTTAAAACGGCATCTCGCAGACGTGGGTATCTCGACAGTGGGGGGAGTGCTCTTTGATTTTGGAGTTTCCTCTCCTCAACTCGACAATGCTGCAAGAGGCTTCAGCTTTCTACAGAATGGCCCTCTTGATATGCGTATGGATCAGTCGATCGGTCCTACTGCCACTGATGTGGTGAATGCCAGTTCAGAGTCTATGCTTGCGGACATCATTTATCAGTTTGGAGAAGAGCGGTATGCACGGCGGATTGCACGGGCCATTGTGCGCGAACGGCAGAGTGGTCGGATTGAGACAACCGGAGCGCTAGCTACAATTATCGCTCGTGCAGTGCCGGCGTCCTATCGACACGGACGGATTCATTATGCAACACGGACGTTTCAGGCGATTCGAATTGCTGTGAATCAAGAGCTTGAGAGCATTGCACCTGCACTTCGAGATGCGACGGAAGTTCTATCGGAGGGGGGGAGAATTTGCGCAATCTCGTTTCACTCCCTTGAAGACCGCATCGTCAAACATACGTTTCGGTCTCTCTCGCAGGAGCCTCATGCACAACTTTCATTGTGCACGAAGAAGCCCGTCATTCCATCCAAAGAAGAGTGTGAGGTGAACCCACGGTCACGAAGCGCCAAATTACGTGTTGCAGAGCGTCAACCGAAGTAGGAGCTGTCATGAAAATCTTGGCTGTTCTTCTTGGGCTGTGTCTGGTGTTTGTGTTCGTGTGGGAGCGAGTCGATATGGTTCGGGTTGGCTATCAGATCGAACGGCTCAAGCGTGATAAGACCGCCTTAGAACGGCAACGTGATGAATTGAGGGTGCAGTTTTCCACACTGAGTGCGTCCGGTCGGATCGCACGGGTGGCGACCAAAGAGTTAGGAATGAATCTGCCTCAGCAAGGGCAGGTCATCTTAGTTCAATTCGGACCGGGTAGTATTCAGCCTATGGCAGTTGCGGATGCTGCGCCAGTAGACGTTCGAGTCGCGAAGCATGATCTTCTGGCCAGGAGGTACTAGTGGCCGGTTTTGTGCCAAGTGGTCGGCAATATGTCCTGTTACTCCTCTTGCTGTGCGGATTTGGAGTGGTTCTGTTCCGTCTGGTGACGCTGCAGGTCTGGCAAGCCGCTGAACTGTCAGTCAAAGCAGATCGACAACATCGGAAGACAGTCTCGCTAGAGGGAGCACGCGGTACGATAGTCGATAGGCACGGTAAAGTTCTGGCAATGAATGTCGAAGTGCCGTCTGCTTTTGGGGTTCCGACTACCTTAGATAGTCCGACGAAAACTGCTCGGATGCTTGCTCCCGTCTTACATGTTCGGAGTGAGGAGTTAGAGCGTAAGCTTCGACAGGAGCGGAGTTTTGTGTGGTTGGCTCGAAAGTTAGATCCTGAACAGGGGCGACGCCTGGAACGATTGTCCATTGACGGAGTAGGAGTTGTGATGGAGGGGCGTCGGTTTTATCCAAAGGGTCCATTTCTATCACATGTCTTGGGCTTTGCTGGAATGGATGGTGAAGGGCTGGAGGGTATTGAACATCGGTATGAATCGTACTTGCGTGGCGAAAAACGGATGATGGTTCTCCAACGTGATGCTCTGGGGCGGTCGGTGTTCCCAACCGATCTGACGGAACGAAGTCCCACGCCTGGGCATAACCTGGCGCTCACGATTGATGAGGTTATTCAGTACATCACGGAAAGGGAGCTTGAGGATGCCGTGACTCGCGCTCAGGCAAAGTCAGGTACGATGATCGTATTGGATCCACGGACGGGAGCGGTGTTGGCCATGGCGGTCAGCCCACGCTTTGATCCAAATGTCGTTTCTAATTTGAGCCCTGATCGATGGCGAAACAAGGCTCTCACGGATGCGTATGAGCCGGGCTCAACGCTAAAGGCTGTGATGGCGGCCGCCGCCATTGAAGAGCGGGTGGTGAAGTCGAATACGATGGTCTTTGGAGAACATGGTCGTATGACCATTGCCAACACGGTAATTCATGATCATGAAAAGTTGGGCTGGGTCTCCTTTGCACAGGTCATACAGAAGTCCAGCAATATTGGTGCGGCGAAGATCGGCATGGCGTTGGGAGAGCAGCGGCTTCATCGATATCTTCAGGCGTTCGGGTTTGGGCAGAAGACGGAGATTGATCTTCCTGGAGAAGGGGCAGGATTGGTCAAGAGTTTGAAGGATTGGGGGCGGCGCTCGGTTGCTTCGATTTCAATGGGACAGGAAATAGGCGTGACGCCGATTCAGATGGTCTCCGCGATAGCGGCCTTGGCAAACGAAGGGGTATTAATGAAGCCGTACGTGGTTTCAGAGATTCGAAGCTCCGAAGGACAGCTTTTGAAGAGAGTGTCTCCCCAGGTGAGGCGACGGGCCGTTTCTCCTGAGACTGCTCATGCGATGACGAAGGTTTTAGAAGGAGTCGTCACGGACGGGACGGGAGCTAAGGCAGCCATTCCGGGGTTTCGTGTGGCGGGGAAAACGGGCACGGCCCAGAAGATTGATCCTCGAACGGGTAGTTACTCCGTTTCTCGATTTGTGACATCGTTCGCGGGGTATGTCCCTGCAGAAAACCCACGGCTGGCCATGATCGTGGTGATCGATGAACCTCAGGGCGATGCGTGGGGTGGGACGGTGGCGGCTCCTGTGTTTAGCCGTGTTGGTGAGCAGGTGTTGAGCTACTTAGGTGTGGGATCTCACGAACCTGTTACGCTGGCAATGGCACTGTAGTAATCCTGATTATACTAGGAAACGTCGATGACCTTTGTCACCATGCTTCAGGCACTTGAGGGGCGTGTGCCAATTCTTGAGCGTCGTGGTGATCTTAATGTTGCTGTGAAGGGAATCACTGACGACTCCCGTGCGGTATCAGCCGGGAGCCTCTTTGTGGCGGTGAAAGGTGAGCGGGTGGATGGGCATCAATTTATCCCAACGGCGGTGAGCGGGGGCGCCGGGAGCGTGGTTGCGCAACAACCAATGAAGACAGGAACGGTTCCCTTTGTCCGTGTTGAGGACTCCCGAAAAGCGCTTGGTCTCCTGGGGAGCCATTTCTATGGGAATCCATCGTCACGGTTGCGAATGATTGGTGTGACCGGAACGAACGGGAAGACCACGACGACGTACGTGTGTAAAGCGTTCCTAGAAGCTGTAGGTGCGCGAGTGGGGGTGATCGGTACGGTTGCCTATCAAGTTGGGGATACCATGCTTCCTGCGGCTCATACCACTCCTGGAGCGCTTGCACTCCAGCAGTTGCTCACCACGATGGTGAACCACGGGTGCACAACGGCGGTTATGGAAGTTTCCTCACATGCCCTGATCCAGGATCGTACCAGTGGGTGTGAATATGATGTGGCGGTTTTTTCGAATCTGACGCAGGATCATCTCGATTTTCACGGGACGATGGAGGCCTACTTTCAGGCAAAGTTGCGGCTCTTTACCGGATTAGCTGGAGGAGCTAAGCCGAATAAGCGGGCGATCGTCAACGTTGATGATCCCTATGGGCTACGCATCGTCGAATGGTGTCCTGTGCCAGTGTGGACCTATGCGGTCAAGGCCAAGGCCGACCTCCGAGCCGAAGATGTGAAGCTTTCTCTTCAGGGAACGGTCTTTACCGCTACGACCCCGCTGGGGAATTTTCAGATCGAGAGCCATCTTGTGGGCGAACACAATGTGTACAATCTGTTAGCGGCCATTGGGGTTGCGCTCCATGAAGGGGCAACGCCCGATCAGATTCATCACGCCGTCACTCGGGTCACGAATGTGCCGGGGCGGTTCGAACGAGTGATGGCAGGCCAGCCCTTCACGGTTGTCGTCGACTACGCTCACACCGAGGATGCCTTGAATCGGCTGCTGATGGCGGCCGCGGTAGTGAAGACGGGACGGATCATCACGGTATTTGGCTGTGGGGGCGATCGTGATCGAGGGAAGCGGCCAAAGATGGGGGAAGCAGCCGTGCGTTCTAGCGATGTGGTGATCCTCACCTCGGACAATCCAAGAACGGAAGATCCGCATGTGATTCTGGATCAAGTGGAACAGGGGGTGGTGAGAGCATTGCGGCAACGGCCTCACGTGCAATATCACAAGATAGCTGATCGGCGGGAAGCGATTGAAACCGCCATACGAGAAGCTCAAGAAGCGGATATCGTGTTGATCGCCGGGAAGGGGCACGAGGATTATCAGATTATCGGGACAACGAAACATCACTTCGACGATCGCGAAGTGGCCCACGAAGCAATTGAAAGACTGCGGTTCCACGCCTAGCGCAGGGCGGTAGACATTGGTTGGTGCAGGGACGTACGGCCATGACACTCTTTTCCGTCGAAGAGGTGCGGGAGGTGATCGGTGGTCGAGTCTTAAGTGGAGACAGGGCTGACTGGATCAAACAACGTGTCCGCCGCATCTGTCTCGATACTCGGTCCATCCGCCCAGGGGATCTCTTTGTCGCAATACGAGGCGAACGATTCGATGGACATGATTTTGTCAAAACAGCACTTGTGCAGGGCGCCGTTGGGGCGATTGTGCTCGATTCATACGACGTCTCATTGTGTGCTGGAAAGCTTCTCTCCAAACGAATTGGGCCGGTGATCCTCGGTGTTCCTGATCCCCTCTATGCCTACCAACAGATGGCCGCGTATTTTCGACGTCGCTTCACCGTTCCAGTGGTCGCAGTTACGGGCAGTAACGGGAAGACGACGACGAAGGAAATGGTGGCGAGTGTCATGGCGCATCGTTGGAAGATCCTCAAGACCGAGGGGAACCTCAATAATCAATTGGGGGTTCCCCAAACCCTATTCCGCCTCCAGGGACGACATCAAGGGGCGGTCATCGAGATGGGAGTTGATAATATCGGACAGACGACCAGGTTATGTGAGATAGCCGCCCCTACGATTGGCATTATTACGAACATCGGATCGGATCATCTGGAGTTTTTTGGATCCATGGACGTCTCTGCTCAAGCGAAAGCGGAATTGCTTGATTATCTCCCAGGTAATGGAACGGCGATCCTCAATGCCGATGATTCCTACTATGACTATCTTTCAGGGCGAGCCCGATGTCGCGTGGTCTCCTTTGGGCTGTCAGCGAAGGCCGATGTCCGTGCAACGAATGTCACATCGGACGAACGCAATGGAACCCTCTTTCACCTGCAGCTCCCAGGAAGCGTACGTCGGACCACAGTTCGTATTCGAGTCCAAGGGGAACACAATGTCGCCAATGCATTGGCGGCGGCAGCGGTAGGTACGGTCCTTGGACTCTCGGGGGCGGCAATCGCTCAGGGGCTCTCGACATTTCGACCGGCTGCCATGAGATCGCAGGTTTTGGTATGTCATGGTCTCAAGCTGATTATCGACTGCTACAATGCCAATCCGGCGTCGATGACGGCGGCAGTGCAGCTTTTATCCCAGGTCAAGGCTAAGGGAAAGAAGATTGCGGTGTTGGGAGATATGTTGGAACTCGGGTCGAGCGCCGTTCAGATGCATAAGGAGGTGGGTGCTTTCGTCGCACGGCAAGGGATCGACCGACTGGTCGCCTGTGGACCGTTGGGGCGAAGCTTTGCCGATGGTGCAAGAGAGGCTGGGCAAGATCCGACGCATATTGTTGAAGCCAAGGATGCTCACGAGGCAGCCGAGGCGGTGAAAGTTATTACCAAACCTGGTGATGTAGTGTTGATCAAAGCCTCACGCGGTATGAAACTAGAACTTGTGGCTGATGCACTTCGGAAACACAAGGGTGCGCAGAGGAAGGGCTCATAGGTTTCGTCTCCACCATGCTGTATATCTGGCTCTACCCGTTTCACACACAATTCTCCTTTCTGAACGTCTTTCGCTACCAGAGTTTTCGTATCATTTATGCGGCGGTCACGGCTTTTCTGATCGCCTTTGTACTAGCCCCATGGGTGATCAGAAAACTCCAAGAAATCAAGTTGGGTCAACAGGTGCGGGATGATGGACCGAAACGGCATCTTGCCAAAAGCGGGACCCCGACCATGGGCGGCATCTTGATCATCTTTGCGGTGACGCTATCTACGTTGCTGTGGGCGGACATCTCACGTCCACACATCTGGTTGGTGCTCGGCGCAACCCTTGGGTTTTGTGCCATTGGGTTTGTCGACGATTATCTCAAATTTATCAAAGCGCGATCGAAGGGGCTCTCGGCATCGCAAAAGTTTACCGCGCAAATTGCGGTGGCGCTTATCGTCGCGGTAGTGCTCTATTGCTTGCCAGAGTACAACACGAAGCTGAGCGTGCCGTTCTTTAAAAGTTTCACGCCGGACTTAGGCTGGTTTTATATCGCATTTGCCATCATCGTCATCGTCGGTAGTTCAAATGCCGTGAATCTTACGGACGGTCTCGATGGATTGGCCATTGGGCCGATTATGATCACGGCATTAGCCTACACCGTCGTAGCGTATGTGACAGGTCACCGGTTGATGTCGGAGTATCTTCTGATTCCTCATATCGAAGGGGCTGGAGAGTTGGCGGTGTTCACCGCGGCGATCTTAGGGTCGAGCCTGGGCTTTCTTTGGTTCAATACCTACCCTGCTTCAGTATTTATGGGAGACGTGGGGTCTCTTCCGCTTGGGGCAGCACTTGGCACGGTAGCGGTGATCAGTAAGCATGAGTTGCTCCTCCTGATGGTCGGTGGGGTCTTTGTCATTGAGGCGGTGTCGGTCATTTTCCAAGTCCTCTCGTTCAAGTCTCGAGGCAAGCGAATCTTCCTCATGGCACCGATTCACCATCACTTTGAGATGAAAGGGTGGGAAGAGCCCAAGGTGGTCGTCCGTCTGTGGATCATCGCGATCTTGCTGGCACTGTTGAGTCTGAGCACGCTCAAGTTAAGGTAGTTCGACATGACAGCACTGGACACGAAACAGCTTGAAGGGAAGCGGGTGACCGTCGTTGGACTGGCACGGAGCGGGGTGGCTGCCGCTCATCTCCTGCAGGCAGCCGGCGCACTCGTGACTGTTGCCGATCGGAAAGAGCGAGGGGAGCTACTTGGCGTACTGAACACCGTTGAGGGGGCGGCAATCGATATAGTGTTGGGAAATGGCTATGAAACAGCCCTGACGACGGCCGAGCTGGTGGTTATTAGTCCGGGCGTACCCTATCGAATGGAAGCGCTGGAGCGCGTTCGTCGTCGAGGAGTGAAAGTGATCAGTGAGCTCGATCTTGCCTCTAGATTTATACCGGTTCCGATTCTGGCACTGACTGGCACCAATGGGAAGAGCACAACGGTCACGTTGATTGGGAAAATGTTACAGGCCAGCGGGAAGCAGGTGTTTGTCGGCGGCAATCTGGGGACTGCCTTCAGTGAAGCGGCTATCCAGTCGTTACGGGCGATGCAGGAAGGACGGTCCTGTCCGTACGATGCGGCAGTGGTGGAGGTCTCCAGCTTTCAACTCGAGACGATAGAACAGTTTCATCCTTGGATGGCAGCCATCCTCAATGTGACGGTGGATCATCAGGATCGGTATGAGTCCATTGCCGAATACATTGACGCCAAGAAGAGGATTTTTGAGAATCAAACATCATCGGATATGGCTCTGTTTAATCTCGATGATCCACAAGTCGGTACGCTACGACATGGTGTGAAGGCCAGAACCTTTGGGTTCACGAGGCAACCACCATTGCCCTCGGATCTGGCGGGAGGCACCTACCTTGAGCATGGTCGCATCATGATCACCCTTGCTGGCCAGACGCAGGAGATCTGTCGCCGTCATGAACTCAAGATCATTGGGGATCATAATGTTGAGAATGCCATGGCTGCGGCCACTTACGCGATCTTGAGTGGGTGTCCTCTGGACGCGGTGCGTCGAGTTCTCAAGGAATTCCCAGGTCTGGAGCATGCCCTGGAGGTTGTCCGTGACCGTCGCGGGGTGCGTTTTATCAACGACTCAAAAGGCACCAACGTCGACGCAACACTGAAGGCACTGAACAGTATTGATCAGCCGATTTGGCTGATCGCCGGTGGACGGGACAAAGGTGGGGACTTCTCGCGGTTGGCTCCTACGATCCATCAGCGAGTGAAGCGGCTTATTGTCATCGGAGAAGCCGCGCCGTTAATCGTTGATGCGGTGCAGAACTATCGAGCCATTGAACGGGTTGCGAGCTTGCAGGAGGCAGTGGAGTTGGCGGCTTCAGGAGCGTGTGCGGGTGACGTCGTGCTGATGTCACCGGCCTGCGCGAGCTTCGATATGTTTGCCGACTACCAAGACCGTGGGAGACAATTTAAGCGCGCGGTGCACTCTCTGCCGGCTTGACGGTCGACAACACAGAGGAGCATTGACACTGAACGATGTCGCAGAAAGTGGCTGGGACCTTGGCACTACCTTGGGGTACGAAAGGCTCGCGGGTTCCGCCGCGGGTCGGAATGGATCAGGTTTTGTTATGGGTGACGGTGATGCTGACAATCGTCGGCCTGGTCATGGTCTTCAGTGCGAGTGCGGTCCTGGCCGGAAATCGGTATCACGATTCCTGGTACTACCTCAAGCGACAATGTGTCTGGTTGGTGGTAGGGCTGAGCCTTCTGCATGTGTTGTCCCGTATGGACTATGTTTGGTGGAAGCGGTTATCCCTCCCGTTGCTCGGAGGCATGGCGACGCTCTTGGTCATGGTCCTGATTCCCTCTCTGGGTACAGCGGCCAATGGAGCCAGACGGTGGTTGGGAGTTGGGCCGGTGTCGATTCAGCCGGCCGAGATGTTGAAGTTGGGGGTAGTAATTTACCTCGCTGCATATCTGACAAGGAAGGAAGAGCGAATCCAAGAGTTTCGGGCGGGGCTTCTTCCTGTGTTGCTCGTGGTTGGCCTCCTCAGCGGATTAGTTCTGATGGAGCCGGATTTGGGGACGGTTGTGGTGTTGGCGTTGGTCACGGGCAGTCTTCTGTTTGTGGGGGGCGCACGTCTACCTCATCTGTCAACGCTAGTGCTCTGTGCGGTGCCGATTGGACTGGCACTTGTTTTGTCAACCGAGTATCGCCGCCAACGACTCATGGCATTCTTGGAGCCATGGAGCGATGCGTCCGATACAGGATTTCAGATTACCCAATCATTTCTGGCGTTCGGCAGCGGCGGCCTCTTTGGCATAGGATTGGGAGAAGGAAAGCAGAAATTGTTTTTTCTTCCCGAAGCACATACCGATTTTGTTTTGGCGCTGATCGGCGAAGAGTTGGGGTTTATCGGTACCAGCGTCATCATTCTGTTGTTTGGGGTGTTCATGATCCGCGGATTTCAGATTTCGACTCGTGCACGAGTTCCATTTGGGCGGTATCTGGGAATCGGTATCACAACATTGATTGGGGTTCAGGCACTAGTCAATGCCTGCGTCGTGACAGGGCTCGTGCCGACAAAAGGGCTCACGTTACCGTTCGTCAGTTATGGAGGATCCTCTCTCGTCGTCAGCCTGGCAGGAGTGGGAATGTTGTTGAGTATTTCTCGAGATCGCCATGCCGGACGAGAGGGGCTGGGACATCAAAGTGGGCAGGGGTGGGCAAACCCACGATGACGATTGTTGTCGCTGCGGGAGGTACAGGAGGCCATCTCTATCCGGCCATTGCCCTGGCGCGAGAGTTTTTGGGTCGAGACCCTTCAACGAAGATCCTCTTTGTTGGGACGAAGAGAGGTATTGAATCTCGTGTGCTTGGACATGAAGGATTCGAGCTGGTCCTGATCACTGCCAGGCCGGTAATGGGAAAGGGATTGCTGGATGTTCTTCGGGCGGTATTGTCGGTTCCAGTCGGAATCTGGCAGTCCTGGCGGCTCCTGGAACAGAGGCAGGCTGATCTCGTGATTGGGGTTGGTGGGTATACGAGCCCAACGGTGTTGGTAGCAGCGGCATTGCGAGGGATTCCGCGAGTGATTTTGGAGCCAAATGCATACCCAGGCTTGGCCAACAAAGTAGTGGGTCCGCTGGCGCAACGGATCTTTCTGGCGTTTGAATCGGCGGCGACGTTCTTTGAGAGACAGAAGGTGCAAATTGTTGGAATGCCTATCCGGCAGGAGTTCCTGGAGCAGGAACTAGGGAGCCAGAAGCCGATCAAGCGAAATGGGCGACACCTGCTGGTCTTTGGTGGAAGTCAGGGAGCCAAGGCGATCAATAGCGCAGTGTTGGAGGGCTTGCCGTTGCTCAGTTCACGTGTGCCCACCCTGACGATCACACACCAAACGGGTGAGGGGGATTATGAGCGGGTCAGGGAAGGCTACAGGACTTCGGGGGTTGCAGCCACCGTTGTTCCGTTTCTGTACGACATGCCGGCTGTGTTACGGAGTGCGGATGTGGTGGTGGCTCGTGCTGGAGCCATGACGATCGCCGAGCTGACAGCCTGTGGAAAACCTGCAATCCTGATCCCGTTGCCTACAGCCATTTATGATCATCAGATGAAGAACGCTCGAGCCATGGAAGCGGCGGGTGGTGCCGTGGTGCTACCGCAGGCAGATCTGACAGGGGTGACATTGAGCGAGATGGTGGATGCGATCGTATCGGACCCGCAGCGATGGGAGAGGATGCACCAAGGAAGTTTGGCGATGCGCCGAATTGACGCCGGCGAGCGTATCGTCGGTGAATGTTACGCGATGATGGGAGTGACACATGACACCAACCAATCTTTTAGAAAGGCCGGAGGGTAGGACGCTCGGAGGAGCAGCACTCGGGGCGGGTGCTTCTACCGGACGGCAACGGGTGAGTCGTATGGGAATGTTTCGCAAGATCGAACAAATTCATCTTGTTGGAATCGGCGGAGCCGGTATGAGCGGCATCGCAGAAGTTCTGCTCACGATGGGCTATACCGTGACGGGGTCAGATCTGCACGCTTCGGAGACTACAAAGCGCCTGGAAGAGCTTGGCGGGAGAATCTTCATCGGCCATCAGGAGTCGAATGTGGGCGCGGCACAAGTCGTGGTTATTTCATCGGCTGTGGCCGGAAGTAATCCTGAGGTGGTCAAAGCAAAAGCGATGCAGATACCCGTGATCCCACGGGCAGAAATGCTGGCAGAGCTTATGCGGCTAAAGTTCGGAGTGGCCATTGCCGGGGCTCACGGTAAGACAACTACGACGTCGATGGTCGCGACGGTACTCGCGCAGGGTGGTCTTGATCCAACGATGGTAATCGGCGGCAAGGTGAACGCGCTGGGAAGTCATGCTCGGCTTGGCCGCGGCGACCTCCTTGTGGCGGAGGCGGATGAAAGTGACGGGTCTTTTCTGCGTCTTCCTCCCACCATCGTCGCAGTGACGAATTTGGACCGTGAGCATCTGGATCATTATGGATCAATGGAACGAATCAATGAAAGTTTCCTTGAGTTTATCAATAAGATTCCCTTCTATGGGTTGGCGGTGTTATGTGCAGACGATGACCGCCTTGCTGCGCTCTTTCCTCGCCTTGTCAAGCGCTACCATACGTATGGGCTTCGCGAACGGGAGGGTGTGGCGCCGGACTTTCTCGCGACGGATATCGGTCTCAAACAATGGGGTGCTGACTTCCGTGTACATTTTCGAGGGAAGAACCTCGGACCGTTCCGGCTGACCGTGCCAGGGATTCACAATGTCTCGAACGCACTCGTTGCGATTGCGATCGGGATGGAGCTGGATGTTCCGGTGGATTTGATTCGTAAAGGATTAGCGGCGTTTACGGGTGTTGAACGGCGGTTCCATTTACGAGGCGAGGCTGGTGGGATCATGGTGGTCGATGACTATGGTCATCATCCTACGGAGGTCAAAGCCACGCTGGCTGCGGCTAAGCAGGGCTGGGATCGTCGACTGGTCGTCCTCTTTCAACCCCATCGCTATAGCCGAACGCGTGATTGTCTTGGAGAGTTTGCACACGCGTTTGATCACGCCGATGTCCTGTTTATGACCGACATTTATCCGGCCGGCGAACAGCCTATCCCGGGCGTGACGGGGGCCGCGCTTGCTGAGACAGTAAGGGCGGCAGGCCATCCTGCTGTGACGTTCATTGAGCACAAGGAGACCCTTCCAGATCAGGTTTTGTCTCAACTTCAGGCAGGGGATCTCGTCTTGACCTTGGGCGCAGGCGACATTTGGAAGGCAGGGACCGGAATTCTTGCGCGACTTGAGTCCGCGTGATGACCCATGAAACGTACATCTCACAGGCGTGGAGCGACCGAGTCACACACAAAGATGCAGCGAAAGGTCCAGTCCGTGGTGGCTGGTATTCGGGGGGGGGTTCGCTTCAACGCACCGTTGAGCGAGTACACCTCCTTTCGGATAGGCGGTCCAGCCGATGTGTTGGTGGAACCGGCCGATGTGGAGGATGTCATTCGTTTGGTCAAACAAACGCATGAACAGAGACTCCCAATCTTTGTGTTGGGGGGGACCAATCTTCTGGTTCGAGACAAAGGTATTCGAGGTGTCGTGGTCAGTCTGGCGAAGCTGCGTGCGATCAAAGAGGAATCTGGGTCGGTGCTCTACGCCGAAGGAGGGGTGGGTATGCCGACATTGATCGGCTATGCCATCCGCCGCTCGTTGGCAGGATTGGAATGGGCGGCCGGGATTCCTGGGACGGTGGCAGGGTGTGTCGTGATGAATGCTGGCACGAGGCTTGGCGAAATGAAAGATGCCGTCAAAGCCGTTCGAGTTGTACGAGCACACGGCGAAGTTCTGGACTGTCCAGCGGAATCCATCACCTTCGAGTATCGGCGAGCATCAGTGCCACCGGGAATCGTCGTCGGAGTATGGCTCCAACTGAAGCCGGGAGTTCGGGCCGTCATTGAGAAGGTCGTGAAGGACTATCTGCGCTATCGGCGAGAGACGCAACCCCTGACGCTTCCCAGTGCCGGGTGTGTGTTCAAGAATCCCGCTAATGATTCTGCGGGACGGGTTGTGGAAGCGGCAGGACTCAAGGGGGTCTCTGTCGGCGATGCCTGTGTTTCGATAAAACATGCCAACTTTATCGTGAATCAGGGGCGGGCCAGTGCTGCCGATGTGCTTGCTCTTATCAAAAAAGTTCGAGCCCAAGTCGTTCGGAAGACCGGGGTAAAATTAGCGCTGGAGTTGAAATTGGTGGGCCAGGCGTAACCAGGAGACATATTGGTATCCATGGGGAGAATAACGGATAGACGCATCGCTGTACTGATGGGAGGGTGGTCCTCGGAACGGGAGATTTCTCTGAAGACCGGCCAAGCGGTTCATCAAGCACTGCTCCGTCGTG
>JAHBWQ010000058.1 GCA_019636915.1 Nitrospira sp. | reverse complement strand
GCTCGCAAGCATCTCGCCAAGGCGCGATCCGATCTCTCCGAAGGCTGGGGAATACCATCCCAACTCGGTTGGAGCGAACACCAACGCTTCACCCTGGACCGGATTCTTGGGATCGCCACGTTTGAATGTAATGGAAACCGGGGATTCGTGTCCGGCGAGTTCCACCAGCGATCGATAGGACGCCAGGTCTTTGTAGGCCTCGTAGGGAATGATGTCATAGCCGGCGGTCTGCAGATCTTCCACGAGTTGTGTGTAGGCCTGATCGGCCAGGACTTGCATGTGGTCTCTGGTCAGATCCAGAACGATCTCTTTGTGAAAGTCGCTGACGGTGTAGATCTCTCCGGGGAGTTGATAGCCACGGTCATTTCCTAGAGGAAAGAGTAATTTCGTGTCGTATTCGATCCCGAACGAGGTGATGGCGAGCCTCCGGTTGGGGAGTTGGCTCAGGCCCTCCGTTTGGATATATCGTTCGGCCTGTGCAACAGGCGGTTGGTGCACGTTGTAGGAACTTCTATTGGCGCAACCGAGCGACCATGAGGCAATCAGGAGCAGGATGATCACGAGGAGGGTCGGCATCGGATACCTCCTTTCGATTCGACCACCAAGAGCAACGTGGTGTCTGGTGCGGACGTCGATTCAGCCGTATCGGCCCTCCTCACGGAGCCGTGAACACCTGCGTATCCGGATGGAACGCGTACCAGGCGAACCAGAAGGCCATCACGGATGGGACCGGCGTTCCGTTTTCGCCGACGACCGAGGCGCTGCGGGACTGCACGTTGAAGCGCACGGTCACTCGCCGTCCGTTCACACGGTCGACCAGGGGTGACGGCACTTGTTTCAGTTCCCTAAAGGGATAGGCTTTGGTGACCCCATCGATCTCAAGACCGACCACCCATTCCTTGGGGTGGTAGCGGGAATCGATATGGGTGGTGTCGAAAAACAGCTTAGAACTGTTGTCATACCCTGCATAGGGATCGCGATCGTAGTCGCGGAACGAGCCGGTGCTTGTCGAGAGGACGACGGTGGATGGATAGGCCGCGCGCCATTCCTTCCATATCGTATGTTCCAATAATATCGGTGTCAGCCTCTCTCCCATCAACGGACCGGACACGGCATGCATGCCGATTTGCGACCAGAGGCTCTCCGTTTGATGGTCGTACATGAGCAGATCACTTTGGTAGAGCAGGCCGGAGACGCCGAAGGTATGGGTCCGCCCCTGCACCTCGGTCGCGAAGGCCATGCCAGTGCCACAGAGGGGACAATAGGTGACGACGACGGCCTTTCCGCCGATCGTATCGTTGACGATTTCATGCCAATTGAGAATTCTTACCGGATAGGCTTTGGCCTCCGTGCCTACGGCAAGCCCGAGCACTCGATCTTCGTCGCGGAGAAATGTGGCATCTGTAGCCGAGGTGAACGTAGGAGTCAGGATGGCTGGTATGCCGTCCTTCCCTGGTCCTCCGTCAATGAGCTGATCCAGTGGAACGCTGTGGCGCGTCAGATCGAAGGTGGTGGTCGGGATCTTTCTGAATCCCAGCCAGGCGGCGAGAATCAGCACGGCGCCCCCGGTGAGAAGCAAGACCCAGCGCCACTGCGGAGAAGTGAGACGGTGCCACCAGGTTGTGTGCAGAGGCGATGTGAACGTCATAGGTACACCGCGATCCGTTAGCCGAATGCGTGACTCATGTCGGTCGTCTCAGCGCATGAGACGTGAGCACGGTCGTCGTTCCCAACGATGTCGTTACAGGGGGATGGAAAGGCACACAGTCCAACAGATATCGGTCAAAAGCCTGAAACATTCGAATCATCGACAGAATCGCCTCGCATCTCCGAGGGCCCACAGGACTCAGACGGAAGGCACACGGTAATGCACTGATCAGGTAAGTTCCACTTCTCTCTGTGGTGATGGCCAGTGCGACGATGTGCTTGGTTCGAGCATCAAGAGCATCTAGACCGACCTCGTCCTTGAAGAGTTCCCACGCGGCTTCGAGATAGGCTGGTTGTTGCTCCAGCGCGGCAAACAAGTCGGGCACGAACGAAACCCCGAAGGTCTCGCTGATGTCTACGAAGATTGATTCAGCAGCCAGACGGCGGGATTGTTCGGCGCCACACGAGGCCTGTTCGGAGCGTTCCCTCATTGTGTCCTGTGCCAGGGCCCGCGTCATATGGAGGGGTATACCGGCCACGGCAAACCTTTCACTGGTTTAGCTGAGTCCTCTCTCCCATTTTCCGGAGCAGCCACTCTTTATTCGGCACGCCTGTCGCCACGGTCCGGCCATTGATGACGATGGCCGGCAAGACCGCAAACCCCTGCCTTTCGATGTCAGGTTCCGTGAGCTGATGAACTGTCACGGTCCAGGTTGGGTCAAGTTCGAGAACCTCCGCCGCAAGTGACAGGATGGATTGCTCTGACAGACACCCACCGTGGACATAGAAGTCGACTCGCCGCATGTGTGCAACATAGACCGGTCGGTTCAGGGGAATCTGTAAGCTGGATCACAAGGCTGAAATTGCCCCTCCCCTGATTTCGCAGACACCTCCATAAGTGGGAGAATGATGCAGGTGGAGGTGGGCATGGCAGGCACGACGCGACGTCAGTTTACCGACGACTTCAAACCCGAGGCGGTCCGACTCACGCGGGAACCGGGTCGGCCAGGAGAGCATTTCAAAGCGCACGTCTAGACCCTCCAGATCAGTCCGATGATCTGGCGCTGGCTCTGAGTGCGCAGCGACAGTATTCTCGCTGATCTCCACGGCACGATTCAGATTGCCTTCGGCTGGACTGACGTTCAACTTCACCGTTTCCGTCTACACTGCCAAGACGACGGCATCCCACGGGCCTATGGGCCGTGGGATTCGACAGACGCACGGGAAGTGACGCTCGCGGAGTTCAGCTTCCGTCACAACCAGCGATTCCCCTACCAGTACCTGAACAAGGCGTTCATTCCAAATTATGGTGACCGGTATCGGCACGGCGAGATGATTTCCACGGCCTTCGTCGAGGCGACCCTCCATCAGGTGGTCAGCAAGCGCATGGTCAAGAAGCAGCAGATGGCCTGGACTCCCGTGGGGCACACCTGCTTCTGCAAGTCCGTACGCGTGTGCTGAACGATGAGCTAAGGGAAATCTTTGCTGGTTGGTATCCAGGAGTGGCACTCGCACGGTCGCCAGCTTTGAAGGAAATGGCAATAGCCCCCGGTTTTAAATGATCTCGAGGTTGCAGGGGGAAACTGAGATAACGGAACTCTCGATCAGATGACAGAATTGCCTTGGTTCATCCATGACTTCTGTCTTGCCGAGGCTCTCGCTCGTATGATCCGTCTGCTCCCCGCTTCATTACGCAGTGAGGAAACTATGGCCACCAGCGATCGCTCAGCTTATCCGCGCGTTCCCCTGAAGGGTTCTCCACAGGATCTTGAAAGTCCATTTCTAATGGAAGGCATGACACATTTCAGAATGCTCGAACAGTGTAACCATCTGAAAGAGGCCCTAGTTCGCTGAGGATAGGTCGGAGATTCATCGGTGAGCGTGGAATTTCTCTAGAAATCCAGCTAACATAAGCATATCTACGTTCTGAGGCGTTCCCTTCACGAATGCGTCGCATCTGAGCATGAGACTGTTGGGCCTCTTGGCATTGATGTCATGCAAACCAAACGTAGTGCAGCAGACGCACGTGGCTCCTGACCAAGGATGAAGAGACGTGCCAGGGCTATCTCGTCACCAACCCGTAGAACCGAGAAGGAAGACACGATCGCGCGTCCCGAGTCGGAGCAGGAGGGGTGTGAACGAGACCGCTATTCGGGACAGCACAACAAGTGCTGACCCACAGATGATCGTCTGTGCCCGCTACGATGTCTTACGGGCCCTAGCAGAGGCCTCTGGTGTGGAACAAATCACGTTATGGGCCATCCCGAATAAAAAATATCAAGTGAGTTTTCGGATCAGGAACCAAGCGCAGGAATGGTATCTCGCCACCCTTCGGAATAAAGCGACGCCGCGTGCCTTCGTGAATCTTGGTGCGGCGGCCCATATCGCCTATGGCATCGCCCACGCGCCGATCATGATCGTGAACATGTCCAAAGCGCGGCAGAAGTAACCCGTCCGGTTCACTGTCCTCCACTGCCTACACTGTTTCAGCAAGTACAGCCTTTCTGTAGAGGCCTGTCCCTACACAGCTCTACACGGCAGAATTAATTATCGCTCATGCAAGAATATCGTCTTGACACGCGAGAAACATCCGCGTAGTAGTGCACGCAACAAATGACTAAGCACTATATATTAGTATAACTACATACAGTGTTGTGTGTGCAGACATCGTAAATGGTTCGCGCAAGCACTCGCATGGATGACGGACCCTCGACGAAAGAGCGAGCCCGCCGGATGATCGAGCGGGATATGGGGGCACTGTTAGTCGAAACCCTCAATGATTCACGCACCGTGGAAGTCATGCTGAACGCGGATGGTCGGCTCTGGTGTGAACGGCTCGGGCAGGGGATGGAGTGTATCGGCACGTTTCCCGCCGCCCGCGCGGAAGCCATCATCAAAACCGTGGCGGGGTTTCATCGCAAGGAAATCACCCGCCAGTCCCCCTACCTCGACGGTGAATTTCCACTCGACGGCTCCCGTTTTGCCGCACAGATCCCTCCCATTGTTCCCGCTCCGACGTTTGCGATTCGAAAACGGGCGCTCGCGGTCTTTCGACTCGAGCAGTATGTGGAGCAAGGCATCATGACGGCTCGGCAACGAGACGTGCTCCTCACCGCCATTGCGACGCGACGCAATATTCTCGTGGTCGGCGGGACGGGGTCGGGCAAGACCACGCTGGTGAATGCCCTGATCGACACCATGATGGGCACCTTTCCCCATCTGCGCGTGTTCATCTTCGAGGACACCGCTGAAATCCAATGCCGTGCCGACAACTGCGTGCAATACCACACCACCGTGGATGTCACGATGGCGAAGCTCTTGAAGATTTCCATGCGCATGCGGCCCGACACCATCTTAGTCGGCGAAGTCCGAGGGCCAGAAGCCTTGGATCTCCTGATGGCGTGGAACAGTGGACATGAAGGGGGCATTGCGACCTTGCATGCGAACCATGCCAGAGCCGGGCTCTCGAAACTGGCGCTGTATATCAGCATGAATCAGGACTATCCCAAACCCATCGAACCGCTGATCGCCGAAGCGGTGCAAGTCGTCGTGCACATCGCGCGCTGTGCGGACGGGCGCCGCGTCGAAGACATTCTCGAAGTCCAAGGCTATGAGGACGGACAGTACATCACCAGGTCACTGATTGAACCGAAGGAGCACCATCAATGAGCACTGCATCGCACTGGAAACACTATCTATGGGGCTTGGGCCTCCTACTGACGCTGTGCGTGATCACCATGCCGCCTGAAGCCTACGCGGCTGGCACGGCCGGAGGAGGGCTCCCCTACGAATCCGCCTTGACCCGGTTGCGTGCGTCGATCACCGGACCAGTCGCCTTTACCCTCTCCTTGATCGGGATTGTGGGCGCCGCGGGGGTGTTGATCTTCGGCGGCGAATTGACCGGGTTTTTGCGCATGATGGTCTTTCTCGTGTTGTTGATCGCCATCCTCGTGGGAGCACAAAACGTGCTGACGACGCTCTTCGCCGCTGGGGCCGAGATTGCATGGAGCGGGGAGGAAAAGGCGCTGGTGGCAGCGGCTCATCCTGAACCGGTGAGGCGGAGCTAACCATGGCGCTCCGCAAGATCCCCATTCGTCGCGTCATGCACCGCGACAATCTGTTCTTGGGCGGGGACCGCGAACTGGTGCTCTTTTGTGGCGCAGTCGCGTTCGCGCTAGTCTTCACCGCGCAAGAGCTGCGGGCTGGGATCGTCGGTGTGAGTCTGTGGTTCTTCATGCTCTATCTCCTTCGACTCATGGCCAAAGCCGATCCGAAGTTGCGGCACGTCTATCTGCGTCAGTTGATCTACAAACCCTACTATCCCGCCCGTAGCACCCCGTGGAGGGTCAACAGCACGAGGCAAGGGAACCAGTATTCATGATGGTGACGCTGACCGTCCTGATTGCGCTGTTGGGTCTCGCCTTCTTATTTCTGCTGATCCACCGTGTTCGGGAAGCTGACGCACAGGTGACGTTGAAGAAGCATCGCTCACAGGACGCGGGCCTCTCGGATCTCTTGATCTACGCGGCGATGGTCGAGGACGGCGTGATCGTCGGGAAAAACGGCTCGCTCATGGCGGCCTGGATCTATAGCGGAGACGATCAGGCCAGCAGTACGGAACCCCAACGCGAAGCGGTGTCGTTTCGGATCAATCAAGCCTTGAGTCCGTTGGGGAAGGGGTGGATGGTGCATGTGGACGCGGTGCGGCGGCGGGCGGCTGACTATGCCGCGCTCAGCCTCTCCCATTTCCCCGATGCGCTGACCGCCGCGTTGGACGAAGAACGGCGGCGGCTCTTTGAAGGATTGGGAGCCATGTACGACGGCTATTTTGTCGTGACCCTCACGTATTTGCCGCCGTTGGTCGCGCAACGCAAGTTCGTGGAGTTGATGTTCGACGATGACCAGGCGGAAGTCAGCGCCCACGACCGCACGAACGGACTGATGGAGCAATTCACACGGGACTGCGCGTCATTTGAATCCCGGTTGTCGTCGGTCTTTCGGCTGCAACGCCTGCGCGGACAATCCCTTATCCTCGAAGATGGGTCGACCGTGACCCATGACGAATTCCTGCGGTGGGTGCAACGGTGCGTGACCGGCGTGAATCAGCCGGTCCTCTTACCTTCACATCCGATGTATCTCGATGCCGTGATCGGCGGACAAGAATTGTGGACGGGCGTCATTCCGAAAATCGGCCGTCAGTACATTCAGGTGGTGGCGATCGAAGGCTTTCCCTTAGACAGCACCCCAGGCATCCTGACGGCGCTCGGGGAGTTGCCCATTGAGTACCGCTGGTCGTCCCGCTTTATCTTCATGGATCAACACGAAGCCGTGCGAGAGTTGACGCGCTATCGACGGAAATGGAAGCAGAAAGTCCGGGGGTTTCTCGATCAAATCACCAACTCGCAGACGGGACCGTTGGACCAGGATGCGTTGGCGATGGTCGACGATGCGGAGGCCGCGATTGGGGAAGTGAACAGTGGGTTGATCGGGATGGGGTACTACACGAGTGTCGTGGTCCTCATGGATGAGGACCGATCGGAATTGGAACGGTCGGCGCGACACATCGAAAAGGTGATCCATCAGTTGGGATTTGCCGCGCGGATCGAAACGCTCAATACGATGGACGCCTTCTTGGGCAGCTTGCCGGGACATGGCGTCGAAAACGTCCGGCGTCCGCCGTTGAACACCATGAACCTGGCGGATCTCCTGCCGACCAGTACGATCTGGACCGGCAGCGCCACCGCGCCCTGTCCTATGTATCCGCCGAACGCTCCTCCGTTGATGCAGTGCGTCACGCATGGTGCCACCCCGTTTCGTCTGAATCTCCATGTGCGCGATGTCGGCCATACGTTGATGCTCGGCCCGACTGGCTCAGGCAAATCGACTCACTTAGGGATGCTCGCCGCGCAACTGCGCCGGTATGCCGGCATGTCCGTCTTTGTCTTCGATAAGGGCCTGTCGATGTATCCGTTATCGGCAGGGATTCACGCGGCCACAAAGGGCACCAGCGGCTTGCACTTTACTGTAGCGGGAGATTCGAACGAGTTGGCCTTTTGTCCCCTCCAGTTTCTGGAGACGAAAGGGGATCGGGCCTGGGCGTTGGAGTGGATCGATACCATGCTCGCCCTGAACGGCGTGAAGACCACGCCGATCCAGCGCAACGCCATTGCGGAAACGGTCATGGCGCTGCACGCCAATGCGTTGAGTCATGACCACAGCAATGGACTGAACCAACCGCCGGCCTCGCTCTCCGATTTCGTGAATATGGTGCAGGACGAAGAGATCCGCGAAGCGCTCAAGCAATACACCGTGAGCGGGGCCTTGGGCCATCTGCTCGATGCCGAACGGGATGGGCTCGCGCTCGCGGATTTCACCGTGTTTGAAATCGAGGAGCTGATGGGGCTTGGAGATAAGTACGCCCTCCCGACCATTCTCTATCTCTTTCGCCGGATTGAACGGAGCTTGCGGGGTCAGCCCAGCGCCATCATCGTGGATGAAGCCTGGTTGATGCTGGGGCATCCGGTGATCCGAGACAAGATTCGGGAATGGTTGAAAGTCCTGCGCAAGGCCAACTGCCTCGTAGTGCTGGCGACACAGAGTCTCACTGACGCGGCGAACTCCGGCATTTTGGATGTGATCGTGGAATCCACGGCGACCAAGATCTTCTTGCCCAACGTCTTCGCGCGCGATGAAGACACGTCGGCGCTCTATCGTCGAATGGGACTGAACTCGCGGCAAATCGAGATCTTGGCCACGGCTATCCCGAAGCGCCAGTATTACTACAGTTCCGAATATGGCCATCGGCTCTACGATCTCGCATTAGGACCCTTGGCCCTCGCCTTCGTCGGCGCGTCGGATAAAGAGTCCATCGCGGAGATCCGTGCGCTGGAAGCCAAGTATGGCGAGGGCTGGACGGACGAATGGCTGGCGAGCCGTGGGCTCACGCTGCGTGAGTACGGACGCTGTGAAGAGGTCACAACATGAGCCACCTGGTCGAAGCCTGGAAGGACGTGAAGTATCTATTGGGAGGGGAGCGGGCCTCGAAGAACGAACGGCAGTCGCAGGTTCCGGTAGAGGGTGGACGGCGAACCGGGGAGAGTCCGAATCCCTATCTCTCCGCGCGACGCACTTGGAACGATCTGATGCAGGCACAGGTGGCGTCCCGGCGATCCTGGGAGCTGATCGCGATCCTCTGTTTGCTCATTGCTCTGGCCTCGGTGGGCGGGATCGTCTATGTCGGGAGCCAATCAAAATTCATTCCCTTTCTCTACCATGTCGATCCACACGGTCATGCGACGGCGATTGGGCCGGTGGAAATGGCGAGCCAAGCCGATCCGCGCGTGCTGGCGGCCACCATTGGTGAATTTATCGCCAATGCGCGACTGGTGACGGTTGATGCCGCCCTCCAGCGCAAAGCGGTGTATCAGGTCTATGCAATGTTGAGCGAACAGGATCCGGCGACCAGCAAAATGAACCAATGGATGAACGGCACCGAGAACTCGAATCCGTTCACGCGAGCGGAGAAGGAGACGGTCACGGTGGATATTTCTACAGTCCTCCCGCAAACCGCAGACACCTGGGAAGTCACCTGGCTGGAATCGGTGTGGGACCGCAAGGGGGAAGTCAAAACCCAGCCGGTCCCGATGCGGGCGCTCGTCACAATCTATCGAGCCGAACCGTCTGCGACGGTGACAGAGGATGAGCTCCGACGCAATCCGCTCTCGGTCTATGTGCGTGATTTCTCCTGGTCCAAACAACTGTGAGGAGTGAGGAACCGAATGAGAAACATTGTTTTGTGTCTGGTGCTCGTGCTGCTGCCATTTTACGCCTGGGCCGTGAGTGACCCGAGCGTCGAGGAGGTGCTGTCCGGCTCCAATCCGTCTCTCACGCCGCAAGAACA
Source organism: Nitrospira sp. (assembly GCA_019636915.1). GTDB lineage: Bacteria > Nitrospirota > Nitrospiria > Nitrospirales > Nitrospiraceae > Nitrospira_D. The sequence goes on along the minus strand of JAHBWQ010000058.1, from coordinate 11,229 downwards.
AGCGGGACTCGCCTATGGCGAACAGAGCACGACATCAGGCAGTGCGCCGGTGGCAGGAGCCAATGGGTTCATCACGTTTCCCTACGGCGTGAACCAGATCAGCATCGTGTGTGCGCCGCTGCATGTCTGCGATGTCGCCTTGCAACCGGGGGAACACGTGAACTCGGTCAATGTCGGTGACAACGTGCGGTGGTCGATCGAACCGGCGCTGACCGGGAGCGGCGCGGACGAAGTCCAGCACGTGATCATCAAACCACGTGAAGTGGGACTGGAAACCTCGTTGGTCGTCGCGACCAATCGTCGCGCCTATTATCTGCGGCTGCGGTCCCATAAGACACGCTACATGCCACAAGTCGCATTCAGCTATCCCGAAGACTCGGCGGTGAAGTTCGAGATGCTGAAAGCGCGTCAGCAACGGGAGATCAAAGAGAAGACGATTCCACAGACGAGTGACTATCTGCCCAAGCTGTCGTTCGAGTACGACGTGGCTGGTCACGCCGCCTGGAAACCCGTCCGGGTCTATAACGATGGCGCCAGGACCGTCATCGAAATGCCGCCGTCGATCGCACAGACCGAAGCCCCGATTCTCTTGATCATCCGCAAAGAAGGCGGGCTGTTCACCGATGCTGAGGAAGTGATGGTGAACTACAGTCTGCAAGATCGGCGCTATATCGTCGATACCGTCTTTGAGAAAGCCGTGTTGGTCGCAGGGGTCGGATCGAATCAAGATCGAGTGACGATCCAACGGAGGAAATGATGAGGCCATGGCTGGTTCTCGTTCTCGGAATCGGACTCCTGCTCGCTGGCTGTGTCGGTCCGTCTCCCTATGGCTATCTGGTGAGTGGAACTGTTCCGCCACAGATGCCGGAATGGCTAGCCCAGGAGACGGTCACGAGAATGGAGGCCCTGTACTCTCCCGCCCATACCCGTCTCGCGTTGACCCATCCCGCCACCGACGCCTACGGCCTCGCGCTGATCGAGGCGTTACGGCGGAAAGGATACGGGGTGATGGAGTCTCGCGTGAACACACGAACGACCCTCACCACCAGGGACGACAGGCCGACACCACTCGACCCAGTCGTGAATAAAAAAGAGGGCATCCCGTTTGGCTATGTGGTCGATGGTCCGTTCGAACCTCGCCTGTACCGTGTCACCGTCTTCATCGGATCGCAGTCGTTAAGCCGGGCCTATCTCATGGATGAGCAGGCGATCGCACAGGCGGGGGCCTGGGTGCGGAAGGAGTAACGGAACGTGAGTCCCTCCACCAATTCGCAGATGTCTCCGGAGCGGTCGCCGGGATCACTCGCACCCGGAGCCGGAGTCCGTCGCGCCAATAAACTTCCGCTCTATCTCGGGATTGGGTTGATCGCGGTGGTCGCGCTCGTCGTGGCGATGGTGGCGAGTGATCGGGCCCAGCAACAGGCGCAGATGTTGAAATCCACTTCAGGGCCGCATCAGCAGAGCCAAGGCGGAGGGACGCTGGCGCTCGCCGATCGGATCGCGGGATCGCACCTGGGGGGCGTGATCCCGCCCGCGCCCTCGAAGCCTCTCATGCGCAACGAGCTCACGCAGCCAGAGACTACACTGGTCGGGGCGGGACGTCTCGAGGCGGATGGACAAGTCAAAGCGGATATCTTGATCGCACGGCCTGACGATCTCGAGGCGCCACCGGTGCCGAATCGAGCCGGAGGACTCCAGCTGGTCACCGGCAAACCGCTGTCGAGAACCGCCTCGAGTGAGGAGCGGGACGCGATCAGACTCGCCAAGATTCAACAGCTGCAGGACGCGCTCAAAGCGCCCTCCACCGTCACCTTTTCGCTTGTGCGGAGCGAGAAACCTGCACCGACGATCGAGAGCAAGCCGGAGCCTGTGTCGTCCAGCGACCAGCGCAATCGCCTAGCTGAAGTCAAACAACAGGTGGCTGATGCAGCGCGGAGTGACGACCCCACGAAGGCGTATCAGGCGCAACTCACGCAACTGCGGCAAGCCGGGATGCTGGGCCCCTTTGACGGAGGATCGGAGTCGTCATCGACGGCCAAACTCAGCGCTCCCAGTGGGACCGTGACTTCAGCACACTCGGCGGGAGGAGATCGGTGGAAGCACGAGGGAACACAGCTTCCGCCTCGTGCGCCATTCGTGATTCAAGCCGGGGATGTGCTCCCAGCGCTCATGATGTCCGAAATCGATTCCTCATTGCCAGGTCAGATCATCGCGCAAGTGTCGCAGCATGTGTACGATACGCCCACGAAGACCCAGTTGCTCATTCCACAGGGCACCAAACTCATCGGCACCTATTCGAGCGATGTGGGGTACGGGCAGAAAGCCTTGCTGGTGGTGTGGCAACGCTTAGGGTATCCCGACGGAAAAACGCTCGATATCGGCGCCATGCCAGGAGCAACCGGTTCCGGGGCATCCGGCCTCACCGATCTGGTCAATAACCATTATATGAGACTGTTTGGATCCGCTCTCTTGATGTCGGCCGTCACGGCAGGCGTCACGTTCAGTCAGCAACAAGCGCAAGGGGCTGGCATTCCCGGTCAAGTCGGCATTCCCCAATACAATGCCGGGACCGCCATGAGCCAAGCCCTCGGCCAGCAATTGGGACAAGTCACGGCGCAGCTCATCGCCAAGAATCTGAGCATCGCGCCTGAGTTGACCATCCGTCCCGGGTATCGCTTTAACGTCGTGGTCGTCAAAGACCTCGTGTTGCCGAACCCGTACCAAGAGTTCGATTACGCAGAAAAGGAGACGTCATGAGCAACATCACATCCCGTCTTACAGGCCTCGTCTTATCGGTCGTGTTACTGGCTCCGTGGACACCGAGCTATGGCAGTGGCATTCCCACCTTCGACGGCGCGGTGCTGGCTCCGTCGGTGACGGGAGCGATCTCGAACATGGCTCAGCAACTGAAGCAAATCGAGCAATACCGGCTGCAGCTCCAGCAATACATCAATATGCTGCAAAACACGATGAACCCTGGCTTGTTCATCTGGGACAACGCGCAGGAGACGATGAACGATCTGCGCTACATGATTGATACCGTCTCGTTCTACCGGCAGCTCTATGGAACCGTGGCCGGCTTTACCGGCAACTTCCACGACATGGCGTGGTATCGCAATGCGCAGTGTTTCAAAGAGCCGGGCTGCTCCCCAAGTCAATGGGGCCTGATCTTAGAGAACGAGGTCATCGGGGCCCAATCGCAAAAGAAATCGATCGAGGCCCTGTTCCGGGGATTGGAACGCCAGTACGACACGCTGAATGGCGATGCGCGACGGTTGAAGCGGCTCCAACTGGCCGCCCAAACATCGAATGGACAAGCCGAGGTCATGCAACACAACAATATGCTGACGAGTGAGGGAGCCAATCAATTGATGCAGATTCGGGCCGCGCTCTTGGCGCAACAGAATATGGAGGCGACCCACCACCAGGCGCAGGCGGATCGGGAAGCGATGCAAATGGCCGCGAGTCGAACGTTTCGTCAGGGTACGTTTCAACCAAGCCCCCGGCGCGCCTGGTGACTCCCAACAAGAACGACATGGAGCTTCTATGAGGGTGAGCACGTGTTCTCAACACCGAACGGGTCTTGGCTGGAATCTTTATCCCATTGTCTTCGGCGTGGTCGTGAGCGGAGCCATTGGGTTGACCGGGTGTAAGCAGGAGGCGCTCGATCCTGTGCAAACGGTCGAGTGGTACAAGAGTCACGAGGAGGAACGGACGGCGATGGTCACGAAATGTCATAACAATCCTGGCCAACTCGCCTCGACGCCGAATTGTGTCAATGCGCAACAAGCGGTGAGCGATATCTTCAGGGGAAAATGAGGACGTTCCGAATCTCCACGCGAGACACGCGTTGGTGCGCGACCAGAGGGCACCGGTTCTCGTACCTTGTGCGACGCACGATCATAGGCGTGGTGCTCGCCTTGTTGGGCTGGCCCGGTGAAGCCCAGGCCGCCATCAACTCTACAGGTCTTCTCGATATCGCCCTCCAAAGTTTTCAGACCAGCGCGGCAGGCTGGGCAGCCTACATTACCGCGCGAGCCTCCTGGCTCTTTTGGACGCTCGCCACGATCTCCTTGGTCTGGACGATGGGGCAATTGGCGCTGCGCCGTGCGGAGATCGGGGAGTTTCTCGGGGAGTTCCTGTTCTTTACGTTGATGACGGGGTTCTTCTGGTGGCTGCTGACGAATGGTCCGACCTTCGCGGTGCAGATCATGAATTCAATGCGCCAACTCGCGGGGAGTGCTAGCGGGTTGGGTCCGAGTGTCTATCCGTCCACACTGGCGGATATTGGGTTTCAATTGCTCGATCGGGTCATGACGCAATCATCGGTCTGGCAGCCGGTCGATAGCGCGGTTGGTTTTGTCGTGTGCCTCATCATTCTCATTGTGGTGGCCCTCATCGCCATCAACATGTTGGTGCTGTTGGTGAGCGGGTGGATCTTGGCCTACGCCGGAATCTTCTTCCTGGGATTCGGCGGGTCGCGATGGACCTCCGATATGGCGGTCAACTACTACCGAACCGCCCTATCGATGGGTGCACAAATGGCGGGAATGGTGTTGGTGGTGGGCATTGGCTTCTCCTTCATCAATCTGTATTACGTGAATATGAGCAGCCAAGTGAGTGTCAAGGAAATGGCCGTGTTGATGGTCGCCGCTATTATTCTGCTGGGGCTGGTGAACAAGATCCCACCCTTACTGGGCGGACTGGCGATGGGTGGTGGGGTAGGGGCGCTGGGGTCGGGCGTGTCGTTAGTCTCAGCGATCGGCACTGCGGCGGCGATGGCCGCTGGTGTTGGACTCGCAACGAACATGGCGCGTGCAGGCATGGCGGGTGGAACGGTCGGGTCGCAAGCCCTGATGCAAGCCGTCTCGAACGGAAGTGGGAGTGCGCCTCCCCCAACACATATGATCACGGGCCCAAGCGGTGGACCAAGTGGAAGTGGCCCGAGCGGAGGTGGCCCCAATAGTTCTCCGCCACGCGGAAGTCCCGCCGGGAGCATGCCCTTAGCGGCCGCCATGGATGGCGTGAGCCCAGGCCCCCAATTCACTGGCCGCTCCTATCCGAGTGTCGCCAGAAGCGATGCGAACACAGTATCGCCGTCACCGGAACCCACATTCGGCGGGGAGAGCTTGTCGAAGGGCAAGACCGACGACACGGCGTTTGATCCGAAAGAAGAAATCGCCGCGTTTCGAGATCGGAAAGAGCCGTTCACTGGGCCGAAAGGAGGAAAAGCATGACCATCCAGTCCACACGTGTGTTCGTATTGGCGCTCAGTCTTTTGTTCCTCTGTCTCAGCACCTCAACGGTCGACGCGGAAGGTCTAAGTGCTCCTCCACCGACCACACCTAGCGCCCCAACCTTACCAGGAGCCACACCGTTGCCCCCTGGAATGGGTCCGATTAGTGGAGCCTTGTCGCTGCTCACCGGGACCGCTCGTGACGCCTGCGAGGCCATGCTCTGTCTGTCCGCGATTGGGTCCGCTCCCGCCGAGTGCGCCTCATCGTTAGCCAAATACCATGCGGCTCAGATGTTTGGCGGCGGCCCCGCATTTTTAGCGGCCTGTCCGCTGGTGCGCTGAGGCTGGTCATAATGGTTGCAGATCTGCCTCCTCAGGATCAGGAACGAGTCGTCTGCTCGATCGTGGCGGCGGTGAAGTACGAAGTCCCGGCCAACATTGTCCTGGCAGTGGCGGAGAAAGAAGGGGGCAAGCCGGGGCAATGGATAAGAAACACCAACGGTACTTATGATATCGGCCCCATGCAGTTCAACACGTCCTATCTGCACCACTTGGAGCCTTACGGCATTACGGTGGCGGATGTTGAGCAAGCAGGCTGCTATCCCTACGAATTGGCCGCATGGCGATTGCGATCCCATATCCTCCATGATCGAGGGGACCTCTGGACGCGCGTCGCCAATTACCACTCACGCACCCCTTCACACAATGCTCGCTACCGAAGAGGTCTCATGCGGAAGGCGGCAAAGTGGGCCAGTTGGCTTTCCGCGCGGTTTACGACTGTTCAGTTTATCGATCAATCCCCCAAGAAATAGGGGATTACGGCGACAGGTTGGTGCGAGCCGCCTTGCCTCAACGAAAAACTCTTTCTTCGTTGAGAGACATCGTTATGGCTCGATCCATCTGCTTTATGAATTTTTGTATTCGATCATAACAGGCACCCGTTGTCGGCGAAGCTGTAATAGCCGGATTCGCCGATGATGACGTGGTCCAGCATTCTGATGCCGATGATGTCGGCGGCTTGCTTCAAGCGGGTCGTGAGTTGCCGGTCCTCGCTGCTGGGCGTTTGATCCCCTGACGGGTGGTTGTGTGTACGTGCGACGTGAAGTCGCGTTGATGATTGTTCGAGACGAAAGGAAACACCGTCAGCGAACCTGCGCTTCCGTGCGCAGTAGCCTATCGGTACAGGCGTGACTGGTAACGGTCGGGTCTGAAGCTACCGAGACAACGTACCCTCGCCCGTCAGGGCGCGGCGGCGACCGTGAGGGAGCCGTCGGTGCGGCCAGCATCAGACGGCACAGGGGCTAGGCTGGGTGGTAGGTCCAACGAATGTGAACTGCCGGACAGGCACCGTCAAAATCAGTCGAGCCAAAGATGCTGAGAGGCTCAGGCCAAAATGGTATCGCGGTCGGTTGCTCTGCCCGCGTGCTCAGAGCACACGGACCCGCAAGACCGCCGGTGTAGTGGCAGGGACTTCCCCACTCGTGTCATCGACGCGGAACACGGTAAACCCGATGTCTCGCTTCCCCGAGGGAGCAGGCGTGCCCGCAAGGGACGCTGACGAGGCAGCGGGCAGAGGAGACTGGAAAAAGCAAAGGCCGCTCTGTAATCGAGCGGATAGGCGAGGCGCTGAAATCAGCGCCATCACGCTACTGCGAAAGCAGGCCCACTTCCAGTTGGTCGTTCGTGACGAGAGAGCTGGGAGAACCGTCTTGGGAGGGAATGGCAAATGAACGCAGCGCAAGCCGCGTGTGCACTCTCCAGCGACGCACCGCAGTGGCATCAGATCAACTGGCGACACTGCGAACGCGACGTGCGACGGCTGCAAGCGCGTATCGTCAAGGCAACACGGGAGGGCCGCCATGGCCGGGCGAAAGCCCTGCAATGGTTGCTCACCCACTCCTTCGCTGGCCGAGCCTTGGCCGTGAAGCGAGTGACGGAGAATGCAGGCAAAGAGACCTCGGGGATCGACGGGGCCGTGTGGCGATCCCCTGAGGCCAAGACACGGGCGATCGGATCGCTTCGACGGCGCGGCTACCAGCCGCAACCGCTGCGACGCGTCTATATCCCGAAGGCGAACCGGAAGTGGCGGCCACTTGGGATTCCGACGATGCACGATCGGGCGATGCAGGCGTTGTACCTGTTGGCGCTCGATCCGATCGCGGAAACCACAGCGGATCACCACTCCTACGGCTTTCGACCGATGCGATCGACGGCGGACGCGATCGAGCAAGCGTTTAAGCTGCTCTCCCGCAAGAGTGCACCGGCGTGGGTATTGGAAGGCGACATCGTGAGCTGCTTCGATACGATCAGCCACGCGTGGTTGCTCGACCATATTCCGACGGATACGACCATCTTGCGGGGCTGGCTCACCGCCGGCTACGTCGAGCGGCGAACCTGGTTCGCAACGGACGAGGGCACGCCGCAAGGCGGCGTCATCTCGCCGGTCCTCGCGAACATGACCTTGGATGGACTTGAACGCGCGTTGCAACGGGCCTTTCCTCGGAAAGACCTCGGGCGCGGGCGTGGGAAGTACAACTCCAAGGTCAACCTCGTGCGATATGCCGATGACTTCATCATCACGGGAGCCTCGCGAGAGGTCCTCGAGTATGAAGTCCGGCCACTGGTGGAACGGTTCTTATCCGTCCGAGGGCTGAAGCTCTCGTCGGAGAAGACCCGTATCTCCCATATCGACGAAGGATTCGCCTTCCTGGGCCAGCACCTGCGCAAGTACCACGGCAAGTTGCTGGTCACTCCTTCGCGACGGAACGTCCACGCGTTCCTCGAGAAGGTGCGCACGATCATCCGGGTGAACAAGGCGGCGTCACAAGCCGAGCTGATCTACACCCTGAACCGAGTGCTCCTCGGGTGGGTGATGTATCACCGGCATATCGTGGCGACGCGCACGTTCCGGAAGATCGATCATGTGCTTTGGCATCGTCTCTGGCGATGGGCGCGCCGCAGGCATCAGGACAAGACTGCCGATTGGGTGCTGCATCGATACTGGCATCCGGTCGACGGGCGACGCTGGCGCTTTGCGGCAGACGTGGGAGATCGGACACCGGAGGGCCGTGTGGAGTGGTTGCCGTTGGTCTGTGCCAATAAGACCGCGATCCGCAGGCATCTCAAAATTCGGGCGAAGGCGAATCCCTACGATCCGAGTTGGCGTCCGTACTTCCACGGCCGTCGATCAGCGACGCGACACTCACGTCGACGGCCCCATCCTCCATCTCCTCCGTCGTGATCGTTCGGCTCGGCTTGACCGCCGGGCTTCGCAATGGCTTGAGCCGGATGAGCGGAAACCATCATGTCCGGTTCTTAGGGGAGGATGCGGTCAAAAGACCGCATCCTTACCCGACAGATGAATCCAGCGGCATTCATGAGGATGAGGGGCTTGCACACCTCGCGCGGGTAGACGATCGCCAGGGTGAGGGAGCCGATCGAGACGGTATTCATGCCGATGACGGCATTCTTCGCGTCCAACCCGATGACGATGAAATGCTCCCGGTCGAGATCCTGAAGCATAGGCCGCAGGAGCCGGTCGGCGTCCGCCGACGATGAAAGCTTCTGCTCTGTGTAGGTTCCGCGAGTTTCGCGGACAAGCGAGATCCTGAAGCGGGGAATATAGGTGTTCTGGTGTTGCATCTTCCTATCCTTTTGAAGGTGGTTTGGCTCCGTCGCGGAGAGTTCAGGAGCAAAACCACCCCGAAGGAAAAAGGAGAGGAGAAGGCGGGCGTTGCCGGCGGGACGGAACGCGAGCCGCATGCCACGACCGATAGGTGGCGGGCGTCGCGCGGTCATGCCGGGGCGGGTTACGTCCGCCGGTGCAACACCGGAAACATGATCGATTGCCGGACGTGGTGAGACGTCATCCAGCGTCGCTGCGCACATGAGCTTCATGAAGCATTCATCCTCGGCACGCTGCTTCGCGGCGGGTACCGCCCATTCGAGACAATCTTTCTTGGAGGTATGGCCGAAGCGGCAGACTGGTGGCGGTGGGGCAGAAAGCAGACACGGCTTTGAGACAATGCTGCTTGGACGGGCGGCCTGAAAGGCCGCGGCAGTCGCAGCCTGAACAAGTGGAGGATGACATGAAACGGATGTCAGCCTCTGAACTGGAGCGTCGCAGCGGGAGAGAACGTTGCGTCCTGCTTCAAACCGTGTCGCAGACTCTTATCCGGACGAAGCGGGGGACGCGTGAAAACATCAGCCGGGTACGCGTCGTCCGACTTGCTCATTGACCACCGATGAAGCGGCTCCGGCACAACCCGGAAACGGCTTCCTTTAGGCCATCCCCAGGCATCTGAGGATTTTCAGGGCGGATTCCAACGTGATGGTCGTCCGTTGCTGCTCGAAGTCGTTGACGGTCGGGCCACTGACACCCGCCAGCACGGCCAGCTTCTTCTGGCTGAGTTTCTGTTCCTTGCGACGCGTTACCGCTTCTTCGACAAGGTCTTGCCAATCAAGGCGAAGGTTCCGTTCCATCGTGTGTCCATGTGGGTGAGAATGTCATTCTTTAATGACGGGCTCCCAATCCTGCCTTTCATCAAGGCTGCGCGGGCGGCTTGCCGACGCTTCTCGAGCTGGTCTGCGGCCATCGCGATGGCCGCCGCCGACAATCCAAATTCCTGCCCCAGCTTGATCAGTGTCTGCGGCTTTAGGCTCCCCAATGGGATGTTGTCGGCTCCGCCGATCGAGAGGGCGATGGTCTTGTACCCGTATAACGCCGCGGAGACGGCGTCATAAGCGGGTGATAACCGCAATCCGGCATCCGTATGAAGCATGGCGAAGTTCTTCAGATGCATGTCGGTATTGCCGAGCAGGAGCCCGGCCAGAATCCGCAGGTAGAGCCTATAGATTTCAGCGGGCAAGCAACCTGGTGTCTCGCGGATAAAATCCGCCATGCGTTTGTGGCTTCCGCCATACTTGGCGTCGGAAGGGTACCCCAGCAGCTGGGTAAACTCCTCGAAATGGATCCGTTGCCCGTCCGCCGTCCGGTCAAAACGCGTGATGATGAGCGCCTGCTCGGTCAAGCCCTCTATCGTTCCCATGTGCAAATCAACAATCGTGTCGTCGGGTAGCAGCGCCTTGAGCGCCATGGTCGTCAGGCATTCATTGGCGGTCAGATCCTCATGACGCGGCGATGGAAACTTTCCGATATGTGTGCTCAATTCGCGCGCGCGCGCCGGACGGAAGGTTCCATCCTGCTCGATCAGGGCCAGCTTGGGCTGGATACCCGAGAGCGAGGCCCGCCCGGCCATGACCGCCCTGTCCATAGGATTGTCGGGTGTGATGATGCCGCGCTCCTGCGGTTCCGGATCGATCACGGCGACGGCGCCCGCGCAGTCCTGACCGAAGGCCAGCAGCAATTCAAAACGGGAGGCCCGGCGCTTGGCCAGTAGGCGTGTCTGTGCTTCTTCCAGCCAGCCTTCGGCGACCAGATTGTCAAAAAATGGCGGCAGGCCGGACTCCGAGAGGAACGGCGCTGCCTGAAGAGGAAGGGTATGGGCGATGGACGGCTGACCTGATGACAGGTAGCTGTCATGGTAGGTAAACGACGTCCGGTCCCCCGGTTCCTGGCGCAGGGTGCCGGCGAAGTGATCCTTATAATAGACATGTCCCCACAGTAAGTGAGCCATGGTAAATAATACTTTACCAGACGTGTTGAAGCTTTAAAAGGGTAAAGCATAGTTATCCATTATTTATAGTTAATTGTTCTAGTAAATTATGATTGACCAACTTGAGACTATAGAGAAAACCGCGACCGATCGTCATGACCACGCCGTCGGGCATGGTCGGGCGCGCGGCGGTCAGCCGCGCGGCGATTAGCCTCTTTGAGTTTCTCTCTATGGAGTCATACCAAGATATCCGAATATTCGATCACATCTCACGAGGGAGGAGTCCACGGTGATGCGGACCGCGATGTGACCGTGAAGAAGCTGATTCAAGGCTGCTGCGAGCTCTCGATACAGGTTCATCGTGGATCTCCTTTCATA